>DASZZX010000050.1:0-13482 GCA_036260415.1 Nitriliruptorales bacterium
GCGCCTACGAGATGCCCGCCACCGGCCGACGGCTCGGTTTCTAGATACGCGATCGGTGGTTCTGTGAGTCAGACCGGCGCGGACATCCCGGCGCCCACCCTCGCAGGGACGGGCAGCAAGAGCAGCATCGCAGTGGTTCTGGGCGTGCCCATCACCAGCATCATCCGCCCACACTTGTAGGCATAGGACTGGTCCTACAGGAAACGCTTCATGGCTGGCCGCTAGCACACCGGGTGGCGGGCAAGCTCGCGCTATCGGCGTGTGAAGGTCAGGTGGGTGACACCGCTGGGTGACGTGACCGCCTCGATGTCGTAGCGCTCCTCGACGCCCTCGACACCGTCCCAGAGCCGGACGCCGCGGCCGAGGAGGATCGGTACCTGCACGACGTGGAGCGTGTCGATGAGGTCGGCGGCGAGGAAGTCGCGGACGACCGTGGGGCCACCGCCGATGCGCACGTCGAGGTCGCCGGCGGCCTCCTTGGCGAAGTCGAGCGCTTCCTGCGGGGTGGCGTCGACGAAGTGGAACACGGTGCCGCCATCCATCTCGATCGGCGGGCGCGGGTGGTGCGTGAGCACGAACACCGGTGTGTGGAACGGTGGGTTCGGGCCCCACCAGCCCCGCCACTCGTCATCGCTGCCGACATCGGTCCACGGCCCGGTCTGCGGGCCGAACTTGCCCCGGCCCATGATCTCAGCCCCGAAGCCGAGCTGGATCCGTTGGGCGAACGAGTGGTCGACGCCTGCGGTGCCACCGGTGTCACCGACCATCGAGTGCCAGAAGCGGGTGGTGAACATCCACTCGTGCAGGCGTTCCCCGGCGTGACCGAACGGGGCGTCGAACGTGATGCCCTCGCCGGTCCCGAACCCGTCGAGCGAGATCGAGAAGTTGTGAACCCGGACCTGGGACATGGCGGCCTCCCGGCGATCAGTGGGTGTGACGTGAGCGGGTGCGGGCCGAGATCTCGACCCGTCGTGCGAGAGATGTCGCACCACACCTCGTCGCGTCTACATGCGCTCGTAGGTGAGGTGCACGGCGTTCCGCGACGTCCGAACGTCGCGTTGCCGGTACCTCTGGCGAGTGCCTGGCTTGAACAGCGGCGTGCCGCCGCCGAGGATCATCGGGGCGAGGTGCAGGCCCAGCTCGTCGACGAGGCCCAGGACGAGCGCCTGGCCGACGACGTCGCCGCCGCCCATGATCACCACGGAACCATGGGTTGCGGCAGCCCGAGCCTGGTCGATCGCGGCAGCCAGATCGCCCACCAAGGTGACCCGCATCCCGAGCTCGCGTTGCAGCCGGACGTCCGCCGGTGGTGAGTGGGTGACGACGAAGAACGCGGCGTGCCCGTCTGGTCGGCGCCGTACCCATGTCCTGGCACCACCCGTACGGGGTGGTTCACGACATCGAACAACCGTCGCCCCATGATGATCACGGCACCGCTCTCCGCCGTCGACCACTCCAGAATCTCAGTGTCGACCGGCCTGCTGCATGGCCCAGGTGTGGAGCTCGGCTGCATCACCGAGCCCATGTCGTTCGTCGGCGCCGCGCCCGGTCACGAACCCGTCGAGCGACATGATGATGTCGGCGATCACCTTCGTCATCGCAGCAAGCTCCCTCCGAGAGCGATCAACGCTGTGGACGGTCGTCTGGCGCCGGACGCATCGGCGGTCCGGCTGGCTGTTCGCGACCTCATCCGGTCGGGCCGAGCGGTGGGTGCTCGAGGACGCGGGGTCGGTACTCGACCAGCTGGATGCGTCCGTCGAAGGTGCGGTGGTCGGTCATCTCCAGGGCGACGTCCGGGTAGCCGTCGTAGATGCGTTCGGCTCCCGTTGCGCCGGTGATCACCGGGAACATCACGACCCGGAAGCGATCGACGAGCCCGGCGACGAGCAGCGACCGGCACAGGCTGATGCTGCCGATCGTGCTCAGCAGCCCCGAGCCGTCCTGCTTCATCGCCCTAACCGCTTCGACCGCGTCGTCGCGTACGAGGGTCGTGTTCGCCCACGTGAGCGGCTCGTCGAGGGTGGCGGAGAACACCACCTTGGGCGCTCGTGTGAGTCCGTCGACCGCGGCCTCCTCGTCGGCGGTGAACCCGTCGGTTCCCGCCGGTGTCTCACCGGCCGCGAATCCCGACATCAACCGGTAGGTGTTCGCCCCCATCAGGTACGTGACGTCGGGTTGCTCGTCGAGCCAGGCGAGGTACTCGGGCCCCTCAAGGCCCCACCAGCCGGGCCAGCCCTCCGCCGACGCGTAGCCGTCGAGGGAGGTGATGAAGTCGACCATCAGTTCCCGCACTGTCGTGCTCCTCGTGTCTCGTGTGCTCGTCGCGCCTTGCCTCAGTGGTGGTGGCCGTGGCGGCCGAGGGTCTCCACAGGGGTAGCGCCGGGGCGGGTCCACTGCGGCACGGGTCGGCTGGTCGGACCCCAGGTGGCGACGCCGTCGGCGTCCGTACGCCAGTACCAGCAGATCGGCGAGCCATGCCCACCGACCGGCGAGTCGGCTTGAGGGGCCTCGGGCCAGCCCTCGGGGGTGTCCAACCATGCCTCTCGGCGGCCGTAGGGCGTCATGTCGAGCAGGCCCAAGGGCCCGTTGACCGGCTCGTTGCCACGCCCCGTCGTGGCGTAGGTGAGGAACACGCGGTCGCCGTCGCACAGGAACCAGACCATGTGCCCCATCCCTCCGTCGACCGGCGCATCCCCGCCCCCCACCGAGTACCAGGGCTGGGTGTAGCCTATGAACTCGACGTGGGAGCCACCTCGTCCCACGGGCCCGAGGTTAAGGACGGCGAACGAGACGCCGCGGGCGTTGAGGTAGACGGCGTCCTTGACGTGCCAGGCCGTGGTGGTGCAGCCCTCGCACTGCCCCTGGTGCGCGCGCCGTCGTACCACATGTGCTTGTAGGCGATGAGCTCGTCGCGACCCTGGAACAGGTCGAGGAACGGGACCGGGCCGTCCACGCCGGTGACCTCGACCGTGCCGTCGAGCTCGAGCATCGCCAGCCGCCGCCGGGCCTTGGCGATCGCGTCGCCCTCACGGGTGTGCGCCTTCTCGCGGACCAGCCGCTCCTCGCGCGCCGCCTGCCAGGTGGCCAGGTCGACGACGGGCGGCTTGCCGGGGAGGTTCCGGCTCACGTTGACGGGCATGGTCGTCATGGGCGTTCTCCGGTCGCGCCGGCGGGCTCCCTGGGAAGCCCGTGGAACCTGTCTCGCTGGGTGGTGCCGTCGTTCGTTTCGACCGGGCCGCGGTGCCGATCTCATCGGTCGCACGACCAGAACGCCCAAGCCGGGGAGCGACCGTAGCCTCGTGACGCAGATCCATGACCAGCTGCGGGATGCGATCGCTGACGGCCGGCTGCCGATCGGGCACCAGGTTGACCCCGTCGCGTGTGCTCGCCGCCGAGCTGGAGGTGTCGCGTTCCACGGTCACGGACGCGTACGAGCGGCTCGCGCCCGAGGGCTACGTCGAGGGCCGTCGGGGTGGCGGCACCGTCGTGGCGGGCGGCATCCTCCCGCCACCCCGGGACCACGAGGCGTCGCACAGCAACGTCGTCCCGACGCTCGATGCGGCCACCATCGGCCGCTACGGGCCCTCGCCGGTGGCCCGCTGTCGCCGAGTGCAACGACGCGTTCGGATGACGTGGACTGACATCATTCGTCGACCACGTCGCAGGAAGGCGTGCTCGCACGCCAAGGCGCCCGCCAGTCCGGCGCGTCCCAACCCTCCATGATGTAGATGTGTTCGTGGGCGACCTTGTCTCCGCGGAACTCCATGATGCTCACGCAGAACATCCACGGGCCACCGTCATAACTGATCGCGTACTCGGTTACCACGAGGTCATCCCGATGGTTGATTCTGCCCAGCTTGACGTTCAACTCCGCCGGAAAGATCCTTTGCCACTCCCGAAAGTTGTCGACCCCTTCGAACCTCTCCTGCGACTGCGGGAACTCGAGCACAGCGTCGTCATGGTAGATCTCGTGGCGATGTCCTCGTCCTTGCCCGAGTACGTCCAATGCCGTTGCAGCTCGGACTTGAGGCTGATGGCGCCGAGCACTCGAACCCCTCTGCGTCGTTACAGATTTGGCTACAAGCCATCGTAAGTCGGCCGGGTCGGCGGTGCCCGAGATCCCCGGCATGAGATGTCCGCGGATACCCGACGCCACGCGACAGCCGTGGCGATGGGCCAACGACGAGATGCAGGACCCGTTGCTCGACGTGTCCGAGCAGTACGTAGTGGACATGATCCTCGTGCTTGTGGACCTTCATGATCTCGTTGTGCGCGCCGAGACCGCATCGATCTCTCGACGCAAGACGTCGCCGCGGACCATCGTGTCAGCGAGAGCGGGGTTGTCCGGCAACCGCGGGAAGGTGCCACCTTCGTCGAACTCGGCCGTCCCCGGCGAAACCCACGATCGTTGGGGCCTGTCATCATGCAGGGCGGTGCGACGATGACGGCAGAACGACACGCGTCACGTCACGCCGACCCCCCAGATCAGACCGACGCACGACCGCGCCACCTAACACCCAACCCGTGCTTGACTATGGGCTCCTCCACAGAGAAGCCGCACCGGTCATCGCGCGGCTCAGTCGCGCCCCGGGCTGTCAGGCGGGCTGCTGCGCTTGCGAGAAGAACGCGGTGAGCGCTTCGGCGAGCACTGCGGGATGGGTCAGCGGGATGGCGTGCCCGGCGCCGGGGAGCTCTTGTAGACGTGCGTTGGGGACGTGGTCGGCCACGTGCCGCGCGGCGGTGAGGTCGTGAGGTTTGGTGTCCGATCCCTGCAGCACGAGCACCCGAGCTGAGATCGCGCCGAGCATGGCCGGATCGTCCGGGGTGGGGCCTTCGTACTCCATCGCTTGTTGTTGGACGTTGAGCAGGTTCGGGACGTAGCGTCCTGTGGCTTCGAAGTAGCCGGCGTCCTCGGCCACGGCGAGGTCCTCATCGTTGAAGGGGAAGCTGGCGAACGCGCGGATCGCATCGGTTAGCCTTCCTTCGCTGGCCAGCTCGGCGGTGCGGGCGCCGACCTCGCTGAGAGCCGCTCGTTCGTGCTCGTCCATCAGCCATGGCATCACGGGCCCAACGACGGCCACGGCGTCCACCGCGTCGGTCTGCGTCCCGGCGGCGGCGATTGCCAGGTTGGAGCCGGCGGACCATCCCACCAGTCCGGTCGGTTCTGCGATGCTGTCGACGTAGGCGAGGACATCGTCGACCAGCCGACCGAAGCTGAGGTCGGGGTGATCGTCGCTGAGGCCACGGCCCCGCCAGCTCGGCAGATGGCAGGTGAACCGGCCGGTCAGGTGCGGCAGCAGTTCCTGCCAGTCGAGGTCGCCATCGCCGATGATCCCTTGCACGAACACCAGCTCCGGCCCTTGGCCGTGCACGGTCCCACCGAGGGTGGCGCCGTCGGTGGTGGTCACGTAGTGGGTGCGTTGGCTGCTCATGTGCTCTCTCCTCGTACGGTCATGCCTGGAACGATGACGTAGGCGATCACCCTGTGGGTTGTGGCGAGTTCATCCTGTATCTCATCCCACACTTCCATCACGCCGAAGCCGCCATGCATCAGCAGCGCGGACCGTCACCGGTCACCCGATAGGTGAGTTCCGTCCCATCGACCGGGAGCACCTTCAGGTTGTTTCCTGTCGCGGCACGGTTGGTCGTCATGCGCCTGCTCCTGTGTCTCGTGCGAGCACGCCTGCCACGATGAAGCAGAAGACGCGCGAGAACATCACCCGACCGGGTAATGCTTCGGCAGCTGGGGGTGCTACTACAGGCCGCGGCGGGCAACCTGTGCGGCGAGATCGGCGCGTCCGTCGACGTCCACCTTGGCGTAGACGTGGGTCAGGTGCTTCTTGACCGTGTTGACGGAGATGAACAGGCGTTGACCGATCTCGGCGTTGGTGTGGCCTTCGGCGACCAGCCGAACCACGTCGCGTTCGACGGGAGTCAGTGACGCCCAACCGATCTGCGGGCGTTGACGCTGGCCCCGCCCGCGGCGGGCGTAGGCGACCGCCTCGGCCAGCGACAGGTCGCTGCCGGCATCCCAGCATCCGGCCGCGTCGGTGGAGTCCAGTTCCGCATCTGCAGTGTTGCGGGTGCGTTCGAAGCGGTCGGCCTGCAGGGGGAAGCGGACGATGCCCGTGTCGGTGTGGAACCGTTGCGACGCGGCGAGCAGGCGAAGCGCCCGTTCGGGCTCGCCGAGGGCTACGGCCAGGTCGGCGATCGTTTCCAGCGCCGCGGCGGCCCCGAGCCGGTCGCCGTAGTCGTCCAAGATCTGGAGGCCGTCGTGGGCCAGCTCCCACGCTTCCTCGAGGTCCTCGTCGGCGGTAGCCAGCTCCGCGAGGCCGAGCAACGACCGACCCAGCGGCCACGGGAGCCGTGGGTCGGTCGACAGGGCGCAGCTGGTCTCCCGGTGTGCTCGCGCGTCGTCGTGGCGCCCCTGGTCGTGCGCGACCACACCCAGCAGCCACTCACCGATGGACTCGTCCAGGCGGCTGCCACCACCACGGCCGATCCGCGCGATCTCTGCAGCCGTGGCCCGCGCGGACTCTGAGTCGCCGGATGCCCAAGCCGACAACGCCAGCCAGTGGCGGAGGGCCAGGTCGTATTGAGATCCCTCCAGGGCTCGTGGCCGCAACACCGCCTGCGCCCTGGACAACAGGTCCTGCGCTCGGTCGTGCTCGCCCCGCAGGACGGCAGCCGCTGCGAGCCCGGTGAGCCCCCATGCCTCCCATCCGGGACGTCCGACCTGCCGGCTGAGCTCGACGGCCCGTCGAGCGTGTCGGCGTGACCGGTCGAGTCGGCCGGACCACTCCGGCCCCGGCACGAGACCCGCGCCGAGGGACGCGTGGGCAGCCGCCAGCTGGAAGGTGAGGTCGTTGGTCTCGCACACCCCCACGGCCTGCTCGAGCTGACGGCACCCGGCGTCGATCGAGCGGCTGCAGAACAGCGCCGCCCCGGCGAACGCCAGGACGTAGGCCTGGGTCGACGCATCTTCGCACCGCTCCGCGAGTTGGAGCGCCTGCTCGACGTCAGACTCCACCTGGTCGCTGGTCGACAGTCCCGACCTCGCCCCCGAGAAAGCCCGTTGGCCCAACGCGACCGCAAGCGCGCCGCCCACGTCAGCGGCGGGTGCCGCGGCGACCGCCTCGCTCGCCGACCGATGGGCGTTGGCCGGCTCGCAGACAGCAAGGGCCAGGGCCGCCGCGGTCGTCAACGCTCGCACGCGCACGTCATCTGGGGCGTCCTGGGCCTCGACCGCGTCGTGCAGCCGGCGGTGCACCTCCCGGGACAGGCCGCGCTCGAACCAGAAGCGGACGATCGGCTCGGTGAGCCCCACCAGCCCCCGCAGATCTCCTGTCTCCGCCGCCCAGTCCATCGCGGCACGCAGATCATGCAGGTCGGCCGCGAGCCGCGCCACCCAGGGCTCGGCCTGTCCACCGGTGAGACCCTCCTGCGCCCGCCCTGCCAGCCCGGCATGGAACTCCAGATGGCGGCCACGCACCCGGGCGGGATCATCCAGCTCCGCGAGGCGCTGCTGGGCGTAAACCCGGATCGTCCCCAACAGCCGGTAGCGGGCCCGACCCTGACGCTGGATGACCCGTACCCATGACTGCTCGACCAGCCCGGCGACCAGGTCGAGAACGTTGTCGCCGTCGATCCCCTCGCCGCATACAACCGCCTCAGCGGCATCCAGTTCGAACGACCCGGCGAAGACCGACAGCCTCGCCAGGGCCAACCGCTGCACGGCGTCGAGCAGGTCGTAGCTCCAATCCAGCGACGCCTCCAGCGTCTGGTGACGTGCCGGCGCACCGCGCACCCCTCCGGTCAACAACCCGAACCGGTCCGACAACCCGGTCGCGATCTGGTCCGGTGCCAGCACCCGCACCCGCGCCGCCGCCAGCTCGATCGCTAACGGGATCCCATCCAGGCGGCGGCAGATCTCGGCCACCGCGGAAGCGTTGTCGTCACTGATCCGGAAGTCCGCGGCCACCTGCCGGGCCCGCACCTCGAACAACCGAGCCGCGTCCGCTGCCGCGACCGCGCTGGCTGAGCGAACATCGGAGTCGGGCACGGGCAGCGGGGCGACCTCGAACGTCGCCTCCCCTTCGACGACCAGCGGCACCCGGCTGGTCGCCAGCACGTGCAGCTGCGGACACGCCGACGACAACACGCCGACCAGCTCCGCGCACGCCTCGACCAGGTGCTCACAGTTGTCGAACACGATTAGCAGGTGTCGTGAATGCAGCTGCTCGGCGAGCGCGTCGACCAGCGCCTGCTCGGGTCGCTCGTAGACATCCACTGCCCTACCGATGGCCGGTGCGACCATCCCGGGTTCCCTCAGCCCCTGCAGGTCCACCCAGCGGGCCCCGTCGGAGAACCGCGGCGCCACGTCCCCGGCGACCTCCACTGCCAGCCGGGTCTTGCCGCAGCCACCTGAACCGGTCAACGTCACCACCCGGGCACCCGCGACCAGGTCGGCCACCTTCGCACGTTCACGCTCGCGGCCGACGAACGCCGAGATCCCAACAGGCAGCGTGCTGTGCATCTCCATCGGCTCCAGCCCGTCGCCCACCGTACGGGGATGCCCTCACATGTGCCCGTGCACCCAGCAGGGACGCCTAGAGCGGGACTGCCGAGCGGCTGGTGGAGAACCGGCGACGGCTCGTCGGCGCCTCGGAACTATGCGTGGAACCTCGCGTCGGCGGACTCGCTGCCAGCCACCTGCAACGGGGACTACGGCGCGGGACGCCGCGCCTCTTCCCAGGTGCTCCCAGCGGGCCTATCGAGCGGCACGGACAACGCCGATCCCCCGATTGGCGGCTCTTCGGAAGTTCACGGGGTTGCCGGGAAGATCGCCGGGAGCTTGGTCCAGTCGGGGCCGCCGGCGTAGAGCAGGACCCGGACGCGCCAGTGGACGAAGTTGGTCATCCCGAAGGCGACGCGCTTGATGCGCTTGGCCAGGTTGTTCGCGGCCTCGGTGGGGCCGTTGCTGGCGCGTGACCGGTGCCAGGCCGCGATCTGTGGAGCCCACTGTCGCAGGGTCCGTCCCAGCTGGCGGATCTCCGGGGCGTAGGTGACGTCGGTCATGCTGTCGGCGAGCTCGCTGACCCACTCGAGGGCGACGTTGGCGTCGTCGATCCGGTAGATCTCGCGGACGGCCTCCTGTCGGTCCACGCGTCGGCGACCTCGCCGCGCGGGTCGCCGGCGCGCAGTAGTCCTTGACGTCGGGCGCGGCCGTCGTCATCGAGGTGCTCGTCGGCCAAGACCAGCAGCTTGCGGGCCCGGTACAGCGGGTCGCGCTTGCGGCCGCGGTGCCCCAGTGTCTCGTTCTGCACGCGCCGGCGGTGTCGTCGAGCCGGTCGTTGGCGACCCGCACGACGTGGAAGGGATCGGCGACCTGGGTCGCGGCCGGCAGCATCGTGTCGGCCACCAGCCGGTAGGCGCCCGACAGGTCCAGCGTCACCCAGCCGATCCGGTCCACCCAGTCGGTGGGGCGTGCGGCCAGCCAGCGGCACGCAGACAGCGCGTCACGGCCCTCTACGACGTCGAGTAGGCGTCCGTCACCCACGATCGCGGTCGACCAGACCCGCTGCCGCCACGGGCCGTGGCGGACGAACGACGTCTCGTCCAGCCCCAGCACCGCGACCGGCCCGATGCGGTCGGGGTCGTCGACCAGCGCGAGCCCGTAGCCGATCACGGCACGGTTGACCGTGTGCCAGTCACAGCCCAGGTCGTGGGCGACCTCCGAAACTGTCCGACCGTGTCGGCCGACCTGCTCGCACGCCCACCGTGCAGCACGGTCGGTGATGCCACGGTTGCCCACCACGATGCGGTGGTCGGTCTGTATCCACGACGCGACCGGACAGTCGCGGTTGCCACAGCGCCAGCGGACCTGCAGCCACACCAGCACCACCGGGCGACCGAAGCACGGCAGGTCCACCAGCCGCCGTCGTCGCGTCTCCTTCACCGCCGCCGCCGCGCCACACGAGCCGCACACCGGCCTCGGTGTGGTCGAGCGCA
The DNA here is from genome assembly GCA_036260415.1 of Nitriliruptorales bacterium. Taxonomy (GTDB): domain Bacteria; phylum Actinomycetota; class Nitriliruptoria; order Nitriliruptorales; family JAHWKO01; genus DASZZX01. Next base: position 10,012 of record DASZZX010000050.1, read on the forward strand.
CATGCACCTGCACGCTGGCGGTCCAGCGGATCACCCCGACGACTTCGATGTCGTCAAGTCCGACCAGCAGCTGACACATGCGCGTAGCATCTATCTCCACAGGGGCTCCTGAGTGGTGGCGTCGAACACCTCCACTCTCGCGGAGCCCCTGTGCCTTTCCTACGAACCTCGACCGAGCTCACGAGGACATCAGCCCCCTCAACTTCCGAAGCGCCCGATTGGCTCGTGCGCGTCTGCGATCGCGTTCGAGGGTGATTTGGCGTCGGATGGCGGTCGCCTCGGTCGCGGCGTGGCGCCCGTCGCGGTGGGCTTGGGCGGCTCGCTCGAGTCGTTCGACCACCACCCGGGCGAGTTCGACGGTCTGTGCCGTTGCCCGCTCGGTCGCGTTCGTTGCAGCTCGGCTCGACGGCCAGGGCATGCCGGGCCTGTTCGAGCTGTGCTGGGTCGAACGGCGGCGGGTTGTCGATAATGGCCTGCTGGCGCGTATCGAGGCCGCCGAGTTGTCGGTCGTGGAGGTGGCGCAGGCGGCGGGCGAGGTAGCGGTCCGACTGCAGTTGGGCGTGTTGCCAGGCGGCGCGAGCGTCGGGGCGGGATGCTGCGGGCCGAGGGCCGAGCAGCTGGGCGTGCCTGGGGATCTCGTAGCTCGCTGCGGTCGACGACCTGTGAACACTTCGGGCTTGCGGGCCATCGTCCTTCTCCGGTGGTAGAAGCCAGCCACCGGAAGTGTTCAACAACAGCCACAGAAGTTGACGCATTTAACACACCAACGTTTCCGGATGAGGCACTAGCCAAGACGCGGCTCATGCAGGCGGTGCTGACAGGGTGTGTCAGGTCAAGCGCGGAGGTAGCGGAGGACGGCAAGTACTCGACGGTGGTCATCCGGGGTCGGCGTCAAGCCGAGCTTCCTGAAGATGGCGGCAACGTGACTCTCCATGGTCTTCGGGCTGACATGTAGCTGGGCGCTGATCGCCCGGTTGGATCGGCCCTCCGCCATCAGCTTGAGTACTTCTCGCTCGCGTGCGGTGAGGTGGGGCAGTGGATCGCGGATTCTGGGGCGTCGCATCAGCTCGTCGACGACCTCTGGGTCGACAGCGGACTCTCCGGCGGCTACGCGGCGAACCGCGTCGGCGAACTGCTCGATCTGGGTGACGCGGTGCTTGAGGAGGTAGCCGATTCCTGCGGCGCCGCTGCGTACAAGCTCCATGAGGTACTCGGTCTCAACGAAGGCAGAGAACACCAGCACTCCCGTTTCCGGGAAGCGTTCGCGGATAAGATCAGCGGCCCGCAGCCCCTCGTCGCTCTGATGAGGGGGCATGCGAATGTCGGTAATGGCGACGTCGGGCCGATGGGTAGCTACGGCAATCAACAGCGCATCCGCCGTGGAGACCTGGTCGACCACCTGGAAGCCTTGTTCCCTCAGCAGCCGCACCATGCCTTGTCGCAGGAGAGGCTCGTCCTCGGCGACCACGAGCCGCAGGCGGTTGGGGGTCTCGGGCATCACACGGCGGCGGATGCCGGATAACGCACGGGCAGGCGCGCAGTCAAGGTCGTGCCGGAACCAACGAAGCTTGAAACCTCGAAGGTGCCCTCGATCGCAGCGACCCTGTCCGCCAGTCCGCGGAGTCCGCTGCCATCAGGCTGGGCTCCACCTTTGCCGTCATCGCTGATGCGAACCACCAGTTCGTCGTCCTCCACGTGCACGCCGACGTGGACGCATTCCGCTGATGCGTGCTTGGCCGCGTTCGTGATTCCTTCGGACACTACGTAGTAAGCCACGCCTTCAACGGATGGGTGAAGGCGACGTTCAAGGTTGACTTCAAGTAAGACTGGGATGACCGCACGGTCGCCCAACGCGCGCAGCGCCGCAGGCAGGCCCCGGTCGGTCAGGAGCGACGGATGAATTCCCCGGGTCAGCTCACGTAGCTCCCGCAGAGCGGTATCGAGTTCCACGGCCAGAGCCTCAAGTTCCGCTCGCGTCCCGGGATTTGCCGAGATCTGCGCGATGCGCAGTCCCATTGCCAGCGAGAGCAGTCGTTGCTGTGCTCCGTCGTGCAGATCGCGTTCGATGCGCCGAGTAGCCTCGTCGGCCGCGGTGGCGATGCGTGCACGTGAGGCTTCCAGTTCGTGGAGCTGGTCGAGCAACTCCGCGTTGAGACGCTCATTGTCGACCGCAAGCTGCGCCGCAGCCCGCACCGCTCCGATCAGCCCGGGATCGTGCCGCAGCGCCGGATCATGCACCAGCACGCCAAGCGCCTGCCCCGGCCGCCCCAAATGCGTGACCGCCCGGTCAGGATCGTCGTCGTTGGGAAGGTCAAGCGGTTCTCCGCTTGGGCGGACGTAGCCGCGCCGGTCCGGGTCCCAGATGCCGAGGGTCAGGCTCGGATCGCCCACCGTGTGAGCTAGAGCTGGTTCCAATCGATCCACGGAGGCCAGCTCCGAAAGCTCCACCACCAGGCCTCCCACACGTGAGCGACGCCGGCGTTCCACAAACAGACCGATGAGCACACCCACCGGCAGAAAGCCATACGCGACCACCCCGAAGATATCGGTCGCGGCCGTGAGCCTCTGAAACCCTCCTCCCGGGACCTCCACCGCAAGCGCGATCGTCAACCGCACGCTCGCGCCAGCGGCGATGATCACGACGGGAACGGTAACAGGGGTCAGGATGCGACGCCGCACGGAACTGGCGCGCCTCCACCGCGCCACCATGATCGCCAGGATGGTCGCCATAAGGAGGATCGACGTCGCATGGACCGCAATCTCCCTCGGCTCGACCAAGGCAGGCACCGAACGCACCAGCGCGAGGTTCTGCGGGCACCGGTCACAGTACCGCTGGGGATCGTCGAACAGGCCCTTGAGGGCTCCATCCGCAAAGAGCACCACAGCGTTCAACGCGACCACAGCGCGGTCCAGTCGTCCCTTCAGCCGACCCTCGGGGTAGGCCAAGACCAACCACGACATCAGCGGATCGCCGAGACCGCGGGTCACAAACGCCAGCGTGAACAGCAGCGCGCTGCCCGACTCCAAGAAGCCGCCCGGGCGGTACAGCAGCTGGGCGGCTATAAGGACCTGGCCGAACCTGCGGTCTGGGTGAAGCCACCACAGCAGCACCGCCGCCACCATGGCAGCTACGCCGACGATCCAGACGACCTCTAGCCCGAACGGCGAGGCGTCCTCTAGCTCGTTCCATATCTTCAGCGCCGTCCACAGTGCGACGACCCCCAGAACCGCAAGGGGATGGGGTCGGCTGGAGCCCGATACGCGCATCGAGCCTCCCGTGTGAGCGGCAGTCGGAGTATCACCCGCCGGCGGCGCTTGCGTGTAGGGGTTCACCCCCAGATCTGTCGTCATGCTCGCGCCGGGCGACACGTCACTGCCCGCAACGCTGCCCCAGCCTTGCGGCCCTACGCGATGAACGCGGGGGTGGCGGGCTGGCTTTGAGTGCGGCGGCCCCGGAGTCTTGGCGTGATG
>DASZZX010000051.1:0-31388 GCA_036260415.1 Nitriliruptorales bacterium
ATCGGCGGCACGCTCGTCGCGGACGCCGAAGCACGGCGTTTGCCCGAGTTCTCCGTGGGGAGACCACCCGCTGCTGCCGCGGTGGGCCCCTCTGTCGTGGTGGAGGAGCCGCTGACGGTGATCGACGGGATCGGCCGGCCACGCGCCTCCGCCCTGGCGCGGTTGGGGATCAGGACCGTGACCGATCTGGCGACAGCGGACCCGGCTGCGGTGGCGTCCCTCCATGGCGTCTCGGACGACATGGCGAGGGACCTCATCGTGCAGGCGCGGACGGCGGTGCGGGAACGAGGCCGTCGGGTCCTGTTCGCCCCCGGGCAGCAGCGCTGAGCGCCGCGGCGCGCCGGACCCCGGACGGTGCGGCCGAGCGGGGCGGCGGTGGTCCCGCCCGTTACAGCATCTGCTCACCGATCTCGATGCGCAGTTGTGCCCGGACGTCCTGGATGTGGTTGGCGATGGTGACGGTGGGACCACCCGCGTAGAGCAGCCCCACCGCGACGTCGTCCAGCGTGGTGATGAGCGAGCCTGAGTCGCCCGGCGCGCTCATGTTGCTGAGAGCGAGTTGGTTGACGAACCGGCCGATGCCGACGCCGTAATCGATGTCGAACGTGCCGTTCACGGCGATCACGCGACCGGTGGTGAAGTTGGTGGTGCGGCCGGTCTTCTTGACGAGGAGGCCGACGTTGAGGTTGGCGCGCGGGCGCCAACCACGAGGTGCGGCGCTGAAGTAGGTGCGCCGGTCCGCGTTCTGGAAGTCGACCTCGGCGATGGCTGCGTCCACGAGGTTGTTGTGCTGGTTCCGCGGCAGGGGCGGGTCGAGGCGGATGGGCACGAACCGTGTGAGGCGGGCGATCACGTCTGCTGGTGCGGCGCCCCCGTCCGCGGGGCCAGGTTGGACGATCGCGTCACCGGCCCGGGCCTGGTTGGTGTTCGCGAGAACGTGGTTGTTGCTCAAGATGTAGTAGCGGGGCGGGATCCCGACGCCGATCGACGGCGGCGTGGTGGAGGACCCGGACAGGAAGTCGTAGACGACGGTACCGAACGTGCCGGCGGTGATGGCGACGTGACCGATGCTGATGCCGGCGGGGGCAGGGCGAAGGCGGGTCCGCAACAGCTGCGGCTCGGCGGTCATGACGAGGGCGTCGTGCATGGCGGTCAGGCCAGCCGACGGGCCGACGCCGCTCTGCTCAGCGGTCAGCGGCCCGACCGTCACGACATCCGTCTGCACGTCCTGGAAGTTCGTTGGGATGCGGTCGTCGGGGGCGAGGTCGCCCTCGTCGAACTTCTGGGTGACGAACACGAGCAGGGCCTGTTCGCCGGTCGGTTCACCGCCCCGGTACTTGATCCCGTCGGCCAGCCCGACGACGTTGGCGGTCGGCGCTACCGGGTCCATGAACTGGTTGACGGCAGCGCGCCGCGTGTCCGTCGTGTCCTGGAGGGAGTCAAGAACCTGTGGGTCTTCCGTCATCGTTCTCTCCGTTCTCAGCCATCAGCGGACCGCTCTCGATGATCTCGACCGGGTAGCCCTCGATCGTCTCGGGTATCCGTTGTTCCTGGGGCAGATCGGCCGACGCCACGGTCCTGTCGACGAAGACCAGGACACGGTCGCGCCCCGCCGGTGCGTCGATGTCCACGCCGACCACACCCGGCAGGCTCATCAACCGCTCGGTGATCCGTCGGTGCTCCTCGTGCATCGCTTCCTCCGAACCTGTGAGGCGAGCGGTCGGCCTGCCAGATGCTGCCGGTCGATGGTCTGGACGTACCGCACGTGGCAGGTCGGCTCCCTCAGGTGCTCGCTGCGGCCCTCCCGTCGTCGGGGGCGTCGGTGGCTGGCGACGCCTCGTGGGGGCTGCTCATCGCGGGTGTGCCGGACGTGACCGACGGGATCCGGCGCTCCCGCCGCAACGTGGTCGACAACCCGCGCGTGACGCGGGGGGACGTCCCTCATCGGCCCAGCCCAGCGGCGACCAGAACGCGCACATGCGCGGTCATTCGCCGACGCCTGCGTGTGCCGCGCACAGCCTCGCCTCGAGGATGCGTAGCCCAGGGAGGCGAACCCGAGGAGTTCCAAGCCTCGCCCCAGCCCCACTCAGCCGGCCGTGTTGGGGAGGCTGTCGCTTCCGCACCAGAGCCGGACAGTGACCGAATGGTCGGGAGTATCTAGTGAGCGGAGGGACGGTGTCAAGACAGCTCGATCCTGCGCGATCCGGAGCCACGGCGCTCCGGCCGCTGCAGCCCGGGGAGGGACGACTCAGACCGTCGCCTGGGGGACACGGGCGGTCAGGAGCCCGATCGGTGATCGGAGCCACGCGCGGGGCCCAGACGTTCCAGCATCCCGCGGACGTAGCCGGCCTGTCCGAGGTGTTGCATCTGATCGTTGATCACGCTGACCAGCCGCACCCCCACCGAGACGGGCGGGTCCCACCGGTGGTCGATGATCCGATCGAGCTCGCCAGCATCGATCGTGTCCAGGTACTCGAAGGTGCGTCGCGCGACGGCTTCGTGGTAGCCGACGAGCAGCTCGGGTCCGTCCGGACGGACAGCCGCCACCTGCTCGGAGGTGTGGCCGTACCCGGTGTCCATACGGTCGAGGGGCAGGTCCAGACGCTCCGCCCAGCCGTCCGTGACCCAGGCCTGGTCCCGCCCGGCGATCTCCGAGACGTGATCGTCGTGGACCCGTGTGGCGTGCCACACGAGCCACGCGATGGAGTTGGCATCGGGGTCGGGGCGGTACGCGAGCGCCTCGGCGTCCAACCCCTCGGCCACACGGCGCATGCCCCCCCGGATGCGCTCGAAGGCATCGGCCAGGACGTCACGGGTCTCCACGGCTGTCGACGCTAGGCCACCGGACGCCCACAGCAGGCGCATCGCGCTGTCCCCCTCGCCAGGTGGCCACCGCCCCGTCACCGCTGGGACCCCTCGGCGTGGACGACACGCGGTCGACCGGGGGGCTGGTCCGGCCGCACGTCGCGTGCCCCCGGTGCGTTCGGGGTGGCTCGCCACGTCGGTCGACGCCGCGCGCACCGTCGCGACCGACCGGGTCACCACAACCGTCGTTCACCAGCGGCTGCGGTGGACGACCTCCTCGAAAGGACGCCGATCGGGTTCGCGGATGGGCCGGAGCGGCCGCTGCGCCGGGTACCCCAGCGCGATCAGCCACGCCAGCTCACGATCGGGGGGCAGATCCAGCAGTCGACGGGAGAGCTTCTGATCGCGGACTGCGGCGTGACCGCTGCCGATCCCGAGGTCGGCCGCCGCGAGCATGATGCTCATCGTCGCCTGCCCCAGGTCGTAGTGCACCGCCATGCGCGTCCAGCTGTCCTCGGTCACGGGTGCCACCAGACCGATCGTCGCGGCCGAGCGCGCCACGTGGGTTGCGCCCTGCCACACCCGAGCGAGGTCTTCCAGTTGCTCGCGGTCGGTCACCAGGACGAAGTCCCAGCGCTGCTGGTTGCTGGCCGACGGCGTGCGACGTGCCGCCTCGAGGATGCGGTCGAGGGCCTCGGGCGGGATCGGGCGGTCCTGGTACTCCCGGACGTCGCGGCGTGCGCGGATCGCGTCCCAGGTCTCCACGTTCCCCTCTCCCTCTCCCGTCCGTCGCAGCGGAGCACGGTGCCGTACCAGCCGCGTCCGGGCAGCCGTTTGACCGTTCGACCCGCGCGCGTGCCGGCCGGACACGGACGGCTACCTACGATGACATGACGGACGCTCCCCGAGAACGGACGTCGCAGCGTATGACTCCACCGAGGGCGCCGCTCCGGTCGCGTCTCATCCCGACGGTCGGGGCGCGGCGAGGTCGGGACAGCGATCGGCCACACATCGTCTCGGAGGGGCGTGAGGGCCGCGAGCGGGGGATGAGGCCGTGATCGGCGAGCGCGTGACGAGCATCATCGCCACGCGTGACCGCAGGGACACGCTGTTGACCACCCTCCAACGGCTCACGTCGATGAGGGACCCTCCCCGTGTCATCGTCGTCGACAACGGATCGCAGGACGGCACGGTGCAGGCCGTGCGACGGGCCGTCCCGCAGGTGCAGGTCCTGGCGCTGGAGCACAACGAGGGTGCCGCCGCGCGCAACCGCGGTGTGGCCCTCGCCACGACGGACCTGGTCGCGTTCTCCGACGACGACTCGTGGTGGGCCGACGACGCGCTGCCCGCGGCCGTGGCCCACTTCGACCGCCACCCGGAGCTGGGACTGATCGCGGCACGCATCCTCGTCGGGCCCGAGGGCCGCCTCGACCCCGCATGCCAGGAGATGGCCCGCAGCCCGCTCGCGCCGTCCCCCGGCCTTCCCGGCCCGCGCGTCCTCGGGTTCCTCGCCTGTGCGGCGGTCGTGCGGCGTGACGCCATGCTGCAGGCCGGCGGGTTCCCCCAGCCGTACGTGATCGGCGGCGAGGAACAGCCTGTGGCGCTGGAACTCGCATCCTCCGGCTGGCATCTGGTCTACGTGGACGACGTCGTGGCCCACCATCAGCCCGCGCCCCAACGCGATGTGGTCCGCCGGCGGCGTCTCATCGCGCGTAACGACCTATGGACGGCGTGGCGCAAGCGGCGCGGCCTGGGGATGGCGCGCGCGACGACCGCGGTGCTGCGCCATGCGATGTCCGATCGCGCTGTGGCGGGCGGCGCGATCGACGCGATCCGTGGCGGCGGGTGGGTCCTGCGCCACCGGTCGCCCGTCCCGCGGCACGTGGAGCGTGAACTCCGACGCCTCGACGGTCCGCGATGACGGGCGAGGAGGGTCGCACGCTCGTGACCGGCTGGTTCAGCTTCCTCGACGGCGAGGCCACCGCCGGCGACCTCGCCTCGCGGGACGTCGTGTCGGGGTGGCTGGAGGATGCGGGCATCGCCCACGACGTGGCGATGAGCCCGATGTTCGGGACCGGGGTCGACTGGCGGTCGGTCGACCCCGCCGTGTACAGGTCGTTGGTCTTCGTCTGCGGGCCGGCGCACGGCGCCCAGGTCCGTTCGCTGAGGGACCGTTTCCGCGGGGCACGCGCCGTGGCCGTCAACGTCTCCATCGTCGACCCCGCCGACGCGGAGATGTTCGACGTCGTGTTGGCGCGGGACAGCGCGAACGTCAGCAGCCCCGACCTCAGCGTGCTGCATGACGTCGACGACCTCCCCGTGGTCGGCGTTGTGCTGGCACACCCGCAGCCCGAGTACGGCGAGGGCCTGCACCACCGCGTCGCCGACACCATCAGCCGGTCCGTGGCGAGCTTCGAGTGCGCGTCCGTGGCCCTCGACACCAGGGTCGATCCGCACGCCGACGCGTCGGCACCGGAGGGACGTTCAGTCGCGGAGGTGGAGGCGGCCATGGCACGGATGGACGCCGTCGTGTCGTCACGGCTGCACGGGTTCGTGTTGGCGCTCAAACGCGGTGTGCCGGCGGTCGCGGTCGACCCGGTACCTGCGGGGGCGAAGGTGACACGCCAGGCGGAGGCTCTCGGCTGGCCGGCCGTGATCCCCGGGGACGGTCTCACCGAGGCGCGCATCCACGAGACCCTGCGCTGGTGCCTGACCCCGGCCGCGCGCTCGGCCGCGCGCGCCTGTGTCGGGGGGGCCAGGACGCGGTTGAGCGCACTTCGCGACGAGGTGGTCGCCCAGGTCAGGTCGGCATGACGACCATCGGCACGCGAGCGTCCCTGCACGGCGACTCGTCGGTTGGTCCGGTGAGCCGATCGGTGTCGGTCGTCGTGATCACGATGGACCGCGTCGAGGAGCTGTGCTCGACGCTCCGCCGGCTGCAGGCGCTGCCCGAGCGACCCCGGATCGTGGTGGCCGACAACGGCTCGTCGGACGGCACGTCGCGGGTCGTCGCGCGCGAGTTCCCCGACGTCCGCCTGATCGCGCTCGACCGCAACCGGGGTGCTGCCGCCCGCAACCTCGGCGTCGCCGAGGTCGCGACGCCGTACGTGGCCTTCAACGACGACGACACGTGGTGGGAGCCGGGATCGCTCGCCGCCGCCGCGCGACTGCTCGACGCGCATCCCACGATCGCGGTGGTCAACGCCCGCATCGTGGTGGAGCCGACGGGCGCGGTGGACGCCATCAGCGAGGAGATGGCCGCCAGTCCGCTGCGCCTCGACCTGGACCTGCCGGGCACCGCGCTGCTGTCGTTCCTGGCCGGTGCGTCGGTCGTCCGTCGCGACGCCTTCCTCGAGGTCGGCGGCTTCGAGCCCAGATTGCTGATCGGCGGTGAGGAGGAGCTGCTCGCGGCCGACCTCGCAGCAGCCGGGTGGTCGATGCGCTACGTACCCGAGCTCGTCGTCCACCACCATGCCTCGACCGTCCGCGACCCGCACCTGCGCCGACGGCAGGGGATCCGCAACACGCTGTGGTTCACGTGGCTGCGCCGGCGACGACCCGTCGCGCGGACCCTGCAGCTCCTGCGACAGTTCGCCGCTGACCACCGGTCCGCGCGCGCAGTGCTGGCGGCCCTCGGGGGCCTGCCATGGGTCCTGCGCGAACGCCGGCCGGTCCCACCGCACGTCGAGCAAGGACTGCGGCAGCTCGAGCGGCAGCAGGCCGATTCGACCGCACGCCAGTACGTCTCCTGACACGCTCCGCAACTGATCCGGTGGCTCGGCCCGGAGCAGCGGAGCCCGACGCCCGCGATCGACCCTGCAGCAGCCCGCGACCTGTCGATGCGCACCCACGACGCCGGTGAGCGGGGCGCTCGTCCTAGACCTCGTCGAGGCGGTCCTCCGTGAACAGCCCGACCCTCAGATCCTTGGCGGAGTAGATCTGGTCACCGTCGACCAGGACCGCGCCGTCGGCGATCCCCATGGTCAGCTTGCGCCGGATCACACGCTTGATGTCGAGCCGGTAGGTCACCAGGTCCGCGTCCGGAAGGATCTGGCCGGAGAACTTCACCTCGCCGCACCCCAGGGCGCGGCCCTTGCCGCTGCCGCCGGTCCAGCCGAGGAAGAAACCGACCAGCTGCCACAGCGCGTCGAGACCCAGGCAGCCCGGCATGACCGGGTCGCCGGGGAAGTGGCAGTGGAAGAACCAGAGGTCCGGCTCCACGTCCAGCTCGGCTTCCGCCCAGCCCTCCCCGTACTCGCCGCCCTCATCCGAGATGCCCGTGATGCGGTCGAACATCAGCATGTCCGGCACCGGGAGCTGAGGTTTGCCAGGTCCGAAGAGCTGGCCGTGCCCACAGGAGATCAGCTGGTCGCGGTCGAAGCTCTCGGTTCTCGCCATGGGACATCCGAGGGAACTGGAACGTCTCGTCCCGATCGGCCGTGGCCGCGTCGAGCTCCATGCTCGGCCTGCGGACCGAATCGACGACGTGCGCCTTCGGCGCGGTGCTGCGTGTCAAGGCCAGATGGTAATCGCCGGGCGACGCCGGTTGCGTCGGGGCTGCGGTCGTCCGACCGGGGCGACGGTCCAGCGCGGGCAGGGTCGCCCGACGGGCCGCTCAACGCCACTCGACGGTCGCGACCTCCACCGCCTCGCTGTTCCCCTTGAGGTGCACCGCCCGGAGCTCCGAGACCTGGAACCGCAACGTCCCGGCCGCCTGGAGAGTCGGCGCGGATACGACGATCTGCTCCTTGTCGGCCAGCGAGCCCACGCGTGCGGCGGCGTGCACGCCCTGGCCCAGGTAACTGTCCTCCCGCCGCGTGGCCTCGGCGGTGTGCAGGCCGATCCGCACCCACGGGGCGAAGCCATGCTCCTGACGGTGCTCGGCCAGCCGGCGCTGGATGGCCACCGCGCACTCCACCCCGTCGCGGGCTCGGTCGAACGCCACGAAGAAGCCGTCGCCTGTGTGGTTGACCTCCTCCCCCCCGTGCTCGGCGAAGTCGGCCCGCAACGCGCGGTCGTGCCAGCGGAGCAGGTTCTCCCAGGCCGCGTCCCCGATCAGCCCGATCAGGTCGGTGGACGTGACAATGTCGGTGAACATGAACGTCCTGGTCGCCCGGTGCCGCTCTTCGTCGGAGGCCCGGACGCCGCCCACCGGCTCCACGTCGAGCAACTGGTCGAACTTCTGCACGTCGAGGGTCGCCCCCAGCCGCTCGAAGGTGGAGCGGGCCGCCCGTAGCTCCAAGCGGGCGGCGGACCTCTCGCCGGCGGCGGCACGCGCCTGTCCCAAGAGCATCCGGGCCTTGGCCCTCTCGTAGGGCAGATCGATCTGCCGCCAGAGCCGCCAGGCGCGGCTCAAGGCGCCGGCGGCTGCCACGGGGTCACCCTCCTGCAGCTGCACCGCGCCCCGCGCGGTCAACGCCGCGGCCTCCCACACCGGGCTCGTGTACTCGCGCGCGATGTTCTCCAGTTCCTCGGTGGCGGCCCGGGCTGTCTCGACGTCGTCGGAGGCCAGGGCGATCTCGACCTGGGCTGGCAGCAGTCGCCCGCGGACCAGGGGGTCGTCCTCGATGCTCTCCCCGGGTCCTCCTGACAGCGACCCGACGATGGAACGCGCCGCTTCATCGATCTCCCCCCTGGCGAGCAGCAGGAGGGCCAGCCCTGGCTGGGGGTTCCGGCCGTACTCGTAGGCGCGGTCGAACGCCTCCTCGGCGGCGGCGAGATCGCCCATGTGCAGCCGGACCTCGCCGACCTCGTAGTAGGCGAAGCCCACCGCGTCCAGGAGCCGGTACCGTTCCAGCTCCTCGCAGGCGCGGCGTGCCTCCTGCTCGGCTTCGGACCAGGACCCGCGCAGTCGTTTCAACTCAGCGCGGTGCACCCGGCACACACCCTGGTAACCGCGGATCGCGTGTCGCTGCATCCAACGCTCGGCCTCGTCGGTCCACTCGCCGGCCCGCCGGTAGTCGGCCAGGTCGCTGCAGGCGGCGATCGTCACGCAGTAGACGTCGCACGCGACCTTAGGCTCCAGCTCGCCCGATGTGGCGGAGGCGGTGGCTTCGTCGATCAGCGCCAGGCCCTCGGCCACCCGCCCCTTCTTCAGCAGAGCGGCCCCCTTGAAGCTCAGTGCGATCGACTGCACGTCGGAGCTGCCGTACTTGCGACCCAGCGCGATCGCGCGGTCTGCGTGGACGATGGTGTCGTCCGGGTCGTTGCGATGGGCCAGGGCCTCCGCCGCGTGGATGAACTCCAGCCAGGCATGCACCACCGACTCCGACTCGTCCCGGAGCAGACGGTCGGCGCGGGCGACCCAGCCGCCGGCGATCGAGTAGGACATCCGCCGGAAGGCCAGCTCCGCCACCCGCAGCGCGACCGCCGCCGCCGACAGATGGTCCCCGGCCTGCATGTAGCCGGCGTACGCCCGCTCGAGGGCCTGGGTGGCTTCGTCAGGATGGCCAGACCACCAGGCCGCCTCTGCCAACAGCTCGAGGTCTGAGGGGGAGAGGTCAGCCTCCTGATCGGCCTGTGTGAGGGCCTGCAGAGCCTCGGCCCAGGAGCGCCGCTGGAGAGCCTCTCTGCCCGATGCGAGCACCTCGCTCATGCCCGATCACCTCAGCGGGAGGTGGAGGATCTCCCAGCTCGCAACCTTACTGACCGAGGACGATGGCCGGTGTCGGTCGGCGGATCCGTCGCGACGTGGGAGCGCGCGGCGACGGAGCACTCGCCCGAGACCGGTGACGGCGAGCCCTCGGCCGGTGACGCAGGCGATGGCCCGACGGGCGGTGCCGCAGGCGATGGGCCTACGGACGGTGCGCCTCGCGCTGCCACGGCCAGCGCCCCTCGGTCTCCAGCTCGATCGACCAGCTCAGGAACGTACGGATGAGCACGATCACAGCCAGGCTCGCGGCCGCTGCCAGGGTGGGCTCGACCGCGACGGTGCGGATGATGTCACCGGCCACCAGCACCTCGAGCCCCAGCAGCAAAGCCTTGCCGATGCCACGGCGCCCACGTCGGAAGTGCTCGTCGTGGTCCACACCGCTCTGGACGGCGACCACCGCGTACCGCACCAGCACGGCCAGCGTTCCGACCAAGATGATCGCCACTCCCAGTCCCTCGACCACACGACCGGCGTCGACGACCAGGTCCTCGAAGCTCATGTGTCAGAGGGGGCGACGGTCGGGTCGTCGCCGTCGACGGTCGTTCGCCGTGCGGTCATGCGTGTCTCTCCGGTGCCCCGTGCCGTGCCGCAGATCGGCCGCCGCGGTGCTCGGGACGGGAGCCTACGCGCGCTCGTCGCCGCATCGGGACACCATCGTCGGCGCCTGACGCGGGACGGCAGGACGTCGCGCACCGAGCAGGACAGCGCGTACCAGGTCCGCCGTCACCTGGACGCGGTCGCGCTCGCGACCCCGACCTCCGCACACACCATCGGCTCGACGCCCACCGTTCGGCCACCCATGCTGGATGTGACGAGGCAGACGAGGAGACGACATGATCGGCGAGCGATTGCGCGATCTCTCGGTCGCCACGCAGGATGGCGGCCGTGTTCGCCTGGGGGGCAACCAACGGGACGCGACCATCCTGCTCCTGCCGCACGACGACTGCGACCCATGCGGCGAGCTGGTCACGTCCACGCAAGACCGCGCGGACGACATCCGCTGGTGGGGCGCGCGCATCGTCACCGCCCAGCCGGACCAGCGCCTACGGGAGGTCTTCGATCTGGGTCCCGACACCGCGGCGGCCGGCATCGTCGACCGCTACGGCACCGTGTGGAGGGTCGACACCGCGGATCGCGACGATCACGACCCACTCCCGGACGCCGGTGAGATCGAGGAGTGGGCCAAGTTCCTCGGCACTCAGTGTCCCGAGTGCGGTGTGCCCGACCAGCCCGACACCGGCCAGTGGCCGGTCCTGTGATCCGGAGGCGCTGACACGCACGGAGCGGCCGGCCCGTTCCGCGGCGTCGCGGGCCGACAGCGCCACCCGCCGGGTGCCGTGGATCCCGCCGGGGCGTGTCGCGCGCGCCCGACCGGCTGCGTGCGGTCGGCGCCGATCGGACCATCCACAGCGCGCGCCCACCCACGCACCACTCTCCGCAGGGTGTCCGAACGAACGTGGTCGGAAGTCCAGGCGGCCCAGATCCTCCCGGATAGTTGTCGCGCCCGCTCACGGGGGCGGAGCACGGGAGGAACGGACGGACATGGACGCTGTGGCCCCTCAGAAGGCCCGCAAGGTGGTGCCGCTGCCGACGCTCAGCGCCCGTACGGGGGAGCTCGCAGGAACCGTCTTCCGGCTGCAGGAGGACGACGGGACGATCGGCCGCCGCGACGACTGCACCTACGTGGTGCCCGACCCACGCGTGTCACGTGTGCATGCCTCGATCCGCAAGGAAGCCGGCGCCTACATCGTCACCGATCTCGGAAGTAGCGGCGGGACCCGTGTCAACGGTGACGAGCTGGCCGGCGCCCAGGTGCTGCATCACGGGGACGTGGTGGCGTTCGGGCCGATCGAGTTCGTCTTCGAGGATCCCAGTGCGATGACGGACAGTGACGAGATGACCATGGTGCTCGACATCCCCGAGACCACCGTGGGACCCAAGCTCTCGCCCCGCCAACAGCAGGTGCTCGAGCTCATGGCCGAGGGGATGACCAACAGCGAGATCGGCGAGCAGCTCGGCGTCACCGAGCGGACGGTGAAGGCGTACGCACAGGAGCTGTACGACAAGCTCGGGGCGCGCAACCGGGCAGGGGCCGTGGCCGAGGCCGCCAAGCTGGGGCTGCTCTGAGGTCGGCCGTGGCAGGCGCCGGCTGAACGACCAGCCCGCGGCCAGGCCGTCCGGGCCTGCCTGTGGGGCACCGGGCACCGTCCCCAGGGCCGGTGAGCGCCCCAGCGCCGATCGGCGCCACGCCGCCAGTAGGTGACCAGCGCATCCAGTTCCTCGGGGTCCGAGCCCGAATCTGACGACCACGCCGACACGCGTACCCTTGGGTTCCACGGGTCCCGCCGGGCCCTCGTTTCGTGAAGAGGAAGAGGAAGAGGGAAGGTCACACGATGTTCGGGTGGTTCACACGGCTCCTCGGAGGGTCGCCCAGCCGGCAGGAGTTGGAGGACGACGCACGCGCTCAGCTCGAGAGCGCCGCGGGTGAGGCCCGCCACCGGCACCTGGGCAGCGACCGGTACCCGGGAGGCGACCAGGCCCCGCAGGCGAGCGGTTGGTCGACCGCCCGGTCGTCCGACACGGGATCGGACACCGCCGCCTCGTGGCAGGCACAGCGTCCGCAGCCCAGCCGCCCCCGGCAGGCCGCCGAGGTCGCGACCGTCGACCGGGTCGCCCCCCCGGCTGCCCGCCAGGTCCGGACCGCGGCTCCCGTGGAGCAGTCGATCCACGAACGGCTGGGACGGATCGAAGGGGTGGGTCCTGCCCGGCAGGCCGCGCTGCTCGAGCGTTTCGGCTCCCTGGAGGCGTTGCGGGCGGCCACCGCGGAGGAGCTCGCCAGCGTCCAGGGCATCGGGGACCGCACCGCGCGCAGGATCGTCGCCAGCCTGGACGCGAACGGACGCGGCTAGAGCCGGCGGCGACCACCGACGGCGCGCCACGCGCTCCGTGGACGGCGTGACGGGCGAGCGGTGGTTCGATCTCCTCCGTCCCGATGCCTGACGGCCGAGCGGTGATCGATCGCGTCAGTCTCGATGCCGGCCCGGGGGCGCCCACGGACGCGGTGGACGCCGTAGTGCACCGCCCTCGGGGCGGTACCGCGAGCGGGATCGGGGTCCTGCTCACCCACGGTGCGGGTGGTGACCTGGACGGCGCCGGTCTCACCGCCCTCGCCGGGGGCCTCGCTGCCGCTGGTCACCTGGCGGTCCGCTGCAACCTGCCCTACCGCCAGGCGGGCCGGCGCGCCCCGCCGCGGGCGGAGCGATCGGTGGACGCGTTCGCCGCGATCGCCACCGACGCGCGGCGTCTGGGCCCGCGGTTGCACGGCTGGGCTGTCGGTGGCAAGTCGTACGGCGGCAGGGTCGCGTCGCTGGCGGTGGCCGCAGGGCTGGACGCCGCTGCGCTCGTCTTCTACGGCTACCCGCTGCACGCGCCGGGCCGACACGATCGGCTGCGGGTGAACCACTGGCCGCATGTGACCGTCCCGTGCCTGTTCCTGCAGGGCACCCGTGACCCTCTCTGCGACCTGGACCTGCTACGGGCCCACCTCCCCGACCTGGGTGGTCCGGCCACGCTCCACGTCGTCGAAGGCGGCGACCACTCGCTGGCGGTGCGCGGTGAGGGCGCCGCCGGTTCCGAGGGCGAGGTGCTGACCCAGCTCGCGACGGTGGTGGGTGACTGGTTGCGGGACGTGACGCGAACGCCGCACCACTAGCAGCAGCCGGGCGACCCCTGGGGTCGCTCAAGGCCGCTCGCAGACCATCCCACCCCTGGCGGGCTGGAAGGGTGCTGCCTACAGGAGGAGCACCAGCAGCAGCACGATGAGGACGAGGGTCAGCAGGCCGCCGCTGGGTCCGTAACCCCAGGTGCGGCTGTACCGCCATCTCGGCAGGCTTCCGAACAGCGCCAGGATCAGCAGCACCAGCAGGATCACCAGGAGGATGGACATCTGGGCGCCTCCGGTTCCGCGACCGTCGACACGACGGTACGCCGGCGCCCCCCGGCCCGAACGGACGAACGACCGTCCTGCGGTCCGCGTCCCGCCCGTCGGGTCGGTCACCGACCCTGAGCAGGAGGAAGCCGTGCTCCGTGAGTTCCGTGACTTCATCAACCGTGGCAACTTCATCGACATCGCGGTCGGGTTCGTCATGGGTGCCGCGTTCGGTGCGGTGGTCAGCACCTTCACGTCGCGTCTCGTCACGCCGTTGGTCGGGATGGTGGTGCACGTCGACTTCGACGACTGGGGGAGGTTCGGTCCGGCCGACCCCGGCTCGGGTCAGCCATCCGGCAGTGTCGGTGCGTTCGTCGAGTCGTTCCTCAACTTCCTGATCGTGGGGTTCGCGGTGTTCCTGGTCGTCCGTGCCTACAACGCCCTGCAGGCCCGCCACGCGGAGCCGGCGGCGGAGGCCGGGGCCAGCGAGCCGCAGGAGGTGGTGCTGCTCCGCGAGATCCGCGACGCGCTGCGCAGCCGGTAGCCGCTTGTCTGCGATCGTGCGTGGTCCCCGGGGATGCTGGCGAAAGGACGCACGATCCAGCCGTGGTGGCCCAGCGGCGGCGGGTCATCCTTGCTACGACGATGTCGTGTCCTCGTCGGAGGTCCCCAGGCGCTCGTAGGCGCGGGCCAAGGCCCGTTTGGCCGCCTCGTGCGCGCGTGCATCTAGCTCCTCCTGCAGCGATCCGTACGAGCCGGGTCGCACCAGCCCCTGCTCGCGCGCGGTGCGGGCCACCGCTTCCGCCACCGCCGGAGCGACCGAACGGTCGAACGGTGACGGGATGATGTAGTCCTCCGATGCCTCGTCCCCGACGATGGCAGCGATCGCGTGCGCCGCGGCGACCTTCATCTCGTCTGACACCTGGGTCGCCGCGGCGTCGAGCAGCCCGCGGAAGATGCCCGGGAACGCCAGCACGTTGTTGATCTGGTTGGGGTAGTCGGACCGGCCCGTCGCCATGATGCTCACGTAGGGCCGGGCGTCCTCGGGCATGATCTCGGGGACCGGGTTGGCCAGCGCGAACACGATCGGCCGGGGTGCCATCGTCTTCAGCAGCTCCACCGGCAGCGTGCGTGGACCCGACAGACCGACGAACACGTCCGCGCCCTCCATCGCGTCCGCGAGCTCCCCCTCGAGCCCGCGCGGGTTCGTCTGCTTCGCCAGACGCCGCTTGATCGGGTCGTTGCGTCCCCGCTTCATGGTCAGGATCCCGGAACGGTCCAGCGCCACGATGTCCTCGACGCCCGCTGCCATGAGGAGGTTGGCGACCGCCACGCCGGCCGCACCCGCGCCCTGCAGCACCAGCCGCAGGTCAGCCAGCTCCTTGCCCACGAGCCGGACCGCGTTGAGCAGGGCGGCGAGCACGACCACGGCGGTGCCGTGCTGGTCGTCGTGGAACACCGGGATGTCGAGCCGCTGGCGGAGCTTGCCTTCGATCTCGAAGCAACGGGGTGAGGCGATGTCCTCCAGGTTGATCCCGCCGAAGCCGACGGCGATGCGCGCCACCGTGTCGACGAACGTGTCGGGATCCTGCTCGTTCACCAGGACGGGATAGGCATCGACCGCTCCGAACTCCTTGAACAGCATCGCCTTCCCCTCCATGACCGGGAGGGAAGCCAGCGGGCCGATGTCCCCGAGACCGAGGACGGCGCTGCCGTCGGTCACCACCGCCACGGCGTTGGACTTGATCGTCAGCCGGTAGGCCTCGGTGGGGTTCTCGGCGATCATCTGGCAAATGCGGCCGACGCCGGGGGTGTAGACCAGGGACAGGTCCTCACGGTCGCCCACCGGGCGCCTGTTCTCCACCCGGATCTTGCCGCCGAGGTGCGCTCGCACCACATCATCGGTCAACGCCAGGAGTTCCACGCCGTCGAGGCGGTCGAGGGCGACCGCCAGCTCCTCGCCGTGCGCGTCGTCGCGTACCTCGACCGTCACGTCGCGCACGACGACGTGGCGCTGCGCCCGCACCGCGTCGATCGACGTGACCATGCCCGCATGCTCCTCGACCGTGCCGGTCACACGGCCGAGCATCCCGGGCACGTTCTCGAGGGCCACACGGATCGTCACGCGGTGCTGCGTCGCCGGCATGGTCACCTGCCTGGGAGGCGATGCGAGGATAGTCAGGCTCCTCGAGCGGTCGTCCCCGGCGCTCGGGCGGCGCTCGCGGCGACACCACCGGGGACCCCCCAGACGGAACCGGGGGCGGTCCCCCATGGTCGCAGCCGGCCCGCGACCGACACCCTCGCATGGTCCCGATCCGCGAGGAGCACCGGTGCCCACCGTCACGCCGCCGGCCCCCACCTCGGCCTCCGCCGTCCCCGCCGCCACCGATGTCGCCACGCCCGAACTCACCCGCGCCCCGACCCACACGTCGCCCTCCGTGCCCGCTGCAGTCGCCACCACGTCGGCGTCCGCCCTCGCCGCCGCCACCCCCGCCCACCGCGACCGCTACATAGACCTGCTCCGGGCCGTCTCGATCGGGGTCGTGGTGTTCGGACACTGGCTGATCGCCGCGGTCGACCACCGGCAGGGGCGTCTCACCGGCGACAACGTCCTGGCCCTGATCCCCGCCACCCAGTGGCTGACGTGGGTCCTGCAGGTCATGCCGCTGTTCTTCCTCGTCGGTGGCTACGCCAACAGCGCCTCGTGGAGCGCCGCCCGCCGCGACGGCCTGGGCTACGGAGGCTGGCTGCACGCCCGGCTGGCGCGCCTGCTGCCCCCGAGCGTCGTGTTCGTCGGCGTGTGGACCGCGGTCGCCGCCGTCGCGGCCGTCGCCGGAGTCGACCCGTCGGCCCTACGTCTCGGCGCGCACGTGGTGGCGGTGCCGCTGTGGTTCCTGGCGGTCTACGTGGGCGTCGTGGCGCTCGCCCCGCTCGCGTGCGCAGCCCACCGGCGGTACGGGCTCACCGCGGCGGTGGCTCTGACCGTGGCCGCGGTGGTGGTCGACGTCGCCGACCTCGTGCTCGGCGTGCCCGGGATCGGGTCCGCCAACTTCCTGTTCGTCTGGCTGGCGGTGCATCAGTTCGGGATCTGCTGGCGCGACGGGACGCTCGGCCGGCGACACGCACCCTGGCTGATGCTGGGTGGGCTCATGGCGCTCGTGCTGCTGACCACGGTGGGCCCGTACGCGCGCAGCATGGTCGGGGTCCCCGGCGAGGTCCGCACCAACAACTCGCCGCCGACCGTGCCGCTGATCGCGCTGGGGCTGTGGCAGCTGGGGGTCGCAGCGGTCGCGCGGGAGCGGGTGAACGGCTGGCTGCAGCGCCCACGCGTGTGGACGGCCGTGGTCGCCGCCAACGGTGTCGCCATGACCGTGTACCTGTGGCACCTCACGGCCGTCGCGGTCGTCGCCATCACCGTGCTCCCGGCCGGACTCCTCCGCCAGCCGCCGGTCGGCACGGGCGCGTGGTGGGCGATGCGGGCGCCGTGGCTGTTGACACTGACGGTCGTGCTGCTGCCCCTGATCGCCCTGTTCGCGCGCCACGAACGTCCTGGCGCCCGCACCCGCCCGACCGTAGCCGGCCCGGCCGCCGCATCCGCCACCGCACTGGGCGTCGCGGTGGTGTGCCTGGGCTTGGCGACGTTCACGCTGCACGGGTTCCACGTGGCGGGCCAGCCGCTCGGACTGCCCCTCCCGGCGCTCCTGGCGCTGGCCGGCGGGCTCACGCTGCTGAGGGTCGGGCTCCGCCCGTCGACCGTACCGGGCCGTCGCCAGCTCGCTGACCTGCCCCTAGCATCGGCCCGCCCGTGCGAGGAGCGCCCGTGTCGGTCGTGAAGATCAACGCGCTGGAGGTCCCATCCCACCTCGCGCCCACGCTGGAGGAGCGCTTCGCCAACCGGGCGGGAGAGGTCGAGAAGGTGGCGGGCTTCGAGGGCTTCTCCCTGTTGCGCCCCACCGACTCTGGCGGCCGCTACTTCGTGGTCACCCGGTGGGAGAGCGACGAAGCCTTCCAGCGGTGGGTGGACAGCCGGCAGTTCGCGGTCGGCCACGCGCAGTCCGCCGAGCGCCCGGCCGCCGCCGGTTCGGAGCTGCTCAGCTTCGAGGTCGTCCTGGAGGCCGGCCCCAAGCCGGTGTGACTCGTCACTCCCCGCCCCGGAGCCGGTGTGAGCTCCACACCGCCGCCCCAGTGCCCTGATCCGAGTTGGGCGGCAGCAACCGGAGGCCGCGGCGTGAACGCCACGCGAGCATGCTGAGCGGGCCGACCCGCCCAAGCGGGCGTGGAGGCAGGTCGAGGCTGCCGACGCCCGGACCGATCACGGCCGCGCGTGCCGCGGTGGCGGTCGCTCGGGCGTTGGGCGTGCAGGTCCCGGGCGGACGTCGGGTCCGCTGGCGGGACGTGGTGCTCGCGACTGGCGACGGGCCCACGCCCGAGGTGCGCGGCCGTCTGTGGCTGCCCACCGGTGGTCCTGCCCCTCCCGTGCTGCTGGCCGCCGGCGTGACCCCGCAGGGGGTCGCCGACCCGCGTGTCATGCGGCTCGCCAGCGCGCTCGCCCGGGCACAGCGGGTGGTGTTCGTGCCAGAGCTGGACCTCCCACGCGACCGTGTCGGCGAGGTCGACGTCGAGCGTCTGATCAGGGCCATGCTCGCGCTCGACGGGCACCCCGGGGCGCGGGGGGGGTTGGTCGCGCTCGGCTTCTCGTTCGGCGGATCGTTCTCGCTGGTGGCCGCTGCGGACGAGCGGGTGGCGGACCGTCTGCGCTTCGTGGCCGCCTTCGGTGCCTACGGCCACCTCGCCGGTCTCGTGCAGGCGGCCACGACCGGGGTGACCACGGTCGGCGAGCATGTGTTCCGCTGGGCCGGCCACGAGCGCACGTCCGGCCTGCTGCGCCGGCGGCTCGAACAGACGCTGGCCAGCGGTCACGGCATGTTCACCGACGAGGACCGGGAACTGCTGCGGGCGCTGCTGGACAACCGGGATCCGGCGCGCGTCGAGGCGCTGCTCGCACGCCTCCCGGCGCCTCTCCCCGCCCTGATGGAGCGACTGTCGCCGGTCACGGTCGCCCACCGCGTACGAGCGCCGGTGGCCCTGCTCCACGCGGTTGACGACCCCATCATCCCCTACGCCGAGCTACACCGCCTGGTGCGAGCCTTCCCGGACGCACGGGTTCACGAGGTACGACTGTTCACCCACGTCGACTTCCGGCCGGCCCCTGCGCGGATCGTGGAGGCGGTGCGCGACCTCGTGGCGACGTGGCGCTTCGCCGCCGCTCTACTCGCCGCGGGCCGCTGATGTCCGGTGCGGCGCCGGGCGGGCAGCATGACGCGGTGACCGCCGTCCCCCCGGCCTCCCAGCCCGGGCGCGGCCAGAAGAAGCCGCGCAGCCCGTCGAGGAGGTCGCGTCCGTCCGGCCGTCAGCGCCGCCGGACTGCGTCACTGCTGGGCGCCCCAGAACTCGGCTAACAGATCGCAGATCACCTCGGGCCGCTCGACGGCGGTGACGTGGCCCGCTCCCGGCACAACCTCGAAGCGCGCGCCCGGGATGGTGTCGGCCATGACCTGCATCGCTTCGGGAGGCGTCGGGGCGTCGTGCTCGCCGGCGACGACGAGCGTCGGGACGTCGATGGTGGACAGCAGCGCGGTGCGGTCGGGGCGGTCGCGCATACCGCGCAGCGCCGCCACGATCGTCTCCACACGGGTGCCCTCGATCATCGTGCGGACCCGTGCCCGCGCAGTGGCGTCGGCGTCCGGGGCGAGGAGGCTTCCGAGCAGGTCGGTGGCCAGCGGGGTGCGGCCCTGCTGCACGACCGACGAGATCGTGGCGTCCCGGCCGGCACGACCCTCCTCGTCGTCGGGCTCGGCGCGGGTGTCGAGCAACGCCAATGAGCGCACCCTTTCAGGGTGGTTCTCCCACAGGGCCAGCACCACGTACCCGCCCATGCTGAGCGCGACCACGTCCGCGACGGCGTCGCCGTCGGCGAGCGTCGCGATCAGCTGCGCCATGTCCTGGGCGTGGCGCTCCATCGGCAGTGTCCGTTCGGTGGTGGGCGCCGACGCACCGAACCCGCGCAGGTCGGGGGCGACGCAGCGCCGCACCGTGCGCAGCCGCGACAACTGGTCGAGCCACATCGTGGCGTCGAACGGGAATCCGTGCACGAGCAGCGCCAGCGGGCCCTCGCCCGCGACGTGGTAGTGCAGGCGGGTGCCGGCGACGTCCACGTGGGGCATGCGACCACCTCCTGCCGGCCATCCTGCCAGCCGCCGGCGGCCGCCGCCGGCGCCTACTTCTTGCGGGTCGCCTGGCTCTCCACCGCCGCAGCGGAGCGCGACTCCACCCCCGATGTGATGACGATCAGGAGGCCCGCGATCAGCGGGGCGGCGAGGCTGACGGCGAGGACGAGCAGGACCGTCTCCATCGGTTCCCCCCGGGGTCCATCGGGTCACCCGTGTGACGCGTGACCCGTGCCGATGGTTGCATCTCGACCCTAAGGAGGGCGCCGAGCCCGACGACCGGCCGTTCGTGCTGCTCCCGGCCGCATGTGCACGGCGCGCCGTCGCCGTGCGTTCTGCGCATCGTCGTGGCGTGGCCGGCAGGAAGGTGGCGCCGCCCCGTCGAAGCCCTGGGCAGCCGGGAGGCTACGGAGGCGGGTGCTCGCTGAGGGGAGGGCACCCGCCTCCGGCGTGTCCGGGAGTGGCACCTGCGGACACGCGGGAGTGGTGCCGCCGGCTAGTGCACGGGGACCGGTGGGATGCCGGCGGTACGCTCGCCACCGATCCCTGCACCGTCGACCGGTCTCACAGGAGCCCCACCATGCCGGAGAGCCACGCTGACCGCCTCGCCGAGCAGCGGCGGCGCCTCACGCACGTCAAGGAGTACCTTTGACGTCCCGGGCCAGCGCGCTCGCCTGACGGAGCTGCAGGGCCTGGTCTCCGCACCCGAGCTGTGGGACGACCCCGACAACGCCCGTCGACTCACCACGGAGCTGTCGCGTCTGGAGGAGCGGGTCGGCCGCGTCGACGGCATCGCTGAGCGCTTGGAGGACCTGGAGGTCCTCGACCGTCTGGCCCAGGAGGAGGACGACGAGGCCACCTCGGTGGAGGTCGCCAAGGGTCTCACCGAGCTGGTGGCCGACCTCGACAAGCTCGAGGTGGCGACGCTGCTCTCCGGCCAGCACGACCCCTCCGACGCGATCGTCTCGATCCACGCCGGGGAGGGGGGCGTCGACGCCATGGACTGGGCGCAGATGCTGCAGCGCATGTACCTGCGCTGGGCCGTGCAGCGCGGGCTGGACGTCCGGGTCCTGGACGAGCAGTTCGGCGAGGAGGCCGGTCTCAAGTCGACCACCATCTCGGTGCGGGGCCAGGACGCCTACGGGCTCCTACGCAACGAGCACGGCGTGCACCGGTTGGTGCGCATCTCACCGTTCGACGCTCAGTCGCGACGGCAGACCTCGTTCGCGCTGGTGGACGTGATCCCCGAACTGCCGGACGTGGAGGACGAGATCGACCTGCCCGAGGAGGACCTGCGCATCGACGTCTACCGCTCCTCGGGCCCCGGAGGTCAGAGCGTGAACACGACCGATTCGGCCGTGCGCATCACGCACCTGCCCACCGGCATGGTGGTCTCCTGCCAGAACGAGAAGTCCCAGCACCAGAACAAGGCGGTGGCCTTGCGGGTCCTGAAAGCCCGTCTCGCCGATCTCGAGCGGCAGAAGCGTCACGAGGAGCTGGAGGCGCTGCGAGGCGGGACCCAGAACGTCGGGTTCGGGTCGCAGATCCGAAGCTACGTGCTCCACCCCTACCAGATGGTCAAGGACCTTCGGACCGGGCACGAGACCGGCAACGTGCAGGCGGTGCTCGACGGCGACCTCGACGGGTTCATCGAGTCGGAACTGCGCTGGCGTGCGGCGCAGCGGCAGGCGCAGGGAGCGGCGAGCTGACCCCTGGCCCACAGGACATCGCCGCGGCTTCTGCTGCCCATCGGGCGGCTCGGCACCGGCTGTGACGGTCACGGTGACTGTGCCCGCGTCCTCCACTCGCCGTCCGCCCCCGAGCGGGTGCCGTCCAGCACGCGCGAGTGCGGGCCACCGGATCCCGTCGGTTGCGGTACCCTTCCCCGGCTCATACGCCGGGCGCGCAACCGTCCGTTCGTTGCCGGCTCCCCGTACGGTGAACGCCTGTGATCACGCTGCAGAACGTCACGAAGACCTACAAGGGCGGGATCGTCGCGCTCAAGGACGTCTCGGTCGAGATCGGCAAGGGCGAGTTCGTCTTCGTGGTGGGACCCTCAGGGTCGGGCAAGTCCACCCTGATGAGGCTCCTCACCCGCGAGGAGCCACCCGACGACGGTGAGATCTGGGTCGCCGGGAAGAACCTCAAGACGCTGAAGCGCTGGAAGGTGCCGCTGCTGCGACGCGAGATCGGCTACGTGTTCCAGGACTTCAAGCTGCTCGCCAGCAAGACCGTCGGCGAGAACGTGGCCTTCGCGTTGGAGGTGATCGGCAAGCCACGGCAGATCATCAACAAGCGGGTGCCGGAGGTGTTGGACCTGGTCGGTCTGTCCGACAAACACGACGCGTACCCGCACGAGCTCTCCGGCGGCCAGCAGCAGCGCGTGTCGATCGCCCGGGCGTTCGTGAACGCCCCCCGCATCATGCTGTGCGACGAGCCAACCGGGAACCTCGACCCTCAGACCTCGGTCGGGATCATGAAGCTGCTCGACCGCATCAACCGCACCGGCGCGACCGTCGTGATGGCAACGCACGACCAGCAGATCGTCGACTCGATGCGCCGGAGGGTGATCGAGCTGGAGAGCGGCGTGGTCGTCCGCGATCAGTCGCGCGGCGTCTACGGCTACGGAGGTTGAGGTGAGCGCGCGCTGGGCCTACCTGCTCCGCGAGGCCGTCACCGGCCTGGGGCGCAACCTCCTGATGACCATCGCGGTGATCCTATCGGTGTTCGTGTCGTTGACGCTGCTCGGGTCGAGCATCCTCTTCCAGGACCAGGTCGACGTGGCCACCGACGAGTGGTACGGGAAGATCGAGGTGTCGATCTTCCTCTGCGACGGCCGCAACTGCGACGCCATCACCCCGGAGCAGGAGGAGCAGCTGCGCGAGGAGCTGGCGAACGACCCGCTCGTTCGCGAGGTCTTCTACGAGTCGAAGGGGGAGGCCTACGAGAGCTTCAAGGAGATGTTCAAGGACCAGCCCGACTTCGTGGAGTCGGTCGGTCCCGAAGCGCTGCCCGCGTCCTTCCGGGTGAAGATGGAGGACCCCCGCGAGTTCAGCGCCATCTACGACAAGTTCAAGGCGCGACCGGGGGTCGAGGAGGTCGTCGACCAGCGCGAGACCCTGCGGCCGATCTTCGCGTTCATCGAGAAGGTCCGGCTCGGGGCGCTGGTGGTCGCTGTCGTGCAGCTCGGCGCCGCCTGCGTCCTGATCGTCAACACCATCCGCGTGGCCGCCTTCGCCCGGCGGGAGCAGACCGCCATCATGAAGCTGGTCGGGGCGTCGAACTGGTACATCCGCCTGCCGTTCGTGCTCGAGGGTGTCTTCGCAGGGCTGGTCGGGGCCCTGCTCGCATGGGGCGTGCTGCTGCTGGCGGTCCCGCTCATCACCGACTCACTGCAGCAGACCATCCAGTTCATGCCGTTCATCGGCATCGAGGAGGCGGCGGCGGTCGGCCCGTTGCTCTTGCTCGGCGGCGTGATCATCGCCGGGCTGTCGTCGCTGATCGCCCTGCGCCGCTTCCTCGACGTGTGAGGCCGCCGGCGGGGGATCCAGCCCCGGCCGGCCCACGCCGATACCCGCGTGGGAAGCGGGCGTCCTTGTTGCTCCTGTGGCCTGTTGTTGCCTGTGTGCTACGGTCGGCCACCTGTGGAGCGCCGGGCGTGGAGGAGCGACGGTGCGAGCGGGGGGCAGCGTGGGCACGCGGGCGGGGCGATCGACGTGTCCCCGGCGTTCGCGTCCGAGCCGACTCGCCGCACCGCTGATCGCGCTGCTGGCGATCGTGCCCACCGCCGCCGGCGCGCACCCCGGTGGGGGCGCCGCCGACGAGCGTTTCGAGCAGACCCGCTCGCAGCTGGTGGAGGCCCAGGAGGGCCTCGACACCGTCGAATCACAGGTCGCGGAGACCAAGCAGCAGCTGGATGCGGTCGAGGCGTCGCTCGCTGGTGCCACGGCCCGCCTGGCCGATCTTGAGGCCCAGCTCGCCGCGACGCACGCGGCGCTGGAGGCGGCCCGAGCGAGGACCGACCAGGCGACCCGCAAGCTGGCGGGGGAGACCCGGCGGCTGGAGGCGCTGGTGACCGAGCTGGCGGAGCGCGAGGAGCGTTTCGACCGACGCGTCGCCGCGGCCTACAAGTACGGGACGGTGTCCTACGCCGACACACTCGTCGAGGCGCGGAGCTTCTCGGACTTCGTGACCAGCTACCACTACGTGCGGTCGGCCCTCGACCACGAGTCCCTCCTGATCCACGAGTTCGGCGTGCTCACCCGCAAAGTCCGCGAGCGACGCGCCGAGGTGGACCGGCTGCGGGACGTGGCGGTCGGCGAGCAGCGCGCGGCCCGACTGGCGCGCGACGAGATCGCCGACCTCTCCAGCGAGCAGCGGCAGCTGACCGAGCACATCGCCGCCGACCGGGCCGAGCGTCAGCGTGCGCTGGACAGCCTCGAACGGACCCGCCACGAGTACGAGGCACTGGTCTCCTCGCTGCAGGCCGAGTCCGACCGGCTCGCCGCCGAGCTGCGCCTCTCGCGCTGGCGGGCCGGCTCGGCGCCGGGTGCCGGCACCCTGGCGTGGCCGACCGATGGGGCGCCGGGCTCGGGGTTCGGGTGGCGCACCCATCCCATCTTCGGCACCCGCCGCTTCCACTCCGGCGTGGATATCGCCGGTCCGGTCGGTCAGACGATCGTGGCCGCGGCGGAGGGACTGGTCGTCTCCGCGGGCTTCCGCGGCGGGTACGGCTTGACGGTGGTCATCGACCACGGGGGCGGGCTCGCGACGCTGTACGCCCACCAGTCGCGTCTCGCCGTGAGCGAGGGACAGGTGGTGGGGCGAGGCCACAAGATCGGGGAGATCGGCTCGAGCGGCTACTCGACCGGCCCCCACCTGCACTACGAGGTGCGGGTGGGCGGTCAGCCGCAGGACCCCATGCGCTGGTACTGAGCCGGTCGGCGGCGCATCGCCGGGTGATCGGCGCCGTCCGCCGGTCGACGGTGCGCCGGTAGCCTGCGTCCGTGACACGGGACGACGGCCGGCGCGACGGCGACCGCACGGTCGCCCTGAACCGCCGTGCCCGCTACGACTACGACCTCGGTGACCTCTACGAGGCCGGGATGGTGCTGCAGGGCACCGAGGTGAAGTCCCTGCGGGCCGGCAAGGCATCGTTGGCGCAGGCGTGGGTCAAGATCGACGAGCTGGGAGAGGGTTGGCTGATGCAGGCCCACATCCCCGAGTACGAGTTCGGCAACCGCCAGAACCACGACCCGACCAGGCCCCGCAAGCTGCTGCTGCAGCGGCGCGAGCTCGACCAGCTCGCCCGCGCCTTCCACGAGAAGGGCAACGCGCTGGTGCCCACCCGGCTGTACTTCCGTGACGGCTACGCCAAGATCGAGTTCGCCGTCGGACGCGGCAAGGCCACCCGCGACAAACGCAGCGACATCGCCAAGAGGACCGCCCAGCGGGAGATGGAACGCGCCCTGAAGGACCTGCAGCGTCGCTGACACCCCGGCGGACCCATCCACCGCTCCGCGAAGGGAGGGGCAGCGCCGGGAAGGTCTGGTCGGCCCCCCGCGTTATCCTCGGTGCACGGACGCGGCGACGCAGCGCGTGCGACTTGACAACTGCAGAGCGGTCCACTCACCAACACCTGGGGCTGACTGGCTTCGACCGTGGTCGTTGCCGACGCCCGGGGAGCGAGCCGAGGAGCCGACGCTGCCTCGTGAAACCGCGTCGGAACCATCGAACGCCGACGACAACGTGGCGCTGGCGGCCTAACCAAAGCCGCCTGTCGACCTGCTGACGCCCTGTAGGCAGGATCCGGCATCATGCACAGGGATCACCGGTCCGCGTCGCCGTCGCGACGGACCGGGACACCGCTGACGGCTAGGGATCCGAGCGCTGCCTGGCCCCGGGGCACCGGATCCCGAAGCTCATCCGGGACCTACGCTCGTAGAGCCCCAGCGTCGGGACCGCGGGACCCGGGTTCGACTCCCGGCAGCTCCACCGACCTCTTCCACCGCGTTGGAAGACCCACGCGCCCCGCGACGGCCACCAAGGGTCCGACCGGGGTAGGGACCCGAGACGACCGCGGGCCGCAAGGGCTTCCGGCGTCGACGACCCCGTGCGTGACCCAGCCGATCGAGTGCACCGCGCATCCGCAGGAGAGGACCCCGCACCGCACCGCGGTCGCGGGGTCGTCTCGTTGTGGCGCGTCGACTCATCGCCTCGTCTCGCTGGACCTCGAGGCGACCTCCTCGAGCGCCAGCAGCTCGAAGGCCTCCACCGCCTCCTCGCGGCCCTTGACCGACACCGACCCCAGCCGGCGGACGCCCGCCACATGGCGTACGAGCGCGTACGTCGTGGGGCCGATCACCACCTGGCCGGGCTCGGCCGCGGTCTGCAGCCGCGCGGCCAGGTTCACCGCGTCCCCGATGGCGGTGAGGTTGCGCAGCTCACCGCTGCCGACGTTGCCCACCAGCGCAGGACCGGTGTTGATCCCCACACGGAACCGCGGCCAATCGGGGTGGTCGGTGGCGGCCTCCTCCACAGCCGCCTGGATCGCCAAGGCCGCCCGCGCGGCCCGCAGAGCGTGGTCGGGCTGCGGCTCGGGCCAGTTGAACAACGCCATCAGGGCGTCACCGACGAACTTGTCGACCGTCCCGCCCTCCGCCAGGACGATCGGGACGGCCAGCCCGAAGTAGCGGTTGAGCAGTTCCACGACGCGTTGTGGATGCGCCACCTGCTCGGAGTACGAGGTGAACCCACGCAGGTCCGCGAACAGGACCGTGGCCTCCACCACCCGACCACCGAGCTCGGCAAGCTCCGCGTCGGAGCGCAGTGCGGTGGCGACGTTGGGGGAGAGGTAGCGGTGCAGCAGGCGGTCCACCTGCCGGTACAGGCGGGCGTTCTCGAGCGCGACCGACAGCTGGCTCGCCAGCGAGCGCAGAACCGCGGTGTCGCGCTCGTCGAACTCGCCGGCCCGCAGCACCTCGAGCACGCCGGCGCCGGACCCCTTCACGGCCAGCGGGAACACCTGCAACGTGCCCTCGGGAGAGGGGATCGCCCGGGGCTCCAGCTCCTCCAGTGCGGCATGAACCAGAGCGGGCTCGGCCGGATCACCACCCGGCCATCCACCGTCGCCGGCCAGCTCCGCGGGGAACTGCAGCTCTCCGTCGACGACCAGGCCCAGGCGCAGGCGGTCGCCCTCGAAGCCCTGCTTGGCGATCGCCAGCGTGCGTCGCAGAAGCTCCCGCTCCTCCAGGCCGACGCGCGTCTCGCGCCCGACAGCGACCAGGGCGTCCAGGCGGCGGATCTGGTCGCGTTCGCTGGCGAGCGCCTCCGCTGCGCGGCGCAGGATCTCGCGCTGCAGCTGCGTCAAGCCGAAGCGTTCCACCACCTCGGTGACGGCCGCTTCCAGCGCTTCGTCGTCGGGATCGCCTTCGAGCGCTCCGACCAGCGCCTCCAGTGCCTCCCCGTACTCGTGGCGCAGCTGCTGGATGGTCTGGTCGAGGGCGATCGACGCGAACAGCCCCCGCGCCGAGCCCTCCTGGCGGTACTGGACCCGGGCGCTGTACGCCAGGTAGCCGAAGGCCGCCAGCAGCAGGACGTGCCACTCCCACCACGACAGGTGCCAGTTGCGGCCGATCACCACGTTGACCATCGCTTCGGCGAGCAGCACGTAGGCGGTGATCAGCCCCATCAGCACCGCCGAGGGCCGGCGGCGGTACAGGCGGTAGTAGAGCACCGCGGTGGCCAGGCACGCGGCCACGCCGACGGCTGCCAGCGGCAGCAGGCCCCGGTAGGCCTGACCGGACTCGATGGCGCGGGCCAGCGGGGGGAGCTCGAACAGGCTCACGAACGCCCACAGCAGCATCACGGCCCACAGACCGCCCCGCAGCAGGCTGCGTCGCTGCAGGACCGACTCGGCCCTCGCGGGTGACAGCTCCAGCGCGGACGCGGCACCGAACACGGCCGCGAGGAACATGCCCACCGGTGTCGCGATCAGGAAGCCGGCGTTGCTCCCGGTGACGAGCACCCGAGGGGTGGCGAGGGCGTGCAGGGCGAAGAAGCCGGCGGCGGCCAGGAAGCCCAGTGACACCAGGAACAGCCGGACGTCACCGTGTCGTCCCGCCTCGTCGCTCATGCGCTGCGCCAGCACCATGTTGATCGCGGCGACGCTGGTCACCAGCCAGAAGTGGGCCTCCTGGTGAGGGATCTCGACGTCGAGTTCGGGGCGGGCCAGCAGCAGCCACAGCCCGAGCGCGGGCAGCAGCATGTGGAACGCCCACACGACGGCTCGTGCGGGCGACGACGTGTGTACCGACTGCGCCACGGCGCCCGCCTCCTGGCCGGCCGGAGGTGTGGCCGACCGGGTGCCGCACGGTAGCGTCGCGCGGCCGCAGCGGGAAGAAGTGACGTGCGCGTGGCGGGCCGTCGGAATGCCCACGGTGGTGGCGCGGTTCCACCACCCGACAACCGCCACGACAGGAAGCCCTCTCCATGGCCACCGTCGCACTGACCGCGCACGACTTCGAGCCGACGATCGCCGGCAACGACATCGTCCTGGTGGACTTCTGGGCCGGGTGGTGCGGACCCTGCCGCGTGTTCGCTCCCACCTACGAACTCGCCTCCGAGCAGTACGCCGACGTCGTCTTCGCCAAGGTCGACACGGAGGACCAGCCAGAGCTGTCGGCCTACTTCGGGATCCGTTCCATCCCGACGATCATGGCGTTCCGCGAGCAGATCCTGGTCTTCGCGCAGCCCGGCGCGCTGCCCCCGAGCGCGCTCGAGGAGCTCATCACGCAGGTCAAGGCGCTCGACATGCACGACGTCCGGCGCCGCCTGGAGGAGCACAGCCACAGGGACGACGCCGCCGTCTGATCGTCCGGCCGGCCGCGGTCCGGTGGGCAGGCGCTCGCTGACCCGGCCGGCGCCGACCCGCCGGCAGCTTCCAGCAGCACGCCTGTGAGAGTCCGGTGGAGCGGCGCGGCCGGCGCGTCCCCACGGCGTTGCTGCTACGTCCCGCGGATCGTCCGCCACCGGATCGGCGCTCCCACCGCGCGGCCGCGCCACACGCCGCGTGGCGTGGCCATCGCCGTGACGACGGCCATCAGCATCCAGTACCCCACCGGGTAGAGCACGGCGATGGGGAACGAGCGCATCACCGACCGTTCGTAGCGTGCGTCGAGCAGGACGCCGACCGCGAGTTGCGTGACGGCCAACGTGGCGATCGTCATGCCCCAGACGTTGGGGAACGGCGACGCGCCTGCCGGCGCCCGACCGAAGGCCAGCGACACAGCCCACAGCAGCGTGAGGCCCACGAACAGGTACGCCCACACGATCGACAGCATGGCCTCGATGACCACCGGCCACATCCGCCGGTGTCGCCAGTGCGAGAACACGTCGCTGGCGTGCCGTCGCAGGACCTGTGCGAGCCCGACCGCCCAGCGACGGCGCTGCCGCCACAACGCGCGCAGCCCGGTGGGGACACGCATCCACACGACCGCCTGCGGTTCGTAGCGGACGTCGTAGAAGCGCTTCTGGAGCCTCCAGGTGACGTCGATGTCCTCGGTTGCCATGTCGGGGCTGAACAGGCCCACGTCCACCAGAGCCGACCGCCGGAACGCCGTGGCCACGCCCGAGACGGTCAGCACCCGACCCCACACCCGCTGGGCGCGGCGGAGCAGGCTGACGATCGAGGTGAACTCGATCACCTGCAGCTTGGCCAGCAAGGTGCGGCGATCAACCACGCGCGGGTTGCCGGTCACCGCCGCCACCCGCGCACTCTCGAAGTGCGGCACCATGGCCGAGAGGATCCCCGGTGCGGGACAGGCGTCCGCGTCGATGATCAGGACGATCTCACCGCGGAGGCAGGGGATGGCGTCGTTGATCGCCATGGCCTTGCCTTCGTTGACGGACTTGACGACCACGCGGATCCTGCCGGCCGCGACGTAGGGCTGGATGAGGGCGAGAGTGGCATCCGTCGACCCGTCGTCGACGACCACCACCTCAAAGTCGGGGTAGTCGATGGCCAGGCAGGCCTCGACGGTCTCGACGATGTGCTGTTCCTCGCAGTAGGCGGGGATGAGCACCGACACCGGCGGGGCCGGGACCGGCGGGCGCAGGGTGCGCGGCTTGCGCAGCTCACGTCGGGCGAAGTAGTTCAGCGCCAGCGAGATCCACATCAAGCTCGACACGATGGGGTAGGCGGCGAAGAACCCCAGTGCCACCCAGTACGGCAGCGAGCCCTCGATGCCGTCGAGGATCGCGGTCACCTGCTCTCCGATCCGGGAACGGCAGCGGCGACCAGTTTGCGATCACCCTCCACCGAGATGTGCACGTAGGCCGCCGTGCGGACCTGCTTCGGATCGACGGCCAGTTCCCGCCCGAGGTGGTCGCGGTCGAAGCTCTCGATGACGACCGGCACCTGGCGTCGCGGTCCCTTCGCCCGATGCAGGCGCTGGTTGTGCACCACCCACCAGACGTTGACAGGGACGAGGACAGCCAGCGACACGGCGACCACCGCTGCCAGCAGCAGGTAGTCACGGGTCGGGGTCTTGCCGGCGACCACGACCCAGCACGCGGCCAGGATCCCCCACGCGACCGCCACCACGTAGCCGTGGAGCAGCGATCTGTGGGCGCCGTCGCCGAGCCGCGATGCGGCGGGGATGGCAGCCGCTGGGCTGCTGGCCACGTGAGCGTCGGTCCCCATGGAGGTTCCCTTCAGTTCGAGCCGAGCACCTGATCGCGCCCGACGCCGGAAGTGTCGAGGTCGCTCCCTTCGGCGGCCATGGTCCGCGCGAGCTATTCACGGCCGCTCGCCGGTGCCATCACCGTCGCGTCCGACCACCGCCTCGCTGTGCTCGTCGGCGGGCAGGAAGGGGCCCGTTGGGACCATCGAGACGTGGCCCATCCACGCCATGCGCTGCGACCACCGTCGTGGTCGTCAGCTTGGCCTCGCTGCGCACCTTCGACCGGACATCGGCGCCTCGGGCGCCGCTGTTTCCATCTGGTCTCCGTCGGATGGTCTCCGGGTTTGGCCTGCACTCGCCATCGACTGACGCGAGGCGTGCGGCGATACCCCTCTTACGACCTGCGCGTCGTGACGGCGCGCGACCCCCCGATCGGAGAGGACCTGAACGTGGAAGCCACGCTCGTCGCGCAACCGCCGGCCGAACCTCAGGAGAGGCGCCGCACCCTCAAGGCCGTCCTGGTCTTCCTACTGTCGCTGGGCACGATCGGACTCGGGATCACCGGGGCCATCTTCACCGACACCGAACCGGTGACCGGCAACACGTTCACCACTGGGACCATCGACCTGGCGACATCCCCGACGTCGGCGGTCGTGTCCTTCACGGACATGGCTCCCGGCGACACGGACCTGGGCGAGCTGACCGTCAGCAACGCCGGATCGCTGGAGTACCGCTACGCGGTCCGAAGCACCGCCACCGAGAACGTCCTGGCCGCCCAGCTCGACCTGACGGTGTGGCCGGAGGCCAACGAGATCGACGCGATCCCGAACACCACCTGCGAGTTCGCCAACAAGCCCCTCACCCCGCTCTACGGCGCCGCAGACCTCGGATCCACCACCGGCGTCAACCTGATCGGTGATCCCGCGCAGGGCGCGCAGACGGGCGACCGGACCCTGGCGGCCACGGCCAGCGAGAAGCTGTGCTTCCACGTGAGCCTGCCGCTCAGCACCGGCAACACCTACCAGGACGTGACCACCACGGCGACGTTCACCTTCGAGGCCGAGCAGACCGCCAACAACGCCTGACGGCGATCG
>DASZZX010000052.1:0-3930 GCA_036260415.1 Nitriliruptorales bacterium
ACCACGTTGACCGCCGCCACGCCGAGATGGTCGCCGCGCTCGTGCGCACCATCTTCGCGCAGACGGACGCTGAAACCACCCGTGCGCAGCTGCGCGACGTCGCCGACCATCTCGCCCGCAGCTTCCCCAAGGCGGCGCAGCTGCTGTTGGACGCGGGGTCGACGTCACCGCCTACGCGGTCTTGCCGCGAGCGCACTGGCGCAAGATCTGGTCGACGAACCCACTGAAGCGCCAGCAAACTCAAGCGACGCTGCAACGTCGTCGGTGTGTTCCCCAACGACGACGCGGTCATCCGCCTGGTCGGCGCGGTCCTGCTCGAGCAGCACGACGACTGGCAGGTCGCCGACCGCCGCCACCTCTCCGAAGGCTCGATGGCACTGCCCAACGACTTCGGGCAGGACGACCACGGGCCTGCCGAACTCCCCGCCGCCTGAACCGGCGACGGACCATGCGAGTCACGCGGCACTTCCACCACTCGGCGGGACGTCATCCCGGGTGATCACCGGGGCGTCACGTGGGGCGCGGTCGGTTCGTTGACTCCCACGCGGTCTGCCGTGTCCATGCGGCCTTGTTCCAGCAAGGGCTCTATCAGCTCGAGGGGTAGTGGACGACCGAAGTAGAAGCCCTGACCGAGCCGGCATCCTAGCCGACCCAGTATGTTGAGCTGCTCCACTTTCTCGATGCCCTCGGCCAGGGTCACCAGTCCCAGGGCGTTGCCCATCTTGACAATGGCGTGAGTCAGGCCGGAAGCCTCCGGCCCGCCGGCGACATCGGAGATGAACGAGCGATCGATCTTGAGGATGTCGACTGGGAAACGCCGGAGGTAGCCAAGAGAGGAATAGCCGGTGCCGAAGTCATCGACCGAGATGCGGACGCCCAAGCGTTTCAGATCGTGCAGAGTGGCGACAGTACCGTCGGCATCCTCCATCATCATGCCTTCGGTGATCTCCAGGATAAGCGAGCCCGGTTCCAGGCCCGTCTCACGCAGTACCGCAGCGACCTCTTCCACCAACTGCGGGTGCAGGAACTGGCGCGGGGACAGGTTGACCGACATCGAAAGGCGCGCAGCGGCGGGGAAGCGATCCTGCCACGACTTCGCCTGGCGACAGGCCTGCGTGAGCACCCACCGCCCGAGCGGGACGATCACGCCGGTCTCTTCTGCGAGGGGAATGAATTCGTCCGGAGGAACCAGCCCCCGGGTGGGATGCTGCCAGCGGACAAGTGCTTCGAACCCGGTGAGGGTGCCGGTGTCCAGGGACATCGTGGGCTGGTAGTGGACCACCAATTGGTTGTACTCTAGGGCCCGCTTCAGATCTTCTTCCAGCCGCACGCGGGCCACGATCGCCGCATGCATATCCGGCTCGAACACCACCGTGTTGCCGCTGCCACGAGCCTTGGCCGCGTACATGGCGACATCAGCGTTTCGCATGAGCTCCTCGGCCCCGACCCCGCCTTCGTGGGCGTCGGCGATCCCGATGCTCACTTCGACGACGACCTCCTTCCACATCACGCGCACGGGCTCCCGCAGCGTGTCGTGGATACGACCCGCCACCTCGCGCGCCGTCTCGCGGGGCTGGGAGTCCTCTAGGAGCACGGCGAACTCGTCCCCGCCGAATCGGGCGACCGTGTCCGTTGGGCGCAGACAGCTTTGCAGCCGGGCCGCCACCTCCAGCAGCAACTGATCGCCGGCAGCGTGGCCCAGGGTGTCGTTGATAGCCTTGAAGTTGTCCAGATCCAGGAAGAGCAGCGCGGGGCGCTCCTCGCGTCGCGTCGCCGACGCCAGGGCGTGGTCCAAACGATCGTGGAACAGGGCTCGGTTGGGCAGACCCGTTAGGGGGTCGTGCAGGGCCTGGTGAGCGAGCTGTGCCTCTGCCTGGGTGCGCGCGGTGACGTCGCGGAAGCTCCACACACGCCCCACCACTAAGTCGTCGATGCGCTGCGCGGTCGAGTACCGCTCGAAGACCCGCCCGTCCTTGAACCTCAAGACGTCGAAACTCTCGGCCTCGGGTTGGGTCTGCAAGTCCCGCACCTTGGTGAGGAAGCCGGCAGGATCCTCGAGCTGTTCGAGGATCTGAGCGATCATCTCATCGTCATCATTGGAGCTCAGCGTCGCCTCCGGAAGACGCCACAGCTCGATGAACTTACGGTTGACGGTGCGGGTTTTACCCGCACGGTCCACGACCAGGATGCCGTCCGCTGTGGCGTCGAGGGTTGCCGTCAGCATCGAGAGAGTCTCGTTCAACGCCTTGATGTTGGACTGCTCCAACGCTTCGTTGGCTCGCTCGAGCTCCTCGATCGTCGCGTAGAGCCTACGCGTGGCCCGCTCGGCGATGTCCTCCGCCTCGAGTCGTGCAGCGCGCTCCCGGCGGGTGCGGCTTTCCAGGCGCGCCACTTGCTCCTGCAAGCTCACCGCGTTCTGGACACTCATGCTTGCTCCGCAAAGCAGCACAGCAGAAGGCATCTCTCGTCGCCGCGTTTCATGCATTCAGACTGTGCAATGGAGACTTCTTCTCCGTAGCACGTTGCGGCTCCCTGGATGAATCCTTCCGCCAGCGCGCATAGACGGCGGGAAGATCGATAGTCGATCGCGAGGATGTCCTCCTGGGAAGCATCGAAGGCGAAGGTCGGGACTTCGGCTCCCGGGAGGAGCTTGCGGACCTCGGGATGGATGACCTCGTTGAGGGTCAGGAGGAACGCCCGGGTTGTTCGGTGGGGCGCCAAGAACTCCGGATAGCGTCGGGCGAGCTTCGGCAAGGACTGACGACCGAACCAACGCACGATCTCGTCGGGCTCCTGTCCGGTGACCGACGAGGCGGCGCCGATCAACCGGAACAGCTCCTCGTCCGGGTAGGTCCCCAGAGCCGAGTACGCGCCATCGAGGCCGGCGCCCTGCAGCAGCCCGTCCCAGGTATCCGGCCCGTACTCCTCTTCGACGACCTCCTCCAGGAGGTTGAAGATGACCCCCTTCATGCTCTGCACCCTCCCGCCCATCGGCTGACCGCTTGTACACAACGCTTCCTCCCAGGCGGAAGCGATCGGGTCCTCACCCAGACTCCCTTCAATATTCGACCGAACCCAGCCGAAGTTGAGGTCGAGTTCGGGAAGGACTGAACAGGCCCCCGTGCCTGCGGGGGTCGCCCGTCCCCGGAGGTCCGCGCTGTCCGACGTCACCACCCAGGCTCGCCTCTGTCGTCCAGCTGCCGAGCGCCGTCGATGCCGCCACGGGTCGGAGACGCCACATCCGTTCTTGGAGCCTGTGGGCACACCGGCCCCCGGATCGCGGAGGCTGTGCACGGGCTGGTCTGGAGCTGGCGATCAGCCGCTGGAAAAGGTCTCAGGTGCCGGGGCGGAGACGCTGCCGGCGATCTCGTCGGCGTCTTGGGCGTGGCGGCGGCGCAACTCGAGCACGATGGGCTTAACGCGTTCGGGGTGGCCGCGGGCCTTCTCCACTTCGGCACGGTCGAGGTAGAGGGGGTGGGCGGGGTCGAGCAGGAGCAGGCCCTGCTGGAGGGGGGGTCGGCGGCGTCGAACTGGTCAGCTCGACGGTGAGCGCGGGCGGCCTGTAAGGCGGCGTCCCGGCCTGCGCCCGTGACGCGGCCGAGCACCTTGCAGCCGGTTGATCGCCCGTTGGGTGTGGGGCTGCCCACGAGACGGGCACGTCCACGTACTGGAATGGTGCGCTCATGAGTGATGCGTCATTGCGTCAGCTAGCGGAGACCGCTGTACGTCGCGTTGTGGCGGGCCCTAGGTGGAGGGTGTGGGAGGTCCGCCGATCATTGCTTCGGCATGACGATCCACAGGACGATGTAGGCGAGTTCGCCCGCGCCGAACAGTCCGGACAGCACGAACAGGATCCGAACCGTTCGACGGCTCCAACCGAAGTGGTCGGCGATGCCTGCACAGACTCCGGCGATCACCCGTCCGTCTGTG
>DASZZX010000053.1:0-3666 GCA_036260415.1 Nitriliruptorales bacterium
GACAGACGCAACAACGGCGCTCCACGGGGGAGCGCCGTTGCTCGCGGGGCGAGCCTACTGGCGTGGTCTGCCGCCCACAAGCGCCCCGACGAAGGCCGGCGCTGCGACGGGCGGCCACCACCGCGATCGTGCCGGCGGCTGCCGGACGTCCGCGCGTTGCGAATCGCGGCCACCGGCGGGCGGGAGGCGGGGGTTCGCCCGGCGGGCCGGGTCTCGTGCACGCTGTGCGGTGACGCGGACGGGAGCGAGAGCGACGCCGTGGATGGTTCTCTCGCCGGACGGCTGGTCGTGGCCACCCCTGCGCTGGTGGACCCCAACTTCCACCGCGCCGTCGTTCTGATCCTCCAGCACGACGACGAGGGGGCCGTTGGCGTGGTCCTCAACCGTCCCAGCACTGTGACGCTCGCCGACGCGCTGCCCGACTGGGGTCATCTGGCCGCGCCTCCCAGCGTGGTGTTCCTCGGCGGTCCGGTCGAGCCGGGCGGCGTGGTGGGGCTGGCGCGCGCCCGTTCCCACCCCGACGGGGAGACGTGGCGGCCGGTCGTGGGCCCTGTGGGGGTGCTCGATCTGAGCCTGCCTCCGGGCGAGGTGGAGGTCGATCAGGTCCGTCTCTTCACCGGCTACGCCGGCTGGAGCCCCGGGCAGCTCGAGCAGGAGATCGCCGGTGGCTCGTGGTTCGTGGTTGATGCCCAGCCCGACGACGCCTTCGCCACCGACGCCCACCAGCTGTGGCGCGCGGTCCTCACCCGCCAGGGCGGCGTGTACCGGACCATCCCGGCCGACCCGTCGCTCAACTGAGCGGTCGGGTCCCGGGTCGTCACGGCGGGGCGTCGCCGCTCGACGGGTCGTCACCGCGGGCGTCGCCGGTCGACGGCCGTCGGCGGGCGCGGCGGGCAGGACCGCCGACGTCCGGACGGTGCGCGGCGTCAGCCTTCCGACGCGATCACTCCCATCAAGCCGCCGAGCAGACCAAGGTTCTTCATGAACTGGATCTGCTGCATGGCGGCGGCCTGCTCATCCTCGATCTTCCAGAACGGGTGACCCACGATGGTGGTCGGGACCAGGGAGACAGCCAGGACGCTCGCCGCGATCTTCGGTCTGATGCCCAGCGCCAGCGCCGACCCGGCGGCGACCATCGCCGCACCGTTGAGTTGCGTCGTGAGCGTGGGCCGGGGGACCGGAAGGTCGGCGTCGTGGATCTTCGGCATCTTGGGCTCGGGCTGCCGTACAGCGTCGAGGCCGCCGGCGATGAAGATGACGGACAGCAGCAGCCGCCCCAGCCGCAGCGGGAGATCTGGTCCGCCTCCGTCCACGTTCCGTGCGACGTGTTCCACCGCGACGCCCTCCAGCGACCTGTCGTGTGCTCGTCACGCTATCCCAGCGCGCGACGCTGACCGACGCCCAACGCCCACACGACCGTGCGGGTGGGCGAACGCGTCGCTGGGGTCAGCCGGCGGAGCCGAAGAGCTGAGCGGAGGTATTGACCTTCTGCGCGGCCACCCGCAGGATGACGCGGCCGTGGGGACCGATCGGGGCCCGGTAGTCCGTGCCGACGTAGCGGCGTGACAGCTCGTCGATGTGGTCACGCGCCTCCTGGCCGATCGTCGTCTCCACCACACGACCCCGGATCTCCGCGAAGTCCCACGGGTTGTCCCTGGCCACGATCAGCACCGTGATCCGCGGGTCGCGCTCGATGTTCCTGAAGCGTTGCCGTTCGGGCTCCGTGTTGATGAGGATGTGCTCGCCGTCGGTGTCGACCCAGGTCGGCAAGGCTTGTAGGAGCCCGTCGGGCATCACGGTCACCGTGGTGGCGATGTTGGGTTCCTTCGCGAGGCGGACGACCTGCTCGTCGAGTGGCATGGGCCCCTCCTTACGACGTGACCCTGGCGAGGGCGGACGTTCACGGTCGGCTGGGCAGTGTAGGAGGGAGAGATGAGCCAGGTCCGTGCTGTGCTCGTCACGCCCCTGTCCGGGCCCCTGGCCAGGTTCGGTCGGGAGGGCGCCGCCGCACTCAGCCTGTGGGCGCGCACTTCGCAGCCTGGGGGGCGGCGC
This sequence comes from Nitriliruptorales bacterium, assembly GCA_036260415.1. GTDB lineage: Bacteria > Actinomycetota > Nitriliruptoria > Nitriliruptorales > JAHWKO01 > DASZZX01. The sequence goes on from DASZZX010000053.1 coordinate 2,053, forward strand.
GTGACGTTGCAGGTCGTCGACGCCCATCCGGATGCTGCCGCCGCCATGCATGCAGTCGAGCAGGCACGCCCCGACCTGCTCTTCGGCCCCTACGGCAGCGGTCCAGCTCTGGCCGCGGTGCGCGCGACCCATCGGCTGGTGTGGAACCACGGCGGCGCCTCCTCCCGCCTGCGGTGGCCGGAGGTCGGCAACGTCATCAACATCCTCGCTCCCGCGTCCCGCTACCACGAGGGAGCGGTCGAGGCCGTGCACGACGCCGAAGGCGCACGGTCGTCGGTGGCGTTGCTCCACGTGGACACGGGCTTCGGACGTGACGTCGCGGGAGGCGCTGACCGGTTCGCACGTGGGTCGGGCTGGGATGTCCACGTCGAGAGCTTCCACCCTGGCGAGGTCGAGCAGGCCACCCGCTCACTGCCCGAGGCTGATCTGCTGCTGGTGGCAGCCGGCTTCGACGACGAGATCGCGGCCGGTCGGATCCTGCTGCGCCGGCGATGGCGGGCAGCCGCGTTCGTGGGCGCCGGGGAGCAGGACGTGTTGTCCCCGCTCGGTGCTCGACGTGAGGGTCTGCTCGGACCGGCGCAGTGGCTGGCGTCCGCCGCACCAACGCCCGACGAGGGACCCGACGCGCAGTGGTTCGTGTCGGCGTTCCACGACCGCGCCGGCCACCCGCCGTCCTACCCCGCCGCCCAGGCGTTCGCCGCCGGCATCGTCGCCGGCTACTGCCTCGCCGCCGCAGGCACGGCCCACGACGAGGCTGTGCGCCAGGCCGCCACGCAGGTGCAGCTGACGACCTTCTACGGCCGGTTCCGGCTCGATCCTCACAGCGGGCTGCAAGTGGGTCAGTCGGTCCTGACCGTGCAGTGGCAGGAGGGCCGGCGCCAGGTCGTCTGGCCACCGGACCGGGCGACCGCCCGCCTGGTCCATCCGCGCACGGCTCCTGGGCGACCTTGAGCACGAGGGTGCGGATACCCCACCGAGAGTCACCCGACGCTGCGCGACGTTCGTCCGGGTTCGCGTGCTGTCGGGAGCTGGTGCATGGACCACACTCTGCCGGCAGCTGACCGCGGGACCAGCGCTCCTCGCCGGGAGCGGTGAGCCAGGGCTGCGTGCTCCCCGAGGTGGCCCATGCCAGCAGAATCCCCCTCAGTCGTGATCGATCTCGTCTCCCTGCGCGAGCAGCTGCAGGAGAACGCGTTCCTGTTCGAGCAGCCACAGGCGTACTCGTCGGGAGTCGACGATGCGCTCAGGGCCGTGGAAGGCGTGTTGAACGGTCATGACGTGCCCGCCCGCGGATGGCAGCTGCAGCCCGACAGGTAGAGGCCTCCCGGCGGCCGCCGCGGACCCTGCCCCGTCGCTCCTGGCCGCGCGATGCGAACCAGCCCGCCCGACCTGCACCGTGGTAGAACTGCCGGATGGACAGCCGGGGTCGCGCGTCGCGGTCGCCTCGCCCGGATCCGGCGCAGGCGGCGAGGAAGCCGACCTTCTTCGTCGTGCCGCACCCGGACGACGAGTTCAGCGCGTGGACGCTCGTGACGCGCGTCGCGCGGCCGGTGATGCTGCTGATGACACAGGGGGAGCGATCCGTCGCGTGCGCCGACCACGGGGGGAGGGGGT
>DASZZX010000054.1:0-13326 GCA_036260415.1 Nitriliruptorales bacterium
GCCGGGCACGCCCGCGCGGTGCCTGTGCCTCCATCATGTCCGGGCGCGTCAGCGGCCACCGCGGGATGCATGCATGACCACCAGCGTGCACGTCAGAGACCCCCGCCCCGAGGCGGAGACCCGACTGCCTCGCGGCTACCAGGCACGCGTGCTCGAACCCTCGCCCCCGGCGAATTGTGATCCGGACTGGTACGCGGACGACCCGACCGACCCCCGCGGCGCCGCGGGCCTGGTGGTCTCACCCACCAGCGACGGGCAGCTCAGCTGGGAGCGGCTCGTCACGGCCCGTCCCGAGCTCGAGGCGTTCGCCCGCGACCACTGGCTGGGCCCACGGCGGCGGCTCGCTCAGCTGCCCAGTTCGTTCGCGGCGACACGTGCGGCAGGGCACCAGGCCGCCTTCTTCGTGGTCTCGCCGGCCCGGCACGCTGCCACCGGCAAGCTCGGGCTGCGGTGGACCCGGGGCGGGTTCGGCACCCCGTTCTTCGGTGACGACGAGCAGATCCGCATCGAAGGCGACCGACTGGTGGTCCAGCACCGCGACCGGGTGCGCTCACAGCAGCTGACCACGCTGATCGATGCGGCGGAGTTCGTCGGCATCCCCTACCGCGAGCCGTGGTTCGAGGGGTTCCACGACCCGCCCGCGCCTGCCGGCCCCGACGTCCCGCTGACGGTCGATCCGGCCGGCGCCGCCGCGCTCGACGACTGGTTCGGGTTCGCCACCGCCGTGCTGGAGGAACTGCGTCGCACAAGGGCCGCGAGGGACGTGAGCCGGGTCCAGCTGTGGCCCGAGCACTTCGATCCCGCCGTCGAGCAAGGTGGCCCCGACGCGGGGCAGCGCGCCAGCTACGGCGCGTCCCCCGGTGACGACGCCCACCCCGAGCCGTACCTGTACGTGGCGGCCTGGGGCGGGATCGACAGGTCCGACCCCTACTGGAACGACACCGCCTTCAACGGCGCCAGCCTGGCCTACGCCGAGCTGCTAGCAGCCGACGACCAGTACGCGACCGCCCTCGACTTCCTCGGACACGGCCACCGCCGGTTGACTGGCTGACCCGCGCTGTGCTCATGAACTCGCGCAGCACCAGCAAATCGATCCCGCGCTCGCCAGTTCGGTGCCATGTCCGCCATGTCGCGGGACCACGACCTTCACCTTCTACCGACTGCGGGCTCCACCCGACTCCTCGCCGCCACCGGCAAGGCCGATGCCGACCTGCTCGACGGCAAGGACCTCGCTTAGTGCTTCGACTTTCGGGCGACGCGTCCCGAACCGTGGTTGTGCGCGTCCGCTGACTTCGGCGACAGTGTGCATAACGCTCCGCCGGGGGGCACAGGGCCACGAGTGCCGCCATCGGCGGGCTCTTTACCGAGGAGACTTCTGATGCGCAGCGTAACCTACTCGATGAACGTCTCCCTTGACGGCTACATCGTCGGGCCGGACGGCGACTTCGACTGGACGGCGCCCGACGAGGAGGTCTTTCGCTTCTGGATCGACGAGATTCGACAGGTCGGCGTCCACCTGCTGGGAAGACGGCTGCACGAGACGATGCTGTACTGGGAGACCGCCGACCAGGATCCATCGCTCGACGACGCGGAGCTCGAATGGGCCACGCTTTGGAAGCCACTCCCAAAGGTCGTGTTCTCCACCACGTTGTCCGCGGTGCAGGGCAATGCCCGCCTGGCCTCTGACGGCCCGGCGGAGGAGATCGGGCGTTTGCGAGCCGAGCCGGGTGAGGGCGACATCGCGATCGGCGGCGCCACTCTCGCCGCCGAGGTGGCCGCGTTGGGTCTGATCGATGAGTACCGGGCGATGGTCTACCCGGTGCTGGTTGGCGGTGGCATTCCGTTCTTTCCCCAGCGCGAGCGCCGGGTGCATCTCGAACTCGTCGAGACCCGCACCTTCAGTTCGAGCGTCGTCTACCTCCGCTACCGCGTGGCGCGCTAGCCGGCTTGTCCGCCGAGCGAGCGGACGAGCGTCCGGCACGTGGCTTGGCCGCAACCAGTCGACCCGTTCGCGCAGCGAGAGCGCAAGCGGTCTCGAGTGCCCGACAACCGTGGTTGCGGGCGGGCTACCGGATGGTCGGAGGAGCACATAGCGAAGGAGCTGCGCGCCGTTTTGATCGCAAGTTCAGTGGTGGCCAAGATCGTCGGCGGTGAGACAGTGGCCTTGGGGGTCGCCGCCCTTGCGAATCAGTTTGAGGTCCCGGTCGGGTGCGTCTCGGACGTGGCGATCTAGGGCCCGGGATCGGCACGCAGGTAGAACTGGCTTCTTGGCGCATGGGCCATCAGAGCTTCCTCCCCTTGCACCGAGTAGGTGGCGAGGCGGTCCCGTCGCGGTCGACGTCCAACAGCACGCCCTTGCCGTCGCTGGCACAGCCCGCCAGCAGCAGGCCCCGTTGCTCTCCGAGGCCAGCTTGCCATGGGTTGTCCTGCGCATCTGCTGGCGCCATCGGCCCACGACCGTTCCACACACCTGCTGCAACTGGGCGAACTCGAGCGAACCGGGCCTGTGTGGGCGACCGGAGCGCGCCTGCGGTTGTCACGACTTGTCACGGCTTGTCACGGCATGCGAGGCCACTCTGAGAGTCTGGCGAGCCCCAGCTAGCCGGGGGTTGGGCCGGTTCACGTCCGGGTTGGGTAACACCCGGGTTCTCCCGCGTGCGCGAACCGCGCCGACTCTCGCGCGACAGCCCGCACCACGTCCGCCACCGTCTTGTCGACGACAACACCCGCGAAGTTTGAGGCGCTGGCGTGCGAGGTAGCGTTTGACGCAGCGTATGGTTGCTCGCTTGCTCTTGCCCTTGGTCAGGCGTCGACCGCGCGGCACGCCTCACCGGCTCCGTGTGACGCAGCTTCAGTCCAGGACACTTTCCCCGTGCCGAGCCCCGGCCGCGTCCACTAACTCGGCGGCCAACTGCCAGGCTCGGTCCTGTGTTCCGACGTCGAGTTCGCGTCGTGACAGACGTCGCGGAGCGCTGCCATCGAAGTAGGTGCCCGTAAGCGTGGCGAGTTGGGGAGCGGTAGCGAGGTAGGTCAGCCGACGCCCAGCCTTCTGCGGGGAACCGGTGCGCTGCACCAACCGCAGGAACGGCCACAAGGCCCACAAGGCAGGCATGGTCCGAGGCGTCATCGACTGTGTCATGCCGGTCCAGGCCATGCCGGGATGCAACGCGTTGATTGTGACCGCTGTCGCCTCGTAGCGTCGCGCGAAGGCGAGCGTGATCAGGAGGTTCAGCAGCTTCGTCTGCGCATAGGCGTCGCCGCCAACGAAGCCGGAGATCGACTGCACGTCTTCGAACGGGTCGCCCTTGTGCAGCTTGAACCCGGCCGAAACCACGTTGATGCAACGCCCCGGGGCGTTGACCGCCAACAACGGTAGGAGCTCCTGGCTGAGCACGAACGGCCCGAGGACGTTCATCGCCAACGTCGCCTCAACACCGTCCGTGGTCTCTCCGCGCGATTCGTACAGCCCACCCACGTTGTTGATCAGAACGTCGAGATGAGGGAACGCCGAACGGACACGGGTTGCGAGGACCGTGTTACCGCCAACCGTCGAGTGGTCCGCCTGCAGGAAAGTGACGCGAGCCGTTGGAGCCTGCCGACAGATCGTCGCCGCGGCTTCCTCGCCCCGCTCGGCGCTCCGCCCCGTGATCACGACCTCGTGCCCACCGGAACCCAACAGGCGGGCGGCGTGATATCCGATCCCACCCGTGCCACCTGTGACAAGCACGGTCGACCGGTGCTGCACTCGACCACCGGTGGTCATGCTGATCACCCCCACTCGCGTCACTCGTAGCATCATGCTCCCCGTGGCCGGAGACCCAGCATGTTCGACGGGGGCGCACGTCATCGTCTACATCCGCGATGCCCAGGCGGATCGGGCGTTCCTCCGCGATGTAGAGGGGGGCGCCACGCGGACCACACCACCAGACTGCCACAGGCCGAGCAGCAGGCCGAGGGCGGCCAGCTTGGGCCACGCGACCGCCCAGGCGTGCCGGACGCGGTCGACGTTGGGCGTCAGCGGGGTGTCGAGTGCGTCGAGCCCGGACAGTGTGTGATCTGGGCTGGGTCGTCGGTCGTGGTGGTCAACGTTGGCCCTCTGCGGCTGCGCGGGTGGAGTGGCGGCGAACCTCGAGCCGCAGCCGCTCGGTGATCTCGCTGGCCATCTTGGCCACCGCGGGTGGTCGAGCCGGCGGGGCCGATCGAGATCGATGGGGTAGGACGCCACCACCTTTGCCGGGCGCGAGGCAGCACGTGGACCTCGTCGCCCAGTCGGACCGCCTCGTGGACGTTGTGGGTGACGAACAGCACTGTCAGGTCGCTGTCGCACCACAGCCGTTGGAGCTCCTCGTGGAGCAGGTCCCGGGTGATGCGTCGAGCGCTGCGAAGGGTTCGTCCATCAGCATGACGTCGGCGTCCTGGGCCAGCGCCCGCGCGAGCGCCACCCGTTGCCGCATCCCGCCGGGAGAGCTCGTGGGGGCGGCGGTCGCCCACGCCGCTGAGGTGCACGCGAGCCGTCAACGTGTCCGCCAAGGCCCGGCGTTCGCTGCGGGGAACACCGCACAGTCGCAAGGCCAGGTCGATGTTGCCGCGCACGGTCCGCCAGGGGAACAGCGCCGCGTCCTGGAACAAGAGCCCGGTGTGGCCGTCGACCTCGACGGTGCCAGCGTGGGCCTGGTCGAGCCCTGCGAGGTGCGCTTCGTCGGGCGCTGCCCGGCCGCGCCGTCGACCGGCTGCAGGCGTGGCTGCGGTGAGCGCATTGCACGCAGCCACGACCGGACGTGCGACCACGACCTCGCGGTGGAGCCGCGCGGCAGACCAGGCCACCGGTCGAGGGAGGAGGACGACCATGCGGAAGGCAGCTCACGCAGGGCTCGCCGGGCTCGTGGTGACGCTGCTGGCCCTGCCCCGCGCGGGGGGAGTGACCGCACAGAAGCCCTACCCGCCCGGCGCGGCGGCGACCTGCCCCACCTCGCAGGTGGCTCCCGGCGAGCAGACCACCTGCTCGGCAGCTGGCTTCGCGGCGGGCAGCCCGGTGCAGGTCCAGGTGAGGTGCTCGGCGGGACCGAGGACGCTCACCGGTCCTGCCGCGATGGACAGACGCCGGCGGTGGTCGCGGGCGAAGGCGAACCGCGCGGTGAGCGTCGAGCGGCTGATCGACGGCGTCTGGGGGGGGACGAACCGCCCGACGACGTCGTGCACTGCTCCAGTCGCACGTCTCCCGGTTGCGCACACCCTGCGAGGCACCTCCGAAGGGGCCGCCGTGATCCGGTCGGTGGGCCGCGGCTGAGTTCGGTCGCCACGACGAAGCGCTGACCGTGAGGGAACCGGCGCTCGAGCGCCGCCTGCGGGGCCGCGAGCCGGGGTCGGGGGACCTCCCCAGCTTGCGCTGACCTTCCATGTGGTGGCCGACCGTCCAGCGCTCACGGCCAGTGTCGGCCGCCATGTCCCGTTGCTCTTGTCTTGTTCTTGTCTTGCCTCGGCCGACAGCGGGGTGCCGTGCAGGGACGCGGCCACTGCCGGCTGAGGGCTATGGCTGGATCGGTCGGTAAGACACGCGGACCCGGCCGTTGAACGGCGTGAGCGCGAGCGCTCCGACATATCCAGACGAAGGTCGCAGGCGCAGGATCCGGTGGCTAGCCGGCGGCGCGGGCACGAGGGAGTCCAGCAGCCGACCGCCGCGGGCCTTGACTGCTGCCTCGTGTGCGACCCACGCTTGGAGGAAATCTCGTCCGCCGAGTGGTCGGCCGAGCACTCGACGAGACAGCCGGTCAGCTCCGGGTACCGGCCGTAGGTGTTCGATGTCGACACCGATCTCTCCAGCGGGCGCCACCGCGACGAGCATCAGACCGCCGGCGTGCGTAACGCTGAAGGACGGACCGTCGAGGAGCAGCGGCCGCCCTGACGGAAGGTAACGGAGGGGCACATCGCATGCCGGCACCCCGAGCATGTGGCCCAGGACTAGCCGCAGGGAACCGCGCCCGGCCAAGAAGCGTCGCTGCGTGAGCGGGTCGGCCAGCTTGTTGGCACGGCGATGCTCGGCGTCGTCGGCCGACTCCACCGACAGGGTGTCCAGCCACCCGCGCCAGATGTCGACCTTCACTGGGCGAACCGGCTGTGCTCGCGCAGGTAGCTGACTACTGGCTCTGGCGCCGTTGAGGCGGAGCCAGCCGCGAACGGCGGCTGTGGATCGTACTCCATGGCCAGCTGGATGCGCTGGGCCAGCTCCTTCCCGTGCAGTCGGCAGACCAGCGCGAGGGCGAGGTCGATGCCAGCCGACACGCCTGCGGCGGTGACGTAGGGATGGTCCCATACCACCCTTTGGTTCTGTGGTCTTGCGCCGAGCCGCTCCAGTTCAGCCATGGCGAGCCAGTGCGTCGTTGCCCTTCGGCCCGCTAGCAGGCCAGCTCGGGCGAGCAGCAGGGCACCTGTGCACACGGATGCGGTCCAGCGCGCACCCGCACTCTGCTCCCGCAGGAACGCGATCAGCTCCTCGTCGTGCATCGCCGCGGCCTGGCCGGGGCCGCCCGGCACCACCAGAACCTCGAGTTGTGCACACGACGCGAACGTCTCGTCCGGAGTGAGACGAAGCCCTCGGTCGCTCTCGACCGGTGTGCTATCGCGGGCCACGAGCACGCAGTGATGGTCGGTCCGGGCTAGTACCTCGTAGGGACCGACCAGGTCCAGAGCGGTAACCGCGGGGAAGAGCACCAATCCGATGACGCCTACCGGGGCGTGGCCACCATGCACTCATCGACCTCCTTGACGCCGAGCGTGCGCAGGTACCACGCAATGTATGGTTGGAGTGCATCGCTGCTCAGGTCCACGCCCGGCCAGTGCGTGCCGAGGGCTGCGTCGCAGTTGCGGCGGGCGAACAGTTTCGTGCCTGTCAGGTAGGAGCCGTAGAAGGGGATTCGGTCGCTGAGGGCCTGGTCGATCGCATTGAGTTCACGTATGGACGTGGCGAAGAGCGGTTGGCGCAGGCTCAGTAGGTTGAACGCCAGCCGCATTGCGTCGCCCAGGAACGTCGGGCGGGGGTTGGTGATGTGGAAGTAGGTTGCGGTGCTGCTGGAGCGGGAGATAGCAACCGCCTGGCGCGCCACCTCGTTCACTGGGATGAGGTTCAGGCGGGTGTCTGCGTCGGCGAGGATGCGCAATGGCCGCAGCGCCAGAAGGTCGCCCAGAAGCCGGGAAACCTCGTCCCGGAACGTCACGAGCTCACGCAGGAATCCGTACATGCCCGTGCTACTTGTCGCGGCCAACGTCTCGCTGTGGCCGATGACGATGCTAGGCCGGAGGATCCGCACCTGCATGTTGGGCGCCGCCGCGACGAGTTGTTCACTGACGAATTTGGTTCGCTCGTAGTGGTTGTGGTGCGAGGCGGCAGATCCGGCCGACTCGGGGATCTCTCCGTTCGCGGTGCCCGCGACGTACGCCGTGCTCACATGGTTGAAGCTGTTCGCCTGCGCGTCGCGGGCAAGTTTGAGGACCGCCTGCGTTCCATGAATGTTGTGCCGTTCGATGTCTTCGACATGCTGGTCCTCGAACCGCAGTGAGGCAGCGCAGTGCCAGACCGCGTCAACCCGTCCGATCTCGCTGCGTGAAGGCAGCGATTCGGTGATATCGCCGGGCACCGCATGCGTCCGGGTAAGGATGTCGGGCAGGAGGTCGATCCTGCCGTAGGCCTCAGCCGCCTCGGTGAGAGACCGGTGCAGCCGCTCCGTTGGCGTCGTGGTGCCACGGGGCCGTACAACGCAGACGATGTCGGCGTGGGTCTGCTCTAGCAGCTCGAGCGCGATCGCCCCGCCGACGAAGCCGGTGGCGCCGGTGATTAGTTGGGCCATGACGCTCTCCTCAACTCGTTCGGTAGCTGGATGTCAGCGCCGCATCGGCTTTGCGGGCGGTATGGTCTGCCTCTCCAATGACCTGGATCACGATCGGGTGGGCGGCCTGGTCGCCCACGCACCGAGCAACTTCTGCGTCGGTGAATCCGCCGATCGTCGTGGTCCCCACACCCCGACCGGTGGCTGCCCGGTACAGCGCCGCGGTGACGAGACCCGCGTTGACAACGGCTCGGCCATAGCCGGCGTAGCCGTACGCGCTTATCTCAGCGGCGTCCGCAGTGATCACGAAAGCGGCGGCCGACCGTGCGACGATGCCCTGGCCCTGACATGCCTCGGCGACAGATGCTAGGTCTGAATCCAAGACCGCCATCTTCAGGCTGGGCGTGTCAACTGTGAAACCGGTATGCATCGCATCAGTGCCCGTTGTAGCCAGCGCTGCTAGGTCGGCTGACGGTACGTCTCCCCCGGTGAAGTCACGCGCTGACTGCCGGCGGTTCATCAGTTCGAACAACACGTCCCTCGGGGGCACGTCGGGCAGCCACGGACGTGCAGTGTCAAGGGTGGAGCTAGCGCTCCGTCTGTGTAGCCAAACCACCCGCTGCAGTGCGGGGCTCAGTATTGGAGGCTGCTCGCTCGTCTGAGCGGGCCATCGGGCCATCGGCGCGCGGTGTAGCGGGTCGGGCACGGAGCTCACCTGTGCATCGGGCATGACGGTGAGCGCGAGGAGGCTCAGTTCCCCGTGACGGAGGCCAAGCAGGTCGTCGAGGCCGGGATCGCCTTGGCAGAACACCGGGGCAACCTGGTACCCCGTCGCCGTTGCCGCAGCGGCCAGGTTCGCTGCTATGTGGGCCGCGTCCAGCAGGCAGTAGCGGTAGCCGCGAGTCCCATACCGTTGAACGGTGCGCCAGACGACGCCTGCCAGAACGACACCGTGCTGGCCGGATTCGAGCCCGAGTCGGCCCGCAACTTGTGCCGCATCGACGCCGGGCACCCCGTGCAACTGGTGGTGTGTGAAGTCGTAGTAGGAGACGTCTCGTCGTGTCACGACGAGGACCTCGATCGGGTACATCGCGCCGGCGGACGGTGCGCGACGTGTGCGCCGCTGGCCCTCCACGACCGGGGCACGGTGGCCGTAGGCCCATTCGAGCAGCCGGCACACCTCGGCGGTGTCGCGGGCTGGCGGACGCACGGAAGGACCGACGAACCGGCGCAGCGGATCGACCGGGCAGCTAACCGGGCGGATGGTGGACGGGTTCGTACCGGTGTAGCGGGAGAGATCGGTTAGAACATCGGGATTCATGACCGCCACTGAGCTGTCTCCGGCCAGGTGCGGCGGACCTGCCGTACGCAGAACTCCCAGTACGACTTGATCGCCGAGTCGCTGTAGATGTATGCCTGCTTGGCCGCAACGTCTTTGGCGCTGGACGTGCGGTACGGCACGCCGGCGGCTTCCGCTAGTAACTGGAGCCGGCAGGCCCGCTCGAGCACCTGCGCCAGCACCACGGCCTCACGCAGGGACTTGCCCACCACGACACTGCCGTGGTTCTGCATCAGGATGGCTTGCGCTGTTGCGAGTTCAGCTGCTACCGCGCGGCCGGTGGCGATGTTCAGCACCGTGTTGCTGGTTAGCTCGAAGCGGTTCAGCCTGCCTGCGAAGCATGCTCCATCGTGTGAGACGGGCAGGAGCGACAGACCGGTGGCGCCGAACACCAGCGTGTACGGGGCATGGCTGTGCACGATCGCGTTGACGTCCGGCCGGGCTTCGTAGATGGCTTGGTGCAACGGCAATTCAGGCGGGGCCATACGGTCGACTGGCGCGCTGGCGTCAACCTGGGCGACAACGCAATCCTCCGGGGTGGCCTCGACGAAACCGCAGACGGCGGACTTGATGACGAATGAGGAACTGCCCGGCAGGCGAGCGGACAGCTGCCCTTGGTTGAGGTCGTCGTGGCCGTCCAGTGACAGGGCCCTTGACCCGACTGCGACGTTGACGGCGAGCCGCCCATGCTTCCGTGATGCTCGGGGCTCGGCGACCGGATGGAGCACAGGCATTTCCTCCTCCGTGATCACTTGCACTTGGAGAGCGCCGGGTCGGCTGCCTGATACACGTCGGCCATTGCGTAAAGTCCCGCCGGCACCGTCCTGACCCACGCCGCTGCTTCAACCGCCCGACGGGCCGGAACCGCAATCGACCCGACGGAGTGCGTGATGGCCAACTCCTCGTCCTCGAGGGCGAGGGTGACGGTGTGGTCGCTGACGCGCAGCCCGCCTCGTACTGAGTCGACGCTGGCGGGGAGGGTCCCGCTGGCCTCTTGCCACAGGGCGGCCAGCGCAAGCGCCGTCGCGCTCGGCCGGTCCGGCTTCGTTGTTTGGTGCCGCTCCGCGACGGTCAGCTCAGCCTTGCCGCGTCCGTCGAGTAGCACGGCGAGCCGCTCGATCAACTCCCGCTGCAGGAAGTGGCCGAGCGCCAGGTTGGATGCGCGCACGACTGCCACTGTTTCGGCCAAGACCTCGAGTCTTCGGTCGTCTTCGTGGGTAAGTCCCGAGCTGGTCGAGACGAGAGGCAGCCGATGTCCCTCGCAGTACTCGACCACGGACGGGATGGCCGAGCGGTGTGACGCGTCGACCAGGACATCCGGTGCGGCGATGACGGCCCAGCCGTCGCGGCCAGCGGTGAGTCCGACCCGCCAGCCGGCCGCGGCCGCCGCCTCACTCACTGCCGCTCCGAGCCGGCCGCGGGCCCCTACGATCCCCAGGACGGGCACGTCAATTGCCTAGCTCGGCGTCGATGTAGCGCGCCATCGCATCAAACGAGGCCAGCACGTCGTCGGATAGGTCGTCGCTCCACTCGAAGCCGAAAGCGTCCTCTATGGCGACCAGATAGGCCAGCGTGGTCACCGAGTCGAGCCCGAGTCTGCGCAGTGAGTTTTCTGCCTCCACGTCGAGCAGGTCGGCGAGCCGGCCGTCTGTCACGCGGTGCAGGACGGCCACGAGTTCGCTGGTTATCGCGTCAACGGTTGTCATGGGTGTCCTCCGGTGCGAGGTAATGCAGAGAGCATGACCTTGCCGCTCGACGACCGGGGCAGGACGGGAACTACGGTCACCAACTGCGGCACCTTGTACGGAGTGAGCCGCGCGACGCAGTGCCCGACAACGTCGGCGCGTCCGACGAAGGCGCTCTCGACGTAGGCTGCGAGCACCTGCCGGCTGGCAGATTCCTCCGCCCGCACGACAGCATCGGTGACGCCGTCGAGTGTGCGCAATACGTCCTCGATCTCTGCCGGGTCGATCTTGCGGCCGGCGACGTTCACGACCCGCCCCACCCGACCGTGCAGCACGATCTGGTGTTCGGCGGTCAGCGTCCCGAGGTCGGCGGTCACGTAGTAGCCGTCGGCGTCGAGTTGGTCTGCGAACAGCGGACCCTCGTCGAGATAGCCGTGCGACATGGAGGGCGAGCGGAGGCGGATGCGCCCGTCCCCTTCGACACGGCAGTCGACGTGCGGTAGCAGAGTGCCAACAGAGTCCGTCCGGGAGCCGTTGTTGAAGGTGCATGGGCCGACTTCGACCAGGCCGTAGTAGTCGCAAATCGGCAGGCCGGCAGCGCGCCAGCAGTCGGCAACGGCGCGCTCGAGCCGCGCAGACGAGCTCACCGCCAGCCTCAGCCCTCTGGTGGGCACCGGCCCGCCGGCAGCCAGCTGCTCATAGACGAACGGGAACGCCACCATCACGCTCGGTCGGAACCGATCGATCGTCCTCGCGATCGAGCGGGGAAGCAGCCGTCCAGGATGGAAACCGAGCGTCGCCCCGGCCAGAAATACGCACAGCAGCGACGCGTTGAACGCCAGGCCGTTGTTGAGCGTGGCAAGGCACAGCACCCGGTCCTGCTCTGTCAGTCCAGCCGCCTCGCACCAGCCCGACGCCGCAGCGAGGGCGGCGTCCTCGGAGAACTCCAGACAACGTGAGCGGCCCGTCGAGCCGGAGCTGAACCGCCCAAAGGCTGTGCCGGGAGTCGCATCCCGTGTTGACACCCGGTCGAAACCAACTGGCGGACCCGTGTCCGTGATCAGGTACCCGGCGCCGCACCGCCGAGCCATCTCGGTCAGCTCGGCCGATGACCATGCCGCATCGGCCAGGAGCGGAATCCCCCGTCCTGCGATGCCCCCCAACAGCAGGGCGACCGAAGGCGGCGTGTTCCGCGGCATGAGCAGATACGGGCCACCGAACCGGTCGAGCATGTCGCGGGCGGAGAGAACCTCATCGAGCAGTTGTCGGTATGTCCACGCCACGTCACCCGCCACGATCGCCAGCCGGTCGGCATGCCGCTCGCACGATGCCACCAGCGCCTCCAACACGCCGTCAGAAGCCATCAGCTCGACTCCACCGACTCGATGAAGCGCAGGACCGATCGCTCGAAGACGTCCGTGTTCTCGAAATACGGCACGTGTCCGGCAAACGCCACCAGTTCCACGCGGGCCCGCGGCATCAGCGACGCGATCGAACGGAGGGAGGACCCGCTGCACAGGAAGTCCCCATCGCCAGCCAGCAACAGGGTCGGACACGTGATCTTGCGTAGCAGCGCCGGGTCATCGCCGGTGGTGAGCGAAGCGGCCAAGTTCGTCCGCAGCTGCTCGTACGAGTTCAGGGCCAGGAACCGCTCACGCAGAGCCAGGAAGGCGGCCGACTCCCCGTTCTCGACCGTCCGGTCACCGAAGACGAGCGGGTAGATATGGGCGAACAGCCCCGCTGGCCCGGACGACTCGAGTGTCTTGAGCCACGATCTGGTCAGGTATTTGCGACGGCGGGCGCCGTAGGGGTTGAAGACGGGCCCGACCAGGATCAGACCTCGAACACGGTCCGGGTGCGTGGCTGCTAGGTCGCGGCAGATCAGCGTGGAGATGGACGTGCCGAGCAGGTAGGTCTGCTCGACCTCCAGACCATCGAGCAGGCGAATGAGATCGTCGACGTGTTGGCCGAAGGAGAGCGGGCCGTCGGCCGGCGACGAGCAGCCCTGATTGCGGAGGTCGTAGGTGAGCACGCTTGTCGAGAGCGCCAACTCGCGAGTGAAGTTGCGCCAGAGCGGGCTGATCAGAAAGTAGTTGTTGACGATGGTGAGCTGGGGCCCGGCGCCGTACTGCTCGTAGTAGAGCTGGATCCCGTCCGGGGTCGTGAGGACCTGCTCTCGGGCGTAACGCAGGTGGAGGTCCTCGAAGCTGGCGGTAGACACGGCGACACTCCTCAGGCGTGCGAGGCAACACCCATGTAGAGCCTGATGTGCAGATGGTGATACAGCATCCCGCTCGGCTACACACCGCTGTGGGTGCCGGCATGCGCGAACAGGTCCTAGCTACTTCGTCCTGAAGAACCCCTTATCGGGCTGATCGTGGTGCTTCTGTGGAAGCAGACGCGGGGCCGTGCCCGTGCGCTTCCGCGGACCGGTCCCGCTCATGTGATGGCGGCAACGTGGACCAGGTTGTGGGCCAGGATG
>DASZZX010000055.1:0-14772 GCA_036260415.1 Nitriliruptorales bacterium
GCGGCGCGCGCCGCCGCCTCCACGTCCAGGTCGTAACGGACCTCGAGGTGGTCCGAGACGAAACCGATCGGGACCACCACCACGTCGGTCACCCCCTCGGACGCGAGCTCGTCGAGGTGGTCGACCACATCGGGCTCCAGCCACGGCACTCCCGCCGGCCCGCTGCGGCTCTGCCACACCAGTTCCCACACGTGGTCGCCACCCACGCGCTCCGCGACGAGCCGGCTGGCCTCCCGCAGCTGCGCCTCGTAGTCGCTGGCGGCCGCCAACGCGATCGGGATGCTGTGGGCGGTGAACGCGAGGTGGGTCGCGTCCCAGCGCCCCTCCGGCACCGCGTGCAGCGCCACCCGGACGCTGCGCACCTGCGCCTCGACGAACCCCGGGTGGTCGTGGAAGGTCCGGAGCTTGTCGACCACCGGGGCGCCGTCGCCGACGTCCGCGCGCGCACGGGCGAGGTCCTCCAGGTACTGGTGACAGCTGGGGTACGACGAGAAGGGGGAGGTCACGAAGCACACCGCGCGTCGGATGCCGTCAGCCCGCATCTGCCGCAGGGTGTCGGCGAGGAACGGTGGAGCGTTGCGGTTCCCCCAGTACACGGGAAGGTGCGGGCCCCGAGCGGCGAGCTCCTCTCGCAGCGCCGCGATCACGGCGCGGCTCTGCGCGTTGAGCGGGCTCACACCACCGAACAGCCGGTAGTGGTCGGCGACCTCGTCGAGCCGTTCGGGGGGTACCCCGCGTCCGGCCGCGACCCGTGCGAGGAACGGCAGGACCTGCTCGGGGCCCTCCGGCCCGCCGAAGGACAGGTAGAGGACAGCGTCGTAGTCGCGGGCCTGGTCGTCGACGGTGCCGTGGCTGCGGCGTGCGGCCATGGGCGCTCCAGGCAGGGGGCCGGATGCTACCGGCGCGCTTGTCGCTGCTCCGTCCGCGGCGGTCGGGCCACTGCACGTCCACCGGGACGTGCGTGCGGCAGGTCCGTACGCTGCTGCCCGTGCGTGACCGCAACTTCCTGGTGATAGCTGCCTCCGCCATCGTGCTCGGGCTGCTGGCGATCGCGTGCGGTTCCTCGCCCGCTTCCGGGGATGCTCGTGGCGTCGGACCGCAGCCCGCCACACCCGTCGGCGTGGCCGTCGCACGTCCGCAGGACCCGTCCGACGACGCCCCGGCGGGCTCCATGCCCGGCCCCGCGACGACCACCTCGGCGGCTGCGCCGACGCTCGCCACGCCGACCGCGGCAGCGCCCGAGGCGGCCGCCACCGCGTTGCCGGCCCCGCCCCCGCCGACGTCACAGCGCACGGTGGTGGAGGCCCCGTGGACCCCGTTCGCGACCGTCGGGGGGGTGGTGCTGCGACACCCGTCGTCACGGGTGGAGCGGGTCGGGTTCCACCAGTCCAACCACGACGGGGCGCGACAGCTGGAAGTCCTGCCCACCGCCATCCACCCGATCACGTTGCCGACCCGCGAGCGAGTCACCGCCTCGCGCACGGCAGCGGACGTGGTGGTGGATCCGCACGTGGCGATCCGGTCGCCGGTGACCGGCACGGTGCTGCGGGCCGGCACCTACGTGCTGTACTGCGAGCACCGCGACGACTTCGCCGTCATCGAGCCTGACGACCACCCAGGCTGGGAGGTCAAGGTGCTGCACATCGACGGCGTGCAGGTCCGCCGGGGCGCGCGCGTGGAGGCGGGCGTCACCGTGCTGGCCGCAGGGCCCACGCCCCTGCCGTTCTCCTCCCAGGTCGACGACCACACCGCCGAGCCGAGCTGGCCCCACGTGCACATCGAGGTGGTCGACCCCTCCATCCCCGACCGCCCCTCGCCGGGTGGGGGTTGCTGAGAACGGTCGACGTCGGGCGGCGCGGACCAGCCTGTCTCAGCCAACGACCCCATCCGCGCCGTCGCCCACTCCGCGCAGTCCTAGTGCGGCCATCGTGCCCGCCAGCCCGATCCCCGCCACGACCAACGGTGACTCCACGGCATCCCGGCCGGGCACGGTCAGCCGCAGCCAGACGTGCCGCTCGACCAGGTAGCCGACGACCATGGTCGCGCCCAGGACGCCCAGACCACGCGCTGCACGCGGGCTCTGCCCGCGAGCGACCGCGGTGGTCATCACTGCTTGGGCGACGAGCAGCGAGACCGGGGGTGACAGGGCGGTGCCGAGGAAGACCGCGTCCCGGGCGATGTCATCCGGACGCCCACGGATCCACCCGAGGTCGTAGGGGCGGCGGCGCTTCAGGGCGATCACCATGCCGGCCAGACCACAGGCGAGGTGGGCGCCCGACACGACCGCCAGAAGCCGACGACCCTCCATCGGCCCGAATCGTACACGGCTCGTCGCCTCCACCTTCCGACCCGGTCAGCAGGTGCGGCAACGAAACGGGCGAGAGGCGCTGCTGGCCCTCGGTCGACGACGAACCCGCGCACCCGGGGGGAAGCCGTGGGGCGCGTCAGCCATCACCCTTCCGTCCACCGCCGTGTGCGCGATGACGCTTGCGACGGACGAACTTCAGGCCTGACCAGTCGCGGTCGATGGCGGCCACCTTCACGTCCACGAGGCCACGCGGCAGGAAGACCTCCCGCAGGAGGTTCTCGCTGACGTCGCTGGCGTGACCAGCGGCGGCGCGGGGCCAGGCGATCCACAGTGACGCGTCGTCGGCGAGGGAGCGCTCGTAGCGAGGGGCGTCGCGCTCCAGGTCACGCCGGGACCGGACGAACACGACGGTGACGTCGCGCCGCCCCCGCAGATCCCGACGGATGGCGACGTCCTCGGGGAGCCCACCCAGCGTCCAGCCCTCGGGCGCGTCGAGCAGCGCGAGTCGGGTCCCCCGTCGCACACCGAGCTTGTCCGCCGCGGAACGGCCCGAGTAGCCCGCCGCCGTCATCGTCGCACGCCCTCCTCGACCGGGAGCCCTCCGGCGGCCTGCCCGCCGCCGTCATCGTCGCACCCCCTGGAGGCTCACGCGGACCACGGAGGGTGACGTCTCTGGCCGGAGGGACCTCGACGGTGGGAGGATGTCGAGGTCACGGGAAGGAGAGGTGGCATGGGATTCATGCGACCGGAACCGGTCGTCTCCGCGATCTTCGACGCCGCCGAACGCGCCACCGACGCCGTGGAGGATCTGCGCCGCCACGGGTTCGACGACCAGCACCTACGCAGCGTGGAACTCCGGCCGGGGCGCTACCTGCTGGAGGACGAGCTGACCCCAGACACCGGCTACCACCTGCGCGTCGAACTGGTCATGGGCGCGCTGATCGGCGGTGTCATCGGGGCGGGACTCGTGTGGTTCGCCCTCCGCCCCGACGTCGCGCCGCTGGCCCTCCTGGTCGGCGTCCTGTTCGGCATCCTGTTCGGCACGCTGTTGGCCGGCGTGTTCGCCGCGGTCCGCGAGGTACCGATGGACGACGACGAGGATCGCTGGCTGGACGTGCGCCCCGGCGAAGCGGAGGTGCTCGTCGAGGTCCAGGTCCCCGGACCCATCACAGTACACACGGTGCGGCAGATCCTGGCGGGTCACGGGGCGCGGGGCTTCCTGTCCGCGCACCCGGTGTGACCTGTCCGCCCGCTTGTCCCACCGAGACCTGTGTGTGGCACGGCGCCGCCCCGGGAGGCTGACACCACGGACAGGGGGCCGCCGATGGACCGGTCGCAGCCCGCGATCCGCGTCGGTACGGCGTCGTGGACCGATCCGACCCTCATCCGGGAGACGCAGTGGTACCCGCGTCGGTCGATGTCGGCCCACGAACGGCTGCGCTACTACGCGGACCGCTTCAGCGTCGTGGAGGTGGACGCGACCTACTACTACCCGCCCACGCGGGATCTGGCCGTCACCTGGAGCGAACGCACGCCGGCCGACTTCCGCATGGACATCAAGGCGTTCGCGCTGCTCACCCACCACCCTGCGTCGCCCCGGGCGGTGTGGCCCGACGTCCTGGC
Organism: Nitriliruptorales bacterium; assembly: GCA_036260415.1. Taxonomy (GTDB): domain Bacteria; phylum Actinomycetota; class Nitriliruptoria; order Nitriliruptorales; family JAHWKO01; genus DASZZX01. Next base: position 3,932 of record DASZZX010000055.1, read on the forward strand.
CGACCTGCCTGGCGAGCACGAGGGCAAGCGCAACGTGTACCTCTCGCACCTGCCTCCTGCCGCCGTCGACCGGGCGTGGGAGCATTTCCGTGAGGCGCTGATGCCGCTGCACTCCGCCGGCAGGCTCGGCGCCGTGTTCCTGCAGTTCCCGCCGTGGTTCCGACCCACCCGCGCGAACCTCGAGTACCTGACCGACCTGCCTCAGCGTCTTCCCGACTACGACCTCGCGGTCGAGTTCCGTCACGGGGCGTGGATGCGGGGGCCCCAGGCCGACCGGACACTGGCGCTGCTGGGGGAGGCCAGCGTCGCGTACGTGTGCGTGGACGAGCCGCAGGGCTTCGACACGTCGGTCCCACCGGTGCTGGCGGCCACCAGCCCGCAACTGGCGGTGGTGCGGTTCCACGGTCACAACCGCGAGAACTGGCAGCGCAAGGGCATCAGCGCCGCCGAGCGCTTCCGTTACCTGTACTCGGAGGAGGAACTCGCCCGGTGGGCGCCGCGGCTGGAGGACCTCAGCCGCCAGACCCGTGAGACGCACGTGATCATGAACAACTGCTACCGCGACTACGGCGTGCGCAACGCCGCCCAGCTCGCTGTGATGCTCGGCGCGGCCAGACCGGCCACCCGCGAGGAGGCCGCCTCGTGACCGCCGCGAGTGCTACCCGGTGGCCGCATCGGGGCCGAGGACGATCGTGACCATCTGGACGTTGGGATCCTCCTGCAGCTGGGGCTCGGCGGGCAGTTGGTCGGCCACGAGCCGGGCGGCCTCCTCCGAACCGGGCGGGTAGCGCACCTGGGTCGCGTCGACCGGGTCGGCGTTGCCCACGTCGTCCACCTGGAAGCCGGCCTCCTCCAGAGCCTCGGCTGTCCGTCCAGCCAGGCCGGTTGCCTCCGCGCCGTTGCGCACTGCCACGTGGACGTCCCCAGGCGCCAACGCGCCGGCTGGGCGAGCCTGCTGGAGGATGGAGCCGTCGCGGAAGCGTGCGAACAGCGCCGCCGCTTCGCCCTCCTGCACACGCAGGACCGCCGCGCCGCCGACGCTGTCGCCCGTCGCGGGGACGGTGGCGGTGACGGACCGGCCCCTGGCCAGACCGAGCATGCCGAGGCCGACACGGGACAGGTCGACCGCACCCATGCCCCGGTCGGTGGTCAGGGTGCTGCCCACCTCGCCGGCGGTCCGGTAGAGGCGCAGCGGGTTGACCAGCGTGGACGGGGACACGATCTCGGACGCGAGCGCGCTCAGGAAGCCCTGCTGGCGCTCGATGCGCTCCAGGTCGCTGTCGATCTTGCGGACACGCACGTACCCGAGCGCCTGCGTGCCGTCGAGCCGCTGGCAGCCGGCCGGCAGGTCGATCCCTGCGAAGGGGTCCGCGATCGCTCGCTCGAGGCAGACATCCACGCCTCCGACCGCTTGCACGATGTCGCGGAAGCCGAGGAAGTGGACCTCCAGGTAGTTGCTGATGGGGATGCCCGACAGCGCGACCACCGTCTGGACCAGGCAGCCGGGCCCGGCGATGCCGGTCGCGCCGTTGATGCGCCCGACCGATCCGTCGCAGCGCTCGACGTACAGGTCGCGCGGGAAGGACAGCATCGCGGCACGACCGCCGCGGATCGTCATGACCATGATGGTGTCGGTCCGATCCCCGCCCATGTCGCCGGTGGTCAGCTCCTCCTGCTGCTCGGGTGTGAGTCCCTCACGGCTGTCGGAGCCCACGACCAGCAGGTGCAGTGGCTCGCCGACGCCGGCCGGCTGCAGCCCCTCCACCGGCACCCGCTCCATCCGCGTGCTCGCGTAGACGGCGGCGCCCGCCCCCAGCCCCATCAGCACGAGCGCCACGACCACCAGGCCCAGCGCGACCCGTCGGAGACCCCAGCGGCGGCGTCGTCGTCCGCCGTGCACGGTGGCGCCCCAGTCCTCCTCGCGCTCCTCCAGGGGCGTGGTTGTCACGGGGTGGTTCCGTCCGCCGCTGCCGGGCAAGTGTGGCATGTCCGGACGCCGTTCCGTGTCACGCTGCCGCCATGCAGCCCGCGCCGGGAACTGGCATCCTCTCGCTTCGGGTGCGCGGCGAGCGGTGGGGGGCGAGCGTGGCGGGAGCTCTGCGGGGTGGCGCGCGTGCCGCGGTGGCGCTGGCGTTGGTCGCGGGGTTGCTGGTGACCGCCGACGTCCGGGTGGAGGCGGTGCGCCGGCCCCGCACGCTGAGCGACCTGCGTCCCGTCACGGCGGCAGTGGTGGAGCCCGGCTTCCCCGTCGACCACCTGGGGGTGGTGTGGGACGGGGAGGAGGGCGGCCACCAGCCGGGCGACAACGGGTGGGTGCGCCTGCGTCACGGTCGCACGTGGGGACCGTGGGTGCCACTTATCGTGGAGGGAGCGACCGCCCCGGGTCAGTGGGCCAGCGGGCTGGTGTCCGGCGGCGACGCCGACGCCTACCAGGTGCGGGGGGTGCCCGGTCATGCCCGTGCCGTCCGCGCCATGGCCATCAACGTGACGGACGGGCCGCTGGAGGTTGTCGGGACCCGGCCAGCTGGGACTGCCGCGGCGCTGCAGCGCTGCGTGTCACGGTCCGAGTGGGGCGCCGACGAGTCCCTCCGGAGGGGTTCGCGCAGCTTCGCGCCCGCCCAGGTCATCACCGTCCACCACACCGCCACGGCCAACGACGACGCGAACCCGGCCGCGACCGTGCGTGCCATCCACCGCTACCACGTCGAAGCCAACGGCTGGGACGACATCGGCTACCAGTACCTGGTCGACGAGGCCGGCCGGATCTACGAGGGACGGTGGTCGGGCGCCGGGAGCGTGCGCTGCTCGGCCGGCGGTGACGGACGCGACTTCGCCCACGACGACCGCGGGCAGGTGGTCACCGGCGCCCACGTCGGCGGGCACAACACCGGCAACATCGGCATCGCCGCGATCGGGACCTTCACTGCGGCCGAGCCGAGGTACGGCGCGATCGAAGCCCTGGAGGACGCGCTCGCGGAACTGGCGGCGCGCCACGGCCTGGACCCCGAGGGCACCACCGTCTACTCCAACGGGGCGACCTCCAAGCGCGTGCGGGTCATCTCCGGCCATCGTGACTACAGCGCCACGGACTGCCCGGGTGACCGTCTCTACGCGCGGCTGCCGTCGATCCGCAGCGACACCGCGGCCAAGGCGGCCAGGCTGCCTGGCGGCGACGACGGGCGGGAGGTCACCCAGCCGGGCAGCCCACCGTCGACTCCGACCGGGGTGGCGGCGACCGCCGGCGACGCGAGCGCGACGGTCCGGTGGTCGCCACCGGCTCAGGACGGCAGCGCGGCCGTCACCGCCTACACGGTCACCGCGACGCCCGGCGGTCGTCGCGCCAGCGTGGAGGGGGCCACGACCAGCGCCCTGGTCTCGGGCCTGCGCAACGGCACCAGCTACACCTTCACCGTGGTGGCCACAAACGCAGCCGGTGACAGCCCCCCGTCGGCACCCTCCTCGGCGGTGGTGCCGGGCGTTCGCTTCGACGGCGACCCGGCCACCACCGAACGGCTCGACCGCGGCGACCCGGTGGCGGCTGCTGTCGGGGTCAGCCAGTCGCGTTTCCCCCCCGGCGGGGCGACGCACGCGATCCTGTCGCGCGACGACGTGTTCGCCGATTCGCTCGCGGGGACCGCGCTCACCGGCCGCGGGCCGCTGCTGCTGACCGACAGCGGGGCGCTGCCGAGCGCCACCCGCGAGGAGCTGCGACGGGCGCTGCCGGACGGCGCGACCGTGTTCCTGCTCGGCGGCCGTCACGCGATCGACGACCGTGTGGCCGACGCCCTCGCCGGCGACGGCCTCCGTGTGCAGCGCCTGGCAGGCGCCACCCGTGTGGAGACCGCGCTCGCGGTGGCCAGCGAGGTCCGGCGTCGTCACCCCGCCAGCCGGGTCTTGCTCGCCCGTGCCCACGGGACTCCCACCGATCCGACCGCCGCCTGGGCGGACTCGGTGACCGGCGGGGCGCGTGCGGCGGCGGTGGGCACACCCATGCTGCTGACCCCGTCGGACGGGTTGCACGACGCCGTCCGGGCGTGGCTCAGCGCGGACGGCACCACCGAGACGGTCCTCCTGGGAGGCCGGGCCGCCCTGTCGGAGGTCGTCGCAGCTGCCGTGCCGGGGCCGCGACGCGTGGCCGGGCCGGCCCGTGAGGACACCGCGGTGGCGGTGGCCCACCAACTGTGGGGTGCCCCGGCGAGCGGTGCACGCCGCTTCGTCGTGCTCAACGCGTACCGTGCGGACGGCTGGGCGTTCGGGCTGGCCGCGGCGGGGCTCGCCGCCGACGCCGCCGCCCCGGCTCTGGTCGTGCACACCGACACGGTGCCGGACGTGACGGCGACCGCGGCAGGGACGTGCGGCGGGCCCGAGGTCGACCTGCTCCTGGTAGGGTCGACCGCCGTGATCAGCGCGTCACGCCAGGCCGAGCTCGACGCGGCCGACGGGGGGACCTGCTGACGCGCTCGTGGGGGCAGCGCGCTCGTCGGGGCAGACGGGGCGCGGTCAGTTCATCTTGGCGCGGGCCCGGCGGGCGATCCGCGCCATCGCGGCCAGCTCCGGTCCGCCTGCCTGGGCAGCGACTTCCGGGTCGCCGCCCACCGCGCTGAGGTAGGCCTCCAGCGTCTCGGCGGACTGCCGGTACCGCCCCAGCCGGGCGAGGAGTTGGCCGGCGGTGCGGACGTCGCTCGGGCCGCTGCCGGGCAAGCGCCGTCGCAGCTCCACCGTCCACAGCGCGGAGCGCAGGTCCGCCTGAGCCAGGTAGGCACGCGTCAGGTCGTTCAGCAGCCGGCGGATCACCACGAGCGGCCGGACGGGCCGCAGCATGCCGGGCGCGTAGTCGACCTGCCCGTCGGTGGCCTCGTGCACGCGGGCGGCGATCATCCGGTCGTCGAGCAGCGCGCCCGCGTGGAAGGGATCGACCACCGCCGGACGGGTGGCGGGATCCTCCGACGCTCCCCCGCCGACACCGACGAGCAGAGGGCTGGGTGCGTCCACCCCGAACGCGCGCAGCGACAGCCGACGCGCCACCGCGATGTACACGATGGCGAGCGTGATGGACCATCCGCGCCGGCGGTCCAGTACCGCCGTCAGGAGGCCGTTGCGCGGATCGTGGGGGCCGGTGGGATCGCCGCTGAAGCCCAGCTCGCCGGCGAGCCATCCGGCTAGCGCCAAGGCGTCCGACGTCGCTGCCTGCGCGGAACCGCCGCGGCCGTCGGGCGCGTAGCGGCTCTCCGGCCGGAAGCCGGTCGCGCGCAGACCGTCGGCCAGCACGTCGATCCGTCGCAGGCCTGCGGCGACGTCGAGCTCGGGCTGCACCTCGACGCAGCACAGCAGGGCGGCTTCGGCGAGGTCGCAGGCCGGGTCGTCGGCGATCGTGGCCAGCCGCTGGCGGGAGGCCTCGGACATGCCGTCACGGTACCGGCATGTGGCTGGGCGACCGGCGTGGCGGCGGGCGGCTGAGGCCGCGATGGGTTAGCGTCCGGCGCGCTGGGTTCGGAGGTCACGTGACGCTGGGCATGACGGTGCGACGCGTGCTGATCGTCGACGACAACGAGGATCACCGCTTCCTGACCGCCCGCAGCCTGCGGCGCGCCGCCGGCGACATCGAGGTGCAGACGGAGGCGGTCGCCAGCGCGGAGGAGGCTCTGGACTACCTCCAGCGGCGCGGTCGGTTCGCCGGCAAGCCACGGCCGCACCTCGTGATCCTGGATCTGCGCATGCCGAGGATGAGCGGCACCGAACTGCTCGAGCTGGTCAAGAGGGACCCGGAGCTGCGCACGATCCCGATCGTGGCGCTCAGTTCGTCGGACCGCACCGAGGACATCGACGCGGTGTTCCGCCTCGGTGGCAACTCCTACGTGATCAAGCAGACCAGCCGGCGTGGGCTCGGCGAGGCGCTGTCCACGATCGCCGACTACTGGACGCGCGAGTCCAGCCTGCCCCGACCGCCGGACTGAGGGGTCGGGTGCGGGGCTTGTCCGGCCGGAGCTGGTCAGGCACTGCCCGGCGGGGGGGCGTCGGCGCGTAACGTGAACCCGCCCGGCACCGCGTCGACGATCACGGCGTGCTGCGACCCGTGCGACCCGATGCGGGACCGTTCCGCCGCGGGGGCGGCCGCGAACCCGAACGCCTCCTCGACCGTCACGTCGCCGTCGCCGTCGGCGTCCGCCAGCCCCCCCACCAGCCCGCGTTGGATCAGGTGGTGGCCCCAGACGGACAGGGACACGAGCGGGTCCTCGTAGGACTTCTCGTCCTCCTCGGACGAGAAGGTGAGCAGACGGCCGGGCCCGCCCAACCGGCCGTCCTCCAGGAACCCGGCCGCCTCGCAGCCGGCGATGTTCACCCACAGCCGTCCCGCCCGCACCGCGCCGAGCCGGTTGGCCAGGGCCCCGTCCGGCAGGTGGCGGTTGTCAGAGGGCCACAGCCCCTCGTCGGGTACCTCGCCGTCACCATCGACGTCCGCACCGAACCACTGCTTGACGTGCCCGCTGTAGTGCACGACCGCGGTCGAGTGGGCATCGGTCTTGCGCGCCAGCCAGTCGATCGCCTGCTCGATGTGTTCACGGGTGGCGTCACGGTCGGTGAGAAGCAGCACGTGGTCGGGGCGCCACCCGAGGCCGCCCAGGTGGCGGGCCAGCAGCTCGGCGTCCTGGCGGGAGCCGATGTTGTCGCGGGTGCGTCCCGCGTGATCGTTGACGCCCACCACCACCGCCCAGCGGGTGGAGGGAGGATCTCCCACCCTCTGCGTGGCCGCGGCGTGGACGGGGAAGCGGGCGGCGAACCGCAGCGCCGCCGGGTCGGCGGCGGCCGAGCGTGCCAGGAGGGAGCTCGCCGCCGGGACCCGGACGGGACGGACCGCGACCGCGACGGTGGCGGGCGGCGGGGCGGCTGGCGGGCCCGCCACCTTCGGTGGGGCTCCCTCGCCGGACAGCCCCACGAGCACGAGGGCAGCCCCGGCCAGCACAGCCGACCGCCGGCCGCGGGACGGTCCCCGGTTGAGACCGGCGACCCTGCGGCGCAGCTTCTGCACGACCATCCTCTCCCGGGTCACCACACCGCGGCGGGTCGTCTCCGCGCGGCGCGCGAGTGCCTCGGCACTCCACGGGCGGCGCTCCGGCACGGTCGGCCTCCCAACGCAGAACGAGCCGACGCCCGATCCGGTCACGCCCGGCCGTCGTGGGCGCGCCGTCTCAGCCGCGCTCCCCCAGGGGAACGTAGCGGCGTTCCGGCGGTCCGACGTAAACCTGGCGCGGGCGGGCGATCGCCTGCTCGTTGTCGAGCAGGCTCTCCTGCCACTGGGCGCACCAGCCGGCGATGCGGGCGCAGGCGAACAGCACCGGGAACATGTCGGTCGGGAAGCCCAACGCCTGGTAGATGATGCCCGAGTAGAAGTCGACGTTGGGGTACAGGCGACGCTCCGTGAAGTACTCGTCCTCGAGGGCCGTCTCCTCCAGCGCCACGGCCACGTCGATCAGCGGGTTCTTCCCCGTGGCGGCGAAGACGTCGTGCGCGATCTGGCGGATCACCTTCGCGCGGGGGTCGTAGTTCTTGTAGATGCGGTGGCCGAACCCCATCAGGCGGAACTCGCCGTGCTTGACCCGCTCGACGTACTTGGGCACCTGGTCGGCGGTGCCGATCTCCTCGAGCATCCGCAGCACCTGCTCGTTGGCTCCCCCATGCTTGGGCCCGTACAGGGCCGCGACCGCGGCGGCTGCCGACGAGTAGGGGTCGGCGTCGGAGCTGCCCACCGTCCGCATCGTGGTGGTGGAACAGTTCTGCTCGTGGTCGGCGTGCAGGATGAACAGGACGTCGACGGCCCGCTCCAGCACGGGGTCGGGCTCGTACTTGAGCTCCGTCTTCTTCCACATCATGTTGAGGAAGTTGCCGGGGAAGCTCAGGTCGTTGTCCGGGTAGGCGTAACGCAGACCGATCGAGTGGCGGTAGGCGAAGGCGGCGAGGGTCGGGAACTTCGCGATCAGCCGTACCAGCTGCTTGTGGCGGTTGTCGGGGTCGTGGATCTTCTTCGCTTCGGGGTAGAACGTGGACAGGCCGCCGACCGTGCCCACCAGGATCCCCATCGGGTGCGCGTCGTGGTGGAACCCGTCGATGAACTTCTTGATGCTCTCGTGGATCATCGTGTGGTGCGTGATCTCGTAGATCCACTCCTCGTGCTGCTGCTGGTCCGGCAGGTCCCCGTGGATCAGCAGGTAGGCCACCTCGAGGAACGAGCTGTGCTCGGCGAGCTGCTCGATCGGGTAGCCCCGGTAGAGCAGAACCCCGCGGTCGCCGTCGATGTAGGTGACGGTGCTCCTGCAGGTGGCGGTGTTGCGGAGGCCCGGGTCGTACGACAGCAGGCCGAAGTCGTGGTCGGACACCTTGATCTGGCGCAGGTCCATGGCCTGGACCGCGCCGTCGACGATCTCGAACTCGTACGTCCGGCCCGTGCGGTTGTCGGTGACGGTCAGCGTGTCCTTCGACTCGTCCGCCATCTCCTCCACGTCTCCCGTCGTTGCCCGTCCCACGCTAGCGCGGGCACCGACGGCCGGCTGCGAGCCGGCCGGCCGCGTTCGGCAGCTCCGGGCTCGGGCGGCGGAGGGGCTCGCCCACGGACCGACGGTCTCGGCAGATCAGCTCGCCATGGCGTCGACGAGGTGGTTGCGGAGGGTCATCACCGCCTTGGAGTGGATCTGGCAGACCCGCGACTCAGTCACCCCGATCACGTCACCGATCTGCGCCAGCGTCATGCCCTCGTAGTAGTAGAGGGCCAGGATGGTCTGCTCGCGCTCCGGCAGGCTCCGGATCGATTCGGTGAGCAGTCGACGCGTCTCCATGTCGTCCAGGTTCTCCTGGGGGTGCACCATGGTCGTGTCCTGCAGGGTGTCGACGAGCGTCACGTACTCACCCTCCTGGCTGGAGAGAGTCCGGTCGAGTTCCCCGAGCGACGTCTGGGTGGTCTCCTCCAGCATCGTGGCCAGCTCAGCCTCGGTCACGCCGAGCTCGCCAGCCACCTCCGCTTCGGTCGGCGATCGGTGCAGCTCCGCCTCCAGCCGGCGGATGGCTGCGGCGATCGTCTTGGCCTTGGCGCGCACCGAACGCGGCACCCAGTCGAGGCGCCGTAGCTCGTCGATGATCGCACCGCGGATGCGGGTGACGGCGTAGGTGGCGAACTTCACCCCCTTGTCGCGATCGAAGCGCTCGATCGCGTCGATCAGACCGAACATGCCGTAGGAGATGAGGTCGGTCTGGTCGATCGTGTCCGGCAGGGTGACCCCCACGCGACCGGCGACGTACTTCACCAGTGGGGCGTAGTGGAGGATCAGCTGCTCGCGGGCGTGCGCGTCGCCGCGATCACGGTAGTCGTCCCAGACGTCTGCGATCTCAGGGTCCACCCGGCGTCCCCCCGGTCGTCCGGCGCCCGTCACGCATGGTAGACGCGCCGGCCGCTCTGCGTGGCGGACCGACCACCGGCCGTCCGGCCGTGGCGCTCGATCGCCGGGACCGCCCGGAGCGAGACGCGCGACTCGCCCGCCGCGACGGCTGGCGTCACCCCGGGTCCCCGTCACCCGTCGTCCGACCAGCGGCACGCCGGTGGGGGCGGGGGAGTATGGTTCGGGCGGCAAGCCGAGCACGAGAGGAGCCAGCGTGAGCACGACCGAGCTGCGGCTCACCGACGAGGACATCGAGACCACGTTCGCCCGATCCGCCCCGCGCGCCCAGGCCGACGACGCCGACGACGCCGACGTCACCGACGGCGACGCCACCGACGCGACCGACGGCGACGCCATGGACACGACCGATGGCGACGCGACCGATGCGGCCGACGGCGACGTGGTCGACGCCGACGGCGAGGACGCCTGAACCGTCCGCCCTGTGCCTGGACCGGCGTCAGGGAGCCTCGCCCGCTCCGTGGGCGACGCCGAGCGCTTCCTGCGCGACGCGTGGACACGTCGGCCCCACCTGCACCGCAGCGGCAGTGACTTCGCCGACCTCCTCTCGCTGGACGACGTCGACCGCATCCTGTCCACCCTCTCGCCGCGTGCACCCGCGTTCCGGCTGGTCCGCCAGGGCCGACCCGTCCCGCGCGAGCAGTACACGCGGCGCGGGACGCTTGGCGGGCGCACGCTCGACGACCTGCCGGACGTGGGACGGATCTTCGCCCTGTTCGACGACGGCGCCACGATCGTGCTCCAGGGACTCCATCGCTACTGGGAGACGGTGACCAGGTTCTGCCGCGACCTCGAGCTGGCGCTCACCCACCCGGTGCAGGCCAACGCCTACCTCACCCCTCCGGTCGCGAGCGGCCTCGATGTCCACCACGACACCCACGACGTCTTCGCGCTGCAGACCTACGGGCGCAAGCAGTGGGTCACCTACGCCCCCGTGGTCGACCAACCGCTGACGTCGCAACCCTGGTCGCGGTCGCTGGGCGACCCGGGCACGCCCACGCTCGACGTCGAGCTACTGCCGGGCGATTGCCTGTACGTGCCGCGCGGCGCCCGCACCGTGGACGCGGCGTCGCTGCACCTGACGGTGGGGATCCGCAGCATCACCTGGCACGACGTGGTGCATCAGCTGCTCGCCGCCACGACTGACGAGCTCAGCTTCCGTGAGGCCCTGCCGGCCGGGTTCGCTGACGACCCGGACCGTTTCGCCCCCGCCGTGGCCGCGAAGCTGAAGGAGCTGGCTGGCTGGGTGGCGGAGCGCGACCCCGCGGAGCTGGCGGCTGGTGTCGTCCGCCGCTTCTGGGGTGGCCGCTCCCCAGTCCTCGACGGTCAGCTGCGGCAGCTGCTCGAGCGGGTCGACCGCATCGGCCAGGACAGCGTGCTGGTGCGTCGCGCGCCCGC
>DASZZX010000056.1:0-9516 GCA_036260415.1 Nitriliruptorales bacterium
CGCTCACCCGTTTCGCCGGGCGGGTCGTCCGGGCCACCGCCGAGGCTCGGCTCGTCCCGACCCCCCAGCCGTCCTCTGCCGCACAGCGCACGGTGTCCGACGCAGGGTGACCGGTCGAAGTACCAACGAGCCAGCGCGTGAGAGGTTCCGGACCGGTCACCCTGCGTCGGACACCGTGCGCTGTGCGGCAGAGGACGGCTGGGGGGTCGGGACGAGCCGAGCCTCGGCGGTGGCCCGGACGACCCGCCCGGCGAAACGGGTGAGCGCCACCGCCCGCACGGGGACCGCGACGGTGACCTCGACCGTGCGAGCCCCGCGGTCGCAGCGGCACGCGACGAGGTCCGCCCCGCCCGCCCGCGCCACGCGAGCCGCGCGACCGGGACCGTCCGCTGCATCCGTGGTCCGCGGGTGGCCGGCGGCCACCGCGGCGAGCGCGGCCGCATCGGCGACCCCTTGTGCCCGCAGCGCCGCGGCCTGGTAGGCGGCCAGATCGACCACGAGGACCAGTGCGACGACGGCGAGCGCCAGGCCGGCCCAGCTCAACGCGAGCGCCGAGCCGTCCTCGCCGGCCTTCACCGCGCTACGCCGGGCTCGACCGCGGCGACCGCCCGGGCGGTCACCGTTGCGGTACCCCGTCCCGCCCTCGACCGCATGGTCACGGTCACGCGCACGAGCGCGCCCTCGCGCCGGCGCGGGGTCACGTCGATGGTGGCCAGCCGCCCGTCGAGGGCGTCACGCACAGCCGCGATCACCTCCGGATCGTCGGCGGTGGTGGCCGCCACGCGGGCCCCCCGCTGCGCGGCCGCCTGCACCAGCAGCGCGTCGCGTGCGTACACGGCGCCGTGCAGGACCAGCAGCAACAGCAGGAAGAGCGCCGGCACGGTCAGCGCGAGCTCGAGGCTGAGCGAACCCGCCTCGACCCGGGGCGACCGCGCCGGCGCGGCGGCGCTGCCCGCCGCGGGACGACTCAAGCGCCCAGCAGCACGTGGACCTTGGCGGTGACGGCGTCGAACAGCCGCCAGATCGCACCGTTGCTGGCCCACTTGACGACGAGGGACGCGATCGTGGCTCCCACGATCGCCAGGAGCCCGTACTCGGTGACGAGGGACCCACGATCGTCGGCCAGCCGGCCGGGTGGGATGGTCGGGGTGGCGTGCACGCTTCCTCCTCTGGGGTCAGGTGCCGGCGACCACCTCGAGCCCGACGGCGACCAGCGGGGCGCCGACGAGCAGGAGCGAGGCGGGCAGCAGGCACAGCGCGGTGGGGAAGACCAGCAGCGCCGGCAGCCGCTCCACCGCCGCCAGCGAGCGGGCGAGCTCCTCGGCGCGGAGATCGGCGGCGAGGCGGCGCAGAGCGGGCACGGCGGGAGCGCCCCAGGTCACCGCGGTGCGGAGCGTGGCGACGACGCGGTCCACACCGGGGTCGAGGGTGACGGTCGCGTCCAGCTCGAGCGCGGCGGCGGCGCGCCGCAGGTCGCCGGCCAGATCGCGGCGCGTCCGGGCGGTGGCACGCAGCGCCGCGGCAGGCGACAGGCCCCCGGCGAGGGCGGTCGCGACGAGGTCGGCGATCTCGTCGAGGTCGATGCGGGCGGGGTGCGACGGGCGGGGGCGCTGCGAGCCCCAGACGGCTGCGGTGGCTGCGCCCAGCGCGGCAGCGATCGGCCCGGCCAGCACCAGCAGCGGGGCGACGACCGCGGCGACGGTCGCAGCGGTCGGCACGGGGCGGCGACCGCGCGCCACCCGGCGCACCAGGGCGCGCGCGAGCAGGACCCCGCCGGCGAGCAACGCCGCGGCGGCCGTGCCCACCACCATCCCGGTCGTCGTCAGGTAGAAGCGCCACAGCGGCTCTCCCAGCAACCGGCCGACCCCGACCAGCCCGAAGACCGGCAGGGCCACGAGGCCAGCGGTCACCGCCCGAGCCTGCGACGTGGCGACGTGCAGTGCCCGCTCGCGCCGGGCGGTGTCGGCGCGAGCGGCCAGGGCAGCGTCGAGCGCGGGGATGGCAGGCGCCCCGGCCGTGGTCGCCACGTGGAGTGCCCGCCCCACGCGGGCTGGGAGCCGCTGCGGCAGGGGCAACGGCGCCCCGACGAGGGCGCGGCTGCGCAGATCGACCAGCGACCGCTCCGCGGCGGCGTCGACCGCGCTCACGCGTCCACCTTGGTCGTGGACGCGCGCCGCGGCGCCGACCGGGTTCACGCGTCCACCTGCGTCGTCGTGGACGCGCGCGGCTCCGGGCAGCCCCCCTCCCGGGACTGCTGCGGAGCGCCGCTCAGCGGGTCGCCCCCGGGGTGTGCCCAGATCGTCCGGGGGCGCGGGAGCCCTCGCACCGCGTCGACCGCGACCACCTCGGCCAGGCGCCGCCCTCCGGCGGCGTCGCGGTCCATCCAGAGGACGAGGTCGACTGCGGTGGCCAGCTGGGCACGGGCCGCGGCTGCGGGCACGCCCGCGAGCAGCGCCATGCCTTCCAGCCGCACCAGCGCGTCGGTGGCACCATTGGCGTGGACGGTGCACATGCTGCCGGCGTGACCGGTGTTCATCGCTTGCAGGACGTCGGCGACCTCGTGACCGCGGACCTCGCCGACGACCAGCCGGTCGGGGCGCATGCGCAGCGCGTTACGGACGAGGGTGGCGACGTCCACCCCACCCGCCCCGTCGGGGCTGGGCGGGCGTACCTGCAGGGGGACGACGTGGGCGGCGGGCGCGGTGAGCTCGGGGGCGTCCTCGATGAGGATGACACGGTCCCCGCCCACGTCGGCCAGCAGCCGCGACAGCAGCGTGGTCTTGCCGACCCCCGCGCGGCCGCACACGACCAGGTTGCGACGGTCCCGCACCGCCGCACGCACCGTCGCGGCCGCATCGACGGGGACGGCGCCGGACGCGGCCAGGTCGTCCCAGCTGGGCACGACGGGCGGGACCCGGCGCAGCGTCACAGTCGGCGCAGGTGCCAGCGGCGGTAGCAGCGCGTGCAGGCGCACCCCTCCGGGCAGGACCGCGTCCGTCCACGGATGGCCACGATCGAGCCGCACGCCCAGCGGCCCCAGGACGCGGCCCAGCATGGCCACGACGTGGGCCTCGTCGGCGAACGTCACGTCGGTGCGCTCGAGCGCTCCCCCGCGCTCGACCCACACGTCCGCCGGACCGTTGACCATCACGTCGGTGACGGTCGGGTCGCGCAGGAGCGCCTCCAGCGGTCCCAGCCCGCCGAGCTCGTCGACCAGGTCGCGGACGAGCCGCGCCCAGCGGGTCGGGGACACCACCACACCCTCGGCCGCGAGCGCGCGGGCCACCGCCACGCGCAAGGCCGAGCGGTCGGGGGGAGCGCCGGCCACTGCGACCTCCTCGACGACGCGGGCGGCGACAGCCTCGCGCAACGCCGCATCCACTGGCGGCGCGGCGGTGCCCGCGCCGCTCACGCCATGCCTCGCGGGAGCCGTGGCGGTGCCCGGGCTGCTCACGCCCGGCCTCCCAGGAGCAAAGGAGCCAGGCCCCGCAGCCAGGCTCCCGGCAGCCCGGCCGGGACCCGGCACGCGAGTCCGGCCCGGGCCACCCGCTCTGACAGCGGCAGTTGGACCAGTCGTCGCCCCGCGGCCGCGACGCGCAGGGCCCGGGCGCCGGCCGGTCCGACGGCGATCACCACCGCGACCGCGGCGGTCGTGCGGGCGAGCGCGTGAAGGCTCGCGCGGTCGCGCCGCAGCACGAGCACGTCGACGTCATCCGCCACCCCCACGTCGTGCACCACCAGGTGCGCCCCGCCCGGGTCCAGGGCCGCGTCACCAGGCCGCAGCAGGGGCCGCACCGCGGGCCTCACGACGCGCAACCCGCGCACGCCCGCCACCGGCGTTGCGGCCTCCCACAGCGGGACGCCGGTCAGGTCGCCGTCGGCGACCGCCCGCCCCACGACGCCCGCGGGCGCACCGTCGTGCGTCACGACGACGGTTCGCCGCCCCTGCCACGCGGCGAGACCGCCCAGCGCGAGAGCCACGGTGGTGCTCCCCACTCCGCCCGCGGCGCCGCCGATCCGCAGGACCTGCCCGCCCTGCGGTGCTCGCCCCGGGCTGGTGAGGGACGCCGCGATCTGCGGCAGCCGCGCACGGTCGTCGGGCCAGCGCAGCACCGCCGCTGCCGCCGCGCCGGCGCGTGCCGCCGAGTCGGGCGGGTCCTCGGCGGTGACCAGGAGCACGGCGGGCAGGCCGTGGAACGTCGCCGTATCGGGTCCCGCCGCGGACGCCGCGGCGACGTCGAGGAGAACGAGCCGAGGAGGAACCAGTGCGGCGCCGGCCGCGTCCACCGCCTGCCAGCCGGCGTGACCCTCGACCCACCGCCGGACCGACCCGGCGAGCGGCCCGGCCACGTGCAGCGCGACCGGCAGCCCGTCGGTGCTCGAGGGCGGGGACATCGCGACGCTCCCGGGTCCACCCCGCCCCGACCGCACCGTAGACGCGGGCGCGGAGCAGCGCTTCTCCGACTTGCGAAGCCCTGTGGACAGCCAATGACCGGGGCTATCCTCGCGCGCATGGACGACGAGGTGGCCCGTCCCGGAACGGACGGGCTCACGCTGCCGACCGCGAGCAAGTCCGAGACGGCCGAGCGCCTCGTTCAAGAGACGCCCGACCGCCTCCCCGACCACGTGGTCGAGCGCGTCGTCAGGAGCAGCACGGGCAGCGTCGCCGCCGCCTTCTTCGACCTGGACAAGACCATCCTGGCGCGCTCGTCGGTGCTCGCGTTCGGGCGCGAGCTCTACCGCGACGGCCTGCTGGGAGCGTCCACGCTGCTGAAGAGCATGTACGTGCAGATGGTCTACACCCTGCACGGGGCCGACCACGAGAAGATGGAGTCGATGCGGCTGGCGCTGCTCGAGCTCACCCGCGGATGGGAGGCCGAACGGGTGGCGCGCATCGTCCGTGAGACCTTGGAGGAGGTCATCGTCCCGGTCGTGTACAAGGAGGCGCTGGAGCTGTTCGACGAGCACCGCGCGGCGTCGCGCGACCTGTGGCTGGTGTCGTCGTCCGGCGAGGAGATCGTGCGCCCGATCGCCGACCACCTCGACATCCCCGACGTCGTCGCGACCCGGGCGCGCGTGGACGACCAGGGTCGCTTCGACGGCACGCTGGAGTTCTACGCCTACGGACCCCACAAGGCGACCGCGATCCGTCAGATCGTCGAGGCACGCGGCTACGACGCGTCCGCGTGCTACGCGTACTCGGACTCCATCACCGACCTTCCGATGCTCGCAGTGGTGGGTCACCCCGTGGTCGTCAACCCCGACCGTGAGCTGCGCGCCGCCGCCCGCGCGATGGGGTGGGAGGTGCGCGACTTCCACTCCCCGGTGACGCTACGCAGCCGGCTGCCGAACCCCCCGTCGACCTCCACGATGCTGGTGGGGCTGGGCGTGGCCGCGGTCGCCGGCGCCGCCGCGTGGTACCTGTCGCGCCGCGAACCCGACCACGACGTCGCCGCGGTCGGGTGACGCCGGGACTGGGCTGGCGCCAGTGCCCGAGCCGGCGTGCCTTCGATCGACCTCATGGTGCCAGGCGCGGGCGCCCCGATCCGTGCCCGGCGGCTCGACCCCCGACCGCGTCAGGGTGACAAGCGCCGGCGGGCCCGGTCCGTGCCGGCGGCGCGCCCCCGATCCGCCTCAGGGTGACAGGCGCCGGCGCCCCGGTCCGTGCCGGCGGCGCGCCGATCCGCCTCAGGGTGACAGGCGCCGGCGCCCCGGTTCGTGCCCGGCGGCTCGACCCCCGATCCGGCTCAGGGTGACAGGCGCTGGCGCCGCCACGCATCGCCGACCCGCTCATACCGGAAGCGGTCGTGGAGGCGGTCCTCCCCGTGCTGCCAGAACTCCAGCACGTCGGCCACCAGCCGGTAGCCGCCCCAGCGTGCGGGGCGGGCCGGGTCGTCGCCGTGCTCGCCCCGTACGCGTGCCACCTCCTCCTCCAGCCAGCGCCGGTTGGGCACCGATTGGCTCTGGCGGGAGGCCACCGCGGACAGGCGGCTGCCGAGCGGCCGGGTGCGCCAGTAGTCATCGGCCGCGGCCGCGGTGACCGTCTCGACGCGACCCTCGATGCGGACCTGCCGCTCGTCCCAATGGAACAGCAGCGCCGCGTGCGGGTTGGCGGCCAGCTCGCGTCCCTTGCGGCTCTCGGTGTCGGTGTAGAAGACGAACCCGGCCGGTCCGTGGCCCTTCAACAGCACCATCCGAGCCGAGGGGCGCCCGTCCGGTGTCGCGGTCGCCAGTGCCATGGCGTCCGGGTAGGCCACCTGCGCGGCGGCGTACCAGGTCGCGAACTGTTGGAACGGATCAGGGTCGAGGTCGCGCTCGTGCAGCGGCACGACGGCGGCGCCTCAGGTGTAGTCGCGGTGGTAGGTGATGCGACCCTGCTCGTCCACGTCGATGAACGACGCGCGTGGTAAGGAGTTCCAGCGCCGCCCGGCGGCTGTGTACGACACGGTCCACTCCGCCGCTGCCCGACCCTCCTCCTCTTGCTCCAAGACGCGCTTCATGTTGACCTGCAGGTCGGTCTTGCTGCCCAGGAAGTCCTTGAGGTAAGCGACCGTGAGCAGGTTGCCGTTGTGGGGCGGGTTGTACGGCTCGTAGTAGACCGCGTCGGTCGTGTACATGTCCTCGATCGCGTCGAAGTCGTTGGCCTCCCAGGCCTTCATCAGCTCGTTCCAGCGATCCAGCGCGCGCCCCATCGTGCCTCCGCACCCTTCGTCGGACGTTCCGCCAGGGAGCCGAGAGGATAGGCCACGCGGGCGTTGGCGGGCGTCCGCGTCCGGTCGCAGCGTCACCCGCCGTCGGCAAGACCGTCGGTGCCGTGGCCGCGTCGTGGTGGCTGCTCGGCGACCGCGTCGTGGTGGTCCGCTCGGCGACCGGCAGTACGGGCGCACGGGTCGTGCCAAGTGGTGCAGGCGAGATCCCAGAGGCGCAGAGGCACCAGCCACCACTGACGCTCGCGACAGGGCCCTCACCGTCGGGACCGCTCGTGCCGGGCACATCGCGGCCCGTTGACCGCACGGCGACCAGCGGCCCCCCGACGCCTGCTCGCCGGACCAGCGGCCGCCAGCCTGCCCGAACCATCGTCAGCTCCGACACCGGCCCGACGGCACGAGACGGACCCGTCGCCATATCGGAGCGAGGTCCGTCGACCACCGACAGCGACCGGCCTCCCACAGGGCTCTGGGAGGCCGGGACCAAGGTCCTGGTCATCCACGAGACGCCAGTCACCGTCTGCCAGCTTTGTCCCCAACGTCCACAGGGGGCTGGGGACAACCTGCGCGCTGCTGGCCCGGTCAGGCGACCGCGGCCTGTGGACGCCGCGGTGCAATGACGGTGGATAAGACCATGGACAGCGCAGTTCGCTTGTGGACGGCGGGCGGGGCGGTTTGCGGCGGCTCGACGGCCGGGCCGCCGCTGGCCCCCGCCCGGGCAGTCGGCTTGACTCCCGAGCCGTCACCTGTCCGACGACCGGGAGGACCGCGGTGCCCGATCGCACCTGGCCCGACCACCTCGACGACGTGGCACAGGCGGTGCTCGCACGCGATGAGGAGCGGCTGGCCGCGCTCGGCGATCTGGTACGCATCCCCTCCGTGTCAGCGGACGGGCACGATCCCGCCCAGGTGCGGCGCTCCGCCGACCTCACCGCTCGCCTGCTACGCGGCGCGGGGCTCGAGGACGTGCGTCTGCTGGAGGTCGACGGCGCCCACCCCTACGTGTACGGAGAGTGGCGCCGAGCTGTGGAGCTGGGCCCCGGGGATCGGCGTGTGGCCTCGACCACCTCCCTGGCGAACCCTGGTGACGACGCGGTGACCGTCCTGCTGTACGCCCACCACGACGTGCAGCCGGTGGGTACGCCTGATCGCTGGCACTCACCTCCCTTCGAACCCACGGTCCGGGATGGCCGGCTGTACGGGCGGGGCACCGCCGACGACAAGGCCGGGATCCTCGTGCACGTCGCGGCGGTGCGCGCCTGGCTGGACGCCCGCGGAGGGCTGCCGGTCGACGTCAAGGTGGTGATCGAGGGCGAGGAGGAGATCGGATCTCCGCATCTGGGCGAGTTCCTCCGCCGCCACGCGGACACCCTGCGCGCGGATGTGATCGTGCTGACCGACGCCACCAACTGGAAGGTGGGGGTGCCGGCGCTGACCTACAGCCTGCGGGGCCTGGCCGAGGTGTACGTGACCGTGCGCGCGCTGGAGCAGCCGATCCACTCCGGCATGTGGGGCGGGCCCATCCCCGACGCGCTCACCGGCCTGCTGAAAGCGTTGGCGACTCTCACCGACGAGCGTGGCCGGCCGGCCGTTGCGGGCCTCTTCGATGATGTGCGCCCCGTCACGGACGACGAGCGGAAACGACTGGACGCGCTCGACGCGGACCCCGTTCAGCTGCGCACCGAGGCCCGGGTCCTCCCCGGCGTGGAGTGGACGGGTGACCCCGAACGCTCGGTGCTCGAGCGCATCTGGATGCAGCCCACGGTCACGGTGATCGGCATGGACGTCCCCAGCCTGCGGGAGGCCTCGAACACCTTGCTGGCAGAGGCGAGCGCGAAGGTGTCGATCCGGCTCGCACCGGGTCAGAGCCCCGGCCGCGCCGCCGCACTCGTCGAGCAGCACCTCCACGACAACGTGCCCTTCAACCTGCACGTCGAGACCCACCCCGGCCACGGGGGCCAACCCTGGGTCACCGACCCGCGCGGGCCGGCGTTCGAGGCCGGCATCGCGGCGCTGCGCTCGGCCTTCGGCACCGAGCCGGCACTGATCGGGTGCGGCGGCTCGATCCCCTTCGTGGTGCCGTTCAGTCAGGCGTTCGGCGGCGCCCCGTGCCTGCTCACCGGCATCGAGGACCCGTCGACCAACGCCCACGGGGAGGACGAATCGCTGCATCTCGGCGACTTCTCCCGTGCCTGCCTGGCGGAGACCGTCCTGCTGGAGGAGCTCGCTGCTCGGGCAGGTGCCATCCGGGCGGGAGAGGAGGGCGGGCCGGTGGGCGACGGGGCGCCGTCCGGGAACTGAGCCGTCACCCGCCCGTTGCTGCGGCGGCACCCCCACGAGCGGGATGTCCACACGATGTGTGCCGGATGAGTGGCGCGACGCGTGCGATGGCGTACCTTGCAGACGGGCCCACTCGGGGGAGGACGGCCAGTGGGACAGGCAGCCCATGTGGGCTTCCGGTGTGCGTGCGGTCGACGTGTGGTGTGCGAGACCGGCTCGGACGCCGACCGCCAGCGGCGCTGCTCGCGTTGCCGGCGCACCCGACGCCGCGAGAGCCAGACGCTGCGGCGGACTGACGGCCGGAGCCTGTAGCACGCGGCGGTACGCTCGCACCCGCGCCGGGGCGCCGGCGCAGGGAGGCGTCTGGGTTCCTGGTGGGCCCCGCGGTCTTCAAAACCGTTGAGGGGGTGCTGAGCCCCCTGGCGGGTTCGATTCCCGTCCGCCTCCGCTGACACTCCCGCGACCCGTCGCGTCCGTCAGGGATCTGGATCGTGCGTCCCCGCGGTCACCGATGACCACCACCACGCAC
>DASZZX010000057.1:0-11977 GCA_036260415.1 Nitriliruptorales bacterium
TCGTGTTCGCCATGGACTTCGTGTTCGGCCGCTTCGTGTTCACCCTCTTCGGGAGCTGACCAGCGATGAGCGATCATCTCCAGCAGCCTTTCCGGGCCGATCCGGAGGACCTGCCCTCCACCGGGGAGTCGGACGATGCCGGCGTGGAGCAGGTCACGCAGGAGGCTGGCGAGCACTCCTCCGACCGCGAGCTCGCGACGGAGCGGGCGGCACCGACCGACGCGCCGGAGCTGACCGCGGAGGAGCACACGGACGATCTCGCCGAGGCGCTGCCGCCAAGGGAGCTGGCGCCGTCCGTGCCGGTGACCGATCGCGACGTGGTGACCACCGGCGATGTCCCGGACGCTGCTGCGGTGCCTGGTGACCGGTCGGGGACGGTCCCGCCCGGCGACGCCCTCCCCACGCCAGAGGATCCCGACGTGGGCGCCGACCCGCGCCCCGCCGGCGGCGCCGAGGCGGTCACGCCCGCCCCGCCGTCCGAGTTGGAGCCCGACGAGCCGGAGCAGCCGGCCGACCAGGCCGCCGCGGCGCAGCCGGCCGACCCCGCCGCCCCCACCACCGACACGGATGCGGCGCGCGACGATCTGGACGAGCTGCTGGGCCTGGCTGGCGCCGATGCCTCGGCCGATGAGGTGACCGCGCCTCTGCGGAGGCAGTTGGCGAGCGGCCCGCCGGCGGGTGCGGTGGAGGCACCCGGCGAGGTGGCTGTGATCACCACGGACGCCGCATCGCCGGAGGAGGCCGCTGCCGGCGAGGAGGTACCTGGCGACGAGACCCTCCTCGAGACCCGGATCGTGCCGCGGAGCGTCGGCGATGTGCGCGACCGACGTGAGTTGATGCGGCTGCCCGGCGACTGGTACGTCGTGCACACCTACTCGGGGTACGAGCAACGGGTGCGTGACAACCTCGAGAGCCGCATCAAGGCGCTGGGGCTGGAGGACCGCATCTACGAGGTGGTCATCCCCACCGAGGAGGTCACCGAGTTCAAGAAGGGCAAGAAGCAGGTCGTGCAGAAGAAGGTGTTCCCCGGGTACGTCCTGGTCCGCATGGAGATGGACAAGGAGACCTGGGGGGTGGTGCGCAACACGCCCGCGATCACCGGCTTCGTGGGCACCCAGGGGTCGGAGCCGCTGCCGCTGTCCATCCGGGAGGTCGGCGAGATCCTGCACTTGCCGACGGAGTACCGACCGGAGGTCGAGAAGGAGGTCGAAGATGTCGTCGAGCCGGCCGCCGAGATCGACCTCGACGTGGAGGAGACCGTGCGGGTCACCTCCGGGCCCTTCGCCGACTTCACCGGCACCATCGCCGAGATCAACCTCGATCAGCACAAGCTCAAGGTGCTCGTGTCCATCTTCGGGCGCGAGACCCCGGTCGAGCTCGGCTTCGACCAGGTGGCCAAGCTCTAGGCCGCTCGATCCACGGGCTCCGGTGGCGCGACCACCCCAACGGCCCGCACGACCGCGACCAGCGAAAGTCGACCAGATGGCGAAGAAGGTCCTGGGCCAGGTCAAGCTGCAGATCCCCGCGGGACAGGCGACGCCGGCGCCTCCGGTCGGGCCCGCGCTGGGCCAGCACGGTGTGAACATCATGGAGTTCTGCAAGACGTTCAACGAGCGCACCAGCGCCCAGCAGGGCGACATCGTGCCGGTGGAGATCACCGTCTTCGAGGACCGCTCGTTCACCTTCATCACCAAGACGCCGCCAGCCGCGCAGCTGCTGCTGAAGGCGGCCGGCATCGACAAGGGGGCCGGGACGCCCCAGCTCCCGGTCGCCAGGATCGGTCGTGACAAGGTCCAGGAGATCGCGGAACGCAAGATGGCCGACCTCAACGCGGTCGACCTGGAAGGGGCGATGCGCATCATCGAGGGCACCGCACGGTCGATGGGTATCGTCGTCGAGGGCTGAACCGACGACCGAGTGTGGTGGGACGCGCCGCGGTCGCACGGAGGAGAAGAGGATGCCGAAGCGAGGCAAGCGCTACCGGGCGGCGCTCGAGCGTGTGGATCGCACCCGCGCGTACGGGCCGCGGAGGGCCCTCACGCTCACCAAGGACGTCGCCAACGTCGGCTTCGATCCAACCGTCAACGTGGCCTTCCGACTGGGCGTCGACCCGCGCAAGGCCGACCAGATGGTGCGCGGGGCGGTGGTCCTGCCCCACGGCACCGGCCGGCCGGTCAGCGTCGCGGTCATCGCTGTCGGCGAGAAGGCGACCGAGGCGCGGGAGGCCGGCGCCGACATCGTGGGCGGGGACGACGTGATCGAACAGCTCAGCAAGGGCGAGCTGATCGACGAGCTCGACACGGTCATCGCGACGCCCGATCAGATGGGCAAGCTCGGCCGGTTGGGGAAGTTGCTCGGGCCACGCGGCCTGATGCCCAACCCGAAGTCAGGCACGGTCACCATGGACGTGGCCAAGGCTGTGCAGGAGGTCAAGGCCGGCAAGATCGAGTACCGCACCGACCGTCAGGGCAACGTCCACGCGGTGATCGGCAAGGCGTCGTTCACGACCGACCAGCTGCTGGAGAACTACCAGGCGGTGTTCGACGAGCTGCTGCGCCAGCGCCCCGCGTCGGCCAAGGGCCGCTACATGCGCAACATCACCGTGTCGACGACCATGGGACCGGGCATCCGCGTCGATCCGGCGCGGACCCGTGACCTGTTCGAGGACGACCTGGAGGCGGCGGCGTCCTGAGGGCGGCTTCGCACCGACCGCCGCCCGCGGTCGATCACCCTGCCGCCATCGGGCGCACCGGACAGCGGGGACGGCGAGGACCGTTTGACCGTCCGACCGGGCCTCCGTAGCCTGACGCCGCACGCCGCAGACCGCGCGGTCATCCCGGCTGACGGGATCGAAGGCGGCCCCCGGGCCCGGCCCACGCAGGCGGATCCGACGGCCCACGCCGTCTCTCGCCAGCGCCCTCTGCGTCCGCGGAGGGCGTTCTCGCGCCCAGCGGCTCTGCGCGGCAGCGAGGAGGCCGACGAGTGGCGAGACCGGAGAAGGTCGCGGTCGTCGAGCAGGTCCGACACGACCTGTCGACGTACCCCGCCACCCTGTTCACCGAGTACCGCGGACTGACCGTCGCCGACCTGGCGGAGCTGCGTGCCAGGTTGCGCGAAGCCGGTGCCCGCTACGTGGTCGTGAAGAACACGCTGGCGCGCATCGCCGCGCAGGACGCCGGATTCGACTCGTTGGACGAGGTGTTCACCGGTCCGACCGCACTCACCATCTGCGAGGACGAGCCGGTCGGTCCGGCGAAGGCTCTACGCCAGTTCGCCCGCGACCATCCTCAGCTGGCGGTGAAGGGTGCCATCCTCGATGGCCGGGTGGTGGACGCTGAGACCGCCGACCGGCTGGCGGACCTGGCCACCCGGGAGGAGCTGCTCGCCCGGTTCGCCAGTCTGATGCACGCGCTGCTGGCTGGCACCGCCAACCTGTTGCAGGCGCCACTGTCGAAGATGGCTCGGCTGCTGCAGGCCCTCGAGGACGAGGGCGTCCAGCTTGCCGTGGGCGCCGGCGAAGGAGAGGCAGCGGCCGGGTCTCCGCCCGCGTCTCCAGAAAGCCCAGAGGCCGCGACACTGGAGGAGCAGGACCCGTCGGGCGGCGAGAACTCCGAGGGTGCCCCGAGCGCGCCGGCGGCGGGGAGCGCCGACGCGCCATCCTCCGAGGATGCGGGAGGGACGCCAACGGTCGACGGCGGCGAGGCGGCTGCGGGCGACGAGGACATGCCCGGCACCGTCGAGGCGGTGGCTGACGCCGCCGAGGTGGTCGGGTCGACCGTCGCCGACGCCGCCCGTACCGCTGGCGACGCGGTGGGGGCCGCCGCGGAGGCGCTCGGCAGCGCCGTGAGCAGGGGTGTGGAGTCCGTCGCCGAGGCCGTCTCCGGCGACGAGGCGACCGACGAGGACGCCAACGAGGGGAGTTCCGAGCACGACCGGTGAGGGACCGACCGGTCCGCGACGACCGACACCACCAACCGACCTCCGGCTCGCACCGGACCGATGGAGGACCACCATGGCGAAGCTGACCACCGACGAGCTGATCGAGGGCTTCAAGGAGCTGACACTCCTGGAGCTGTCGGACCTCGTCAAGAAGTTCGAGGAGACTTTCGACGTCACCGCTGCCGCCCCTGTGGCGGTGGCCGCGCCGACGGCAGCTGGCGCGCCGGGCGCCGAGGCCCCCGCCGCCGAGGAGAAGACCGAGTTCGACGTCGTGCTGACCGGTGCCGGCGACAAGAAGATCCAGGTCATCAAGGAGGTCCGTGGGCTCACCAACCTGGGTCTGAAGGAGGCCAAGGATCTGGTGGAGGCCGCCCCGAAGGCGGTGCTGGAGGGCGTCTCGCGCGAGCAGGCTGACGAGGCGCGGGAGAAGCTGGAGGCGGCCGGCGCGTCCGTGGAGGTGCAGTAGTCGACCGGCGGCCGGCCGACCTCACTCAGCCCCGGTCCCCGGCCGATCCGGCCTCGTCCCTGGCCGTGACGAGCCGACCGCACGGCGAGGTGGTGCTTGACGGGCACCTCGCACGGCCGTATACTCGCCGGTCGCCCTCGTCACGGTCCACCACGGTGCCACGCGATGCCGCCACGGGTGTCTCCGTCGTGTCACGAACGAGGGCCCGTCTCGCACCGAGTGATCGCCGTCGCACCCGACACGGGGGAGACCCTCACCTGATGGAGCGACTGTTCCCGGGCCGTGGCCCTGCCCTTTGGCCGCGGTCCGGACTTCACCCTGCCCGCGTCTCCGCCCCTCGGACCGGGTGACCGCACGACGCCGGCGCGTACCGCGAGGATCGCACCGGCGGCCGACGGGGACCCTCGGGCGTGTGAGCCTCGGGCCCGCCGGTGACCATCCTGATCGTCCCAGCCCGTCAGGAGGAACCCTTGGCTCCAGTTGCCGTCGATGAGCGTCTGAGCTTCTCCAAGCTCGCCGAGTCCTTGCCGCTCAAAGAACTCGATCTCCTGTCGATCCAGCGCGACTCGTTCCGCTGGCTCCTCGAGGCGGGCCTCGGGGAGGTGTTCGACGAGATCTCCCCGATCGAGGACTCCCAGGCGAAGATGGCCCTGTCCTTCTCGGAGCACCGCTTCGAGGAGCCGAAGTTCTCAGAGGCGGAGTGCAAGGAGAAGGACATCACCTACGCCGCTCCGCTGTTCGTCACCGCGGAGTTCACGAACCTCGAGACCGGCGAGATCAAGCGACAGACCGTCTTCATGGGCGACTTCCCGGTCATGACCGAGAAGGGCACGTTCATCGTCAACGGCACCGAACGCGTCGTGGTGTCGCAGCTGGTGCGCTCGCCCGGCGTCTACTTCGACACGTCGATCGACAAGACGACCGGCCGTGACGTTTTCGGCTGCAAGGTCATCCCCGCCCGTGGTGCGTGGCTGGAGTTCGAGGTCGACAAGCGGGACCTGGTCGGCGTCCGGGTGGACCGCAAGCGCAAGCAGCACATCACGGTGTTCTACCGGGCGCTGAAGGCCATCGTGCGGACCGAAGGCGGCCAGTACGAGCTGGCCCCCCGCGAGGTGCTGGAGACCCAGGTTCCCAACGAGGAGATCCTCGAGTTCTTCGGCGGCGCCGAGTCGATCGCGCTCACCCTGGGGAAGGACAAGACCGTCCCGACCCCGGCCGAGGCCCTGGAGGAGATCTACAAGAAGCTTCGCCCCGGCGAACCACCGAGCGCCGAACAGGCCGGCAATCTCCTGATCAACATGTTCTTCAACGCCAAGCGCTACGACCTCGCCCGGGTCGGTCGCTACAAGGTCAACAAGAAGCTCGGCGACGAGTACGCCGCCGTCGGGGTGACACCGCCCCAGGGGCACGTGCTCACCAAGGAGGACCTCCTCGCCACGCTCTCCTACCTGGTCAAGCTCCACGCCGGCACCGAGAGCTACGACGTCGACGACATCGACCACTTCGGTAACCGGCGCCTGCGGTCGGTCGGGGAACTGATCCAGAACCAGGTCCGCATCGGCCTGTCGCGCATGGAACGCGTCGTCCGCGAGCGCATGACGACGCAGGACCTCGAGGCCATCACGCCCCAGACCCTGATCAACATCCGCCCGGTCGTCTCGGCCATCCGCGAGTTCTTCGGGACCTCGCAGCTGTCACAGTTCATGGACCAGACCAACCCGCTGGCCGGGCTGACCCACAAGCGCCGCCTCAACGCGCTCGGCCCAGGCGGTCTATCGCGCGAGCGTGCCGGGTTCGAGGTGCGCGACGTCCACCCGTCGCATTACGGGCGGATGTGCCCGATCGAGACCCCCGAGGGGCCCAACATCGGGCTGATCGGGTCGCTGGCCTCCTACGCACGCATCAACGAGTTCGGGTTCATCGAGACGCCGTACCGCAAGGTCGTCGACGGGCGGGTCACCGACACGATCGACTACCTCACCGCCGACCTCGAGGACCGCTACATCATCGCCCAGGCGAACGCCCCGGTGGATGGGAGCGGCCGGTTCGTCAACGAGGCCGTGCTGGTGCGGGCCAAGAACGGCGAGGTCCGCGAGGTGCCGCCGGAGCAGGTCGACTACATGGACGTCAGCCCCCGGCAGATCGTGTCGATCGGCGCAGCTCTGATCCCCTTCCTCGAGCACGACGACGCCAACCGGGCGTTGATGGGCGCCAACATGCAGCGCCAGGCGGTCCCGCTCGTCAAGACGGAGGCGCCGCTGGTCGGGACCGGCATCGAGGACAAGACCGCCCGTAACGCGGGCGACGTCGTGCTGGCGAGCAATCCCGGCGTGGTCGTGGAGGTCGCCGCCGACCACCTGTACGTCAAGACCGACGACGGTGGACTCGACCGCTATGACCTGCGCAAGTTCCAGCGCACCAACCAGGGGACCTGCTTCAACCAGCGGCCCATCGTCACCGAGGGCCAGCACGTCGTCGCGGGCGACGTGCTCGCCGACGGTCCCTCCACGGACCGCGGCGAACTGGCACTGGGCAAGAACCTCCTGGTCGCGTTCATGTCGTGGGAGGGCTTCAACTACGAGGACGCGATCATCGTCTCCTCGCGGCTGGTCCGCGAGGACGAGATGACCTCGATCCACATCGAGCAGTACGAGGTCGACGCGCGCGAGACCAAGCTCGGCCCCGAGGAGATCACCCGCGACATCCCCAACGTGTCGGAGGAGGTGCTCGCCAACCTCGATGACGAGGGGATCATCCGCATCGGGGCGGAGGTGCAGCCCGGTGACATCCTGGTGGGCAAGGTGACCCCGAAGGGCGAGACCGAGCTGACGCCCGAGGAGCGGCTGCTGCGGGCCATCTTCGGCGAGAAGGCCCGAGAGGTGCGCGATACCTCGCTGAAGGTGCCGCACGGCGAGGGCGGCATCGTCATCGCCGTCATGCGCTTCAGTCGCGCGTCCGGCGACGAACTGCCGCCGGGGGTCAACGACCTCGTGCGGGTCTTCGTCGCGCAGAAGCGCAAGCTCGCCGAGGGAGACAAGCTCGCCGGCCGGCACGGCAACAAGGGGGTGATCTCCAAGATCCTCCCCGTCGAGGACATGCCGTTCCTGGCCGACGGCACCCCGGTCGACATCGTCCTCAACCCGCTCGGGGTCCCGTCGCGCATGAACGTCGGGCAGGTGCTGGAGACCCACCTGGGCTGGGCAGCCCGCAACGGCTGGCAGTTCTCGGCCGCCCCGAAATGGTTCCAGGAGGTGGGCTGGAGCAGCCAGCACAGGGACGTGCAGGGTCCTGTGAAGCTCGCCTCGCCGGTGTTCGACGGGTGCCGCGAGGGTGAGCTGCGCGACCTGCTCGCCGGCACGCGGGAGACCGAGCAGGGCGTGAAGCTGGTCGACGTGGACGGCAAGGCGATCGTCTACGACGGCCGCACCGGCCAGCCGATCGAGTCGCCGATCACGGTCGGATACATCTACATCCTGAAACTGCTGCACCTGGTGGACGACAAGATCCACGCGCGCTCCACCGGGCCGTACTCGATGATCACCCAACAGCCGCTGGGCGGGAAGGCCCAGTTCGGCGGCCAGCGCTTCGGCGAGATGGAGGTGTGGGCGCTGGAGGCGTACGGCGCGGCCTATGCCCTCCAGGAGCTGCTCACGATCAAGTCGGACGACGTGGTGGGCCGCGTGAAGGTCTATGAGGCGATCGTCAAGGGCGAGAACATCCCCGAGCCGGGCATCCCCGAGTCGTTCAAGGTGCTCATGCAGGAGATGCGGTCGTTGGCGCTCAACGTCGACGTGCTGGGTGTGTCGGGCGAGGAGATCGAACTGCGCGAGACCGACGAGGACTCCTTCCGCGCGGCCGAGGCGCTGGGGATCGACCTGTCCCGACCGGAGCGCCCCGCCGCGGACGAGCGCTAACCATGCGTGTCGCTGAGAGCCCACGAGCTGACGTGAGAGGCGCAACGTGTTCGATGTGAACAACTTCGAGAAGCTACGCATCAACCTGGCGGAGGCGCAGCAGATCCGCATGTGGTCCAACGGCGAGGTCAAGAAGCCGGAGACCATCAACTACCGCACGCTCAAGCCGGAGAAGGACGGCCTCTTCTGCGAGAAGATCTTCGGTCCCACCCGGGACTGGGAGTGCTACTGCGGCAAGTACAAGCGGGTCCGGTTCAAGGGCATCATCTGCGAGCGCTGCGGTGTCGAGGTGACGCGGGCCAAGGTCCGGCGCGAGCGCATGGGCCACATCGAGCTCGCCGCCCCGGTCACCCACATCTGGTACCTCAAGGGCGTGCCGTCGCGGCTGGGCTACCTGCTCGACATGTCCCCCAAGGACCTCGAGAAGGTGATCTACTTCGCCGCCTACGTCATCACGTGGGTGGACGATGACAAGCGCCACGACGTGCTGCCCGAGGTCGAGGCGGAGGTCAACGAGGAGCGCAAGCTCATCGACGAGCAGCTCGAACGAGACCGTCAGGAGCTGCTCGAGCAGCTGGAGGTTACCCTCGAGGAGCTCGAGCGGCAGGGCGCCAAGGCCGACGTGGTACGCCGGGAGCGCAAGGAGATCGAGAAGCAACTGCAGGCGGTCGCCCGGCGTGCGGACGACGAGAAGAAGCACCTCGAGGACATGCTGGACGCCTTCCGCAGGCTCCAGCCGAAGATGCTGATCGACCGTGACATCCTGTTCCGGGACATGCGTGACCGTTGGGGTGACTACTTCGCCGGCGGCATGGGAGCCGAGGCGATCCGAGACCTGCTCGAACGTCACGACCTCGAGAGCGAGTCGGAGTCCCTGAAGGAGGTCATCGTCAGCTCGAAGGGACAGAAGAAGCAGCGGGCCATCAAGCGTCTCAAGGTGGTCGAGGCCTTCCGCACGACCCGCAACAAGCCCACCGCGATGGTCCTCGAGGCCATCCCCGTCATCCCGCCCGACCTGCGCCCGATGGTGCAGCTCGACGGTGGCCGCTTCGCGACGTCCGACCTCAACGACCTGTACCGGCGGGTCATCAACCGCAACAACCGCCTCAAGAGGCTGCTCGATCTGGGCGCACCCGAGATCATCGTCAACAACGAGAAGCGCATGCTGCAGGAGGCGGTGGACGCCCTTTTCGACAACGGGCGCCGCGGACGGCCGGTCACCGGCCCAGGTAACCGCCCCCTGAAGTCGCTGTCCGACATGCTGAAGGGCAAGCAGGGACGCTTCCGTCAGAACCTGCTCGGCAAGCGCGTCGACTACTCCGGCCGGTCGGTGATCGTCGTCGGCCCCAGCCTGCAGCTGCACCAGTGCGGGCTCCCCAAGCAGATGGCGCTGGAACTGTTCAAGCCGTTCGTCATGAAGCGCCTGGTGGACCTCAACTACGCACAGAACATCAAGTCCGCCAAGCGCATGGTCGAACGCGCCCGCCCACAGGTGTGGGACGTGCTCGAGGAGGTCATCGCCGACCACCCGGTGCTGCTGAACCGGGCACCGACCCTCCACCGGCTGGGGATCCAGGCGTTCATGCCGGTGCTCGTCGAGGGCAAGGCCATCCAGATCCACCCGCTCGTGTGCACCGCCTTCAACGCCGACTTCGACGGTGACCAGATGGCGGTCCACCTGCCGCTGTCCGCGGAGGCGCAGGCTGAGGCGCGCATCCTGATGCTGTCCAGCCACAACATCCTCTCCCCGGCGACGGGGCGGCCGCTGGCCACCCCGACCCAGGACATGGTGCTGGGGACCTACTACCTGACGTTCGCTCCGGGACCCGACGGCGGGCGCCGTCCGGCCGAGGAGATCGACCCGGCCACCCTGCCGACGTTCAGCTCGATCGGCGAGATCGAGCACGTGCTGGACAGCCGGCGGGTGCGGCTGCAGGACTGGGTCGTGCTGCGTCTGCGCGGCAAGGAGCTGCCGGAGGACCTGCGACCGGAGGAGCTCGTCGACGAGGACACGTGGCAGCGGGCCCGGGCAGAGGGCACCGCGGTACGGGTCGTGACGACCACTGGCCGCGCATTGTTCAACGAGCGCCTACCGGCTGACTTCCCGTACGTCAACGAGAACCTGACCAAGAAGACCCTCGCCGACATCGTCAACCGCTGCGCCGACCGGTTCCCACAGTGGCAGGTCGCGGAGGTCCTCGACGGGCTGAAGGACATCGGGTTCCGGTATGCGACCGTCGCCGGCGTCACCGTGTCGATCGACGACGTGCAGACGCCGATCGACAAGGCGAAGATCCTCGGCGCCTACGAGGACAGAGCCAGCAAGGTCGAGAAGCAGTTCTCGCGCGGCGTCATCACCGCGGACGAGCGCCGGCAGGAGCTGATCGAGATCTGGACCGAGGCGACCAACGAGGTTGCGCACCGGATGGAGCAGTCGTTCGGGCCGCTCAACCCCATCTACATGATGGCCACGTCCGGGGCCCGCGGGAACATGACGCAGATCCGTCAGATCTCCGGGATGCGCGGGCTGGTGGCCAACCCGAAGGGCGAGATCATCCCGCGGCCGATCAAGTCGAACTTCCGCGAGGGACTGTCGGTGCTGGAGTACTTCATCTCCACGCACGGTGCCCGCAAGGGGCTGGCCGACACGGCCCTGCGGACCGCCGACTCGGGGTACCTCACCCGCCGACTGGTGGACGTCAGCCAGGACCTGATCGTGCGCGAGGAGGACTGCGGCACGACCCGGTCGATCGACGTGACCGTCGGCGAGCATGACTCCCAGTCGCTCTACGGACGGGTGCTCGCCGCCGACGTCCACTACCCCGGCCGAGAGGATGTCCTGCTCCACGCCGGTGCGGAGGTCGCCGACGTTGAGATCCGGCTGCTCCGGCACGTGCTGCTGCGCGGCATCGATCCCGAGACGGAGCAGCCGCTCGAACAGCCACCCCAGCCCGAGGACCGCGTCGTCAAGGTGCGCTCGGTCCTGACCTGCGACACCGACTTCGGGGTCTGCCAGATGTGCTACGGGCGCTCGCTGGCGGCCGGGCACCTCGTCGACATCGGCGATGCCATCGGGATCATCGCTGCGCAGTCGATCGGCGAGCCCGGCACCCAGCTGACCATGCGGACGTTCCACACCGGCGGCGTGGCTGGCGAGGACATCACCCAGGGTCTGCCGCGTGTGGTCGAGTTGTTCGAGGCCCGCTCGCCCCGGGGCAAGGCCGTGATCGCCAGCGTGGCGGGACGCGTCGAGATCGAGGACGACGAGCGCGGGCGTGTGCTGCGCATCGTCGGCAGCCGCGACGAGGTGGACGAACACGATGTCCCGCGACGGGCCCGCCTGCGCGTCGAGGACGGCGACCAGGTCCGGATCGGTCAGCAGCTGACCGAGGGCGCGGTCGATCCCCACGAGCTGCTGGACGTGCTCGGCGCCCGCTCGGCGCAGCTGCACCTGGTGCAGGAGGTCCAGGACGTCTACCGGTCGCAGGGCGTGCCCATCCACGACAAGCACGTCGAGACGATCGTGCGCCAGATGTTCCGCCGGGTGCACATCGTCGATCCGGGCGACACCGGGTTCCTGCCCGGCGAGAACGTCGACCGGTCGAAGTTCCAGCGCGAGAACGTGGCGGTGGTCGAGCAGGGTGGCCAGCCGGCGCCC
>DASZZX010000058.1:0-3909 GCA_036260415.1 Nitriliruptorales bacterium
GGCCGACCGGCGTAACGGCCGTGCAGTGGCCGGTCGGAGCGTGCAGGTCGGACGGCGACGTGATCGCCTTCCTGCCAGAAGGTGACCTCGTCGCCAGGTGCGATCCCCAACGCCTCACGCAGTTCCTTGGGGATCACGACTTGGCCTTTGGGTCCTACCTTGTGAGTCATACTGCGGAGTGTAACCTAGCGGGGAGCGGGTTGCCAGACCCTGCAATCGGAGATCCGCGCGGTCTCCGACCCGACTTTGACACGTGGGCCGGGGTCACGGCGGCGTTCGAGGCGGATTTTGCGATTCTGGGCCGTTGTGCGGGCGTCTACGTTCGGAGCGCGTGGCGACAGCCGTGATGTGTAGTGGCAACATCGCAGGTTGGGTTGCTTGCATCGTTGGCGTGCTCGGCCGAAGATACGGGCATGTTCATCAAGTCAACGGCCGTTCGTCGGGGCAAGCGCGTGTACGAGTACTTGTCGCTGGTGGAGGGATACCGCGACGAGCAGGGGCGGCCGCGTCATCGCACGCTGTTCCGGCTGGGTGAGGCGTCCAAGCTGCGTCAGACCGGTGAGCTGGACCGGATCATCGGGGCGTTGACCGCTCACGCCCAAGGCCGCTTCGTCGATGCGGGCGCGATCGAGGCCGCGTCGGCGCCGTCGATCGGTGGCATCACGGCGGTGAGCGCATGGTGGGACCGCCTGGGCCTGGGCGACTTCTTCGCCTGGGCGGCGGAGGAGGCCGGTCTGTCGTGGTCGCTGGCCGACGCGGTGTTCGCGATGTGCGCCAACCGGCTGCTGGATCCTGCGTCCAAGCGCAAGACCGCACGCTGGATCGAACGTGACGTGGTCGCCCCCGACGGGTTCAGCTTGCCGAGCTTGCAGCAGTACTACCGGGCGCTGGACCGCGTCCACGGGCTCAAGGACGCGCTCGAGACGTGGCTGTACGCGCGGCTGACCGACCTGACCAACCTCAACCTCACGCTGGTCTGCTACGACCTGACCTCGACCTACTTCGCGGGTGACACCCGTGGCAGCGAGCGGTTCCCGTCGAAGGCGTTCGGCTACTCGCGCGACCACCGCGGTGACCGTCCGCAGGTGGTGGTCGGGCTGTTGACCACCGGCGACGGCATCCCGATCGCTCACCACGTGTTCGCAGGCAACACCAACGACGTGACCACCCTGCCCGGCGTGCTGGGCGACCTCAAGGACCGGTTCGGGGTCGGGCGGGTGTGCCTGGTCGCCGACCGCGGGCTGGTCTCCCACGACAACCTCGAGGTGATCGAGCAGGCCGGCTGCGACTGGGTGATCGCCACCCGCCTGCACCGGCGCGCCGACGTCGCCACCGTGCTGGCCGCCGCCACCACCGCGCCCGACGATGCGTGGGTCGATGTCGAGGCGTTCGACAGCCGGGTGTGCGACACCGTCCACGACGGCCACCGCTACGTGGTGGTGTTCAGCGGCGAACGCGAGCGGCGCGACACCACCCGCCGCCTACAGCTGATCAAGGCCACCGAAGGCAAGCTGCTGGCACTGGAAGCCCGCGTGGCCCGCGGCGAGCTGCAAGCCGCCACCGACATCGTGGCCGCAGCCGAGCGCATCCTCGCCCGCTCGCCGGTCAAGCGGCTGTTCACCTACACCGCCAGCGACGCCCGGTTCGTCTACGACTTCGACCACGACGCGCTCGACTACGACGAAACACTGGCCGGCCACTACATCCTGACCACCTCGCTGCATCCCAACGCCGCCGACGCCGCGACCGTGCTGGCCTGCTACCGCTCCCTGGCCAACGTCGAGGCACGCTTCCGCGTGCTCAAAGACCTCCTGGGCCTGCGCCCCGTGTACCACTGGACCGAGAAACGGGTGCGCGGCCACATCGCCGTTTGCGTGCTCGCCGCAGTCATCGAAGCGCTCATCGGCAACGCGCTGCGCGACGCCGACGTGCGCGACCCCGACCTCGACCACCAGCACCTCACCGCCCGCCGGGCGCTCGACGAGCTCGACGCCGTACGCCAGGTCACCCTCACCAGCGGCGACACCCGGCTCGAGGTCGTCACCCGCCGCAACGCCCTCCAGCAGACCATCCTCGACGCGCTCAGCGTCGACACCCGCCCCTGGCAGCAACCCCGCCACCGCTAACCACCCCACCCACACGCACGGTCACCCGTGTAGTCCAACACGCCCTCACCACACCCCGCTGACCAGGCACTTCACACGAGACGTGTCAAAGTCGGGTCCGACCGTGCCCGTACCCCCGTTCCAGATCGCCCGATACAGGCACGTCTTCGCGGACCGTCCCGGTGTGCGATATGGGCAGGGTCTCGACCCGTGCGGCAGCCGTGGCTACGGGCGGCCGGCCATCTGGCCGAAGCAGCCCATAACGCTCCGCCCCGAAGGCGTCACGAAGGTGATCAGATTGGGCGTTACATCACTCCTGACGTAAGACGCCGTGTGGGTGGGCGGCTTCAGATACCGGCGCGTTCCAGCGCGTCGGCTGTCTGACGGAACTGGCGTGCTGGGATGAGGTGAACGCCGTCTACCGCTCCTGAGTCGCGTAGTCGGAGCACCTGCTCCATCGCTCGATCCACCCCGACCGAGGCATCGCGCGCCAGGTCGGCCATAAGGGCATCGGGAACCTCGAATCCGGGGATGAGCTCACAGAGACGGATCGCCATCTTGTCGCTCGCGAGCACGACGACACCGGCGTACACCTGGCCCTCGAATCCCGTCCGATCTCGCCACCGCACCACGGCACCCTCGTCGAACGAGATCTGTGCGAACGCAAAGTGTGCACCGCGCTTCCAGCCGGGCAGGTCCCGGGTGACATCGACGGTCACACCCACACGGAACCGTTCACCGTCGTGGGTGGACCGCATCTCCTCGAGCATCTGACGGACCGTCAGACCGCTGCGCTCACCATGACGGGGCGCGTCCCCGTACACGAACAGCAGCTCCTCGACCCCGTAGGCGGCCGCCGTGAGAAGATCGCGACGGAAACCCAGCAGGTTGCGGTCGCGCGCATTGAGGCAGGCGACGGCACGACCGTGGAGGTAGGCGACCTCGTGCGCCACGGCGACGGACGACACCGTCGCTCTTCCCAGATGGCTGTCGGGCACCAGGAAGGCGTCGCACGAACGACGAAGCACCGCGATCTGCTCTCGGACGATCCCCATATCTGCCGACGTCGGCGGCTCGATCTCGCACACGACCTCGAACCTGCCACCCATGGCTGCACGCCCTCCTGCCGGCCGAGACGCCAGACAAGCACACCAGTCGGACGGCCTGTACCTGCCGTTTCAATCACCTCGGGAACGACCACCCGCCCGATGCTCACGGCAGCCGTGGTCGTCGCGCGGGTCGACAAGGGCGCGAGGACATCTCGGTCCGCTCATAACGGCATCTCGCGGCAAGGCGACCCGGCTATCGGTGCTCAAGGTCGTCGGGTCGACGGACGCGCACGCGCCGTGGCTCGACGATCGCGACACAGCGCCTGAACTCCTTGAGCTCATGGACATCGAGTAGGCGATCGACCAGCGTGAGGATCGAGCCGGGGTCCTGGCTCGCAGGGCGGAGCACGACGACACCTGCGTGGCTTCCGGGAGGGAAGCTGCGGATGTCGCCGACACCTCGGTCGAGTGTGATGACCATGCGGTCGTCATCCGTGGCGGCCTGGACGACGACGGGGTCCTTGCGTCCGCCGAGATGTTCGTCGAGCACGGTGTCCACGTCGTGGCCCCGCCGGGTGAGTTCGTCAGCGAGGTCGTGCGGGAGGTTCTCGTCGAGCTTGAGCCTCACGCGGGCAGCGGGAAGATCTCTTCGCGGGCCAACGCCGCGCCGTAGGCGGCGGCTGCCCGGATGCCCTCCTGGGTGAGCGACGGGTACTGCTCGATGATGTCGGCTTCCGACAAGCCCGCGGCCAGAC
>DASZZX010000059.1:0-8107 GCA_036260415.1 Nitriliruptorales bacterium
GGTCCAGCGCCCCGCCCGCCACCATCAGGTCCACGTGGTCTCGGGGTGCGAAGTCGAACCGTGGCGGCTCCCCCACGCGTCGCAGCTCGACGCTGTCGGCTTCCGCCCCGTCGGGGGCGTGCGGGTGCGGCAGGTTGGGCACCGCGGCGAGCAGTTCCTCGACCTGCCCGGTCAGCTCGGCGAGCTCGTCCTCCGCCAGCCGCAGCGGTTCCTTGAGCTCGGCGGCGGCGGCGATCAGCTGCGGTCGCTGGTTGGGGGGCGCGGTCCCGATCGCCCGCGACCTGGCGTTCTGCTCCGCCCGCAGCCCCTCCACCTCGGCGATGGTGTCGCGACGGCGCCTCTCCAGTTCGACGACGCGCTCCACGTCGGCACGACCGATGCCGCGGCGAGCCAGTGCCGTGACCACCGACTCCGGGTCGTCGCGCAGCAGCCGAGGATCGATCACGGCCGCGAACCTAGCGGTCGATGCGTGCTCGCCACGACGCCAGCCACTCCGCGGCAGCCCGGTACGCCGCGTCGTCCGCGGCGATGCGCTGCGCCTCCTCCGGCCGGCGGGGGCCGGACCTGCGGTAGGAGCCCAGGACCTTGACCTCGCGGTGGGTCCGCTTCACGGCAGCCAGCGCGTCGCCGACACGTTCGTCGGCGAGGTGGCCCTCCACGTCGACGAAGAAGCAGTACTCGCCGAGCTCCGCCTTGGTGGGCCGCGACTCGATCTTGGTGAGGTTGAGGTCCCGCTCGGCGAAGATCTCCAGGAGCTGCAGCAGCGCGCCGGGCCGGTTCTCCTCAATGAACACCACCAGCGACGTCTTGTCCCAGCCGGTCGCAGCGGGCAGGTCACGACCCACGACCACGAACCGGGTCACGTTGCCCTCACGATCGGCGACGTTGCGGGCGACCACCTCCAGCCCGTACCGCTCCGCTGCCAGCCGGTTGACGATGGCCGCCTCCGGCGCGGTCGACCCCGACACGAGCTCGGCCGCCTTCGCGGTGGAGGTGGCGGGGATGCGCTCGGCCGACGGGAGGGTCATCAGCACCCAGCGGCGGGCCGCGGCCAGCGCCACCGGGTGCGACCGGACCGTCTCGACCTCCTCCAGACGGACGGCGGGACGTGTGGCGGCCACCAGCTGCACGGGCAGCTCTAGCTCCGCGCCGATCAGCAGCTCCACCTCGAACGCAAGCGCGTCCAGGGTCACGCTCACCGGCCCCTCGAGCGTGTTCTCGATCGGCACGACCCCGCGGCCGGCGCGCTGGTCTGCGACCGCCCGCAGCACCTCCAGCACGTCCGGGTGGTCCTGCAGCTCCTCGCCGGGGCCGGCCACCAGTTGCGCAGCGGACTCGGTGAACGTCCCGGGCGGTCCGAGGTAGGCGATCGTCACCCGGCCCCCCGCGTCAGACCGGCGCGGCGACGACGACGACCGCTGCCGACGGCACCTCCTTGGGTGCCTGACAGGGCCGTGTCGATCGCCGCACGCTCCTCGGGGGAGAGGTGGTGTTCGCTGTCCGCGCCGATCACCTGCTTGGCGTAGGTGCGGGCCTCGGTGCGCCCGTTGATCGACGAGACCACCACCCCGTCACCGTGCTCGTCGAGGAACGCAGCCGAGAACGACAGCGCCCCGCCCATGTCGTCGAACGCGTCGTAGCGGACCACCGCGACGCGCGACACCGTCCGGCTCAGCAGCCCGCGCAGGTGCTCGGTGTTGCGGTGGACCCTGCCCACGTCGGAACGCAGGTGTGCGACCTCATCGAGGTGGCGCTGCAGGGCGGAGAACAGGTCGTCCGCGCCCGTCCCGCCCACCGCCGCCGCGTACGCGCGCCGCAGCGCGCGCAGCCTCAGCCCGAGGACGGCGAGAGCGACCGAGAGGGCCAGGACCGCGACAAGGCCGACCAGGACGAGGAGTGAGAGCAGCTGGTCGGAGAACGCCACGGACGTCCGCTCCGGTTCCCGGCGAGGCCGGCATGGTACATCGCGGCTCCCCGGGCCGGGCCCGTGCCTGGCACCCCGTCAACCGCAGGTCGTTGCGGCCGCCGACCCGCAGGCACCGTGGTCGGCGCGCGCGGCGTGGACCGTTCAGAACAGGCCGCTGCCGACGCCCTGACCGGTCGGACACACCACTCCTGCTCCTCCGCGCGAGGGTCATCGACAGCCGGGGGGCGAGGGCACCGGTCCTACACTCGGCGCCGCGCGGGGCGTCTGTGGAGGAGGAGGCAGCGTGGTGGCCGACGGTCTGCCGCGCTCGCGACCCGCTGCAGCGGCGCGGACCCTGATCGCCATGCTGCCCGTGGTGATGGCGTGCCTACTGCTGGCACCGACCGCGCTCGCCCAGCAGGAGGATCCGCCCGTGCTGTTCGGCACGCTGCGCTCGCCGGACCGGGAGGTGTCCATCGAGGGTGCGCGCATCCTGGTCGAGCAGGACGACGACGAGGTCGGCGCAGCCACGGTCGGCTCCGACGGTCGGTGGGAGATCACGCTGCCGGAGCCGGGGACCTACACGGTGACGATCGTGCGGGACTCGTTGCCGGATGGCATCCAGGTCCGCGAGGCGGACCGGTTCGCCTCCAAGGAGGTGGAGGTCCAGCCGGCTGAGCGCCGGGCTGTGCTGTTCGCGCTCGAGCGGGGTGAGAGCAGCACCGTGTCGCGACAGACGTGGCGGCGGGCGGTGACCCTGACCGTCAGCGGCATCCAACTGGGCTCGATCATCGCCATCACCTCGATCGGTCTGTCGCTGATCTTCGGCACCACGGGCCTGGTGAACTTCGCGCACGGCGAGATGGTCACGCTCGGCGCGGTCACCGCATTGTTCCTGAACGGCGGCCTGCGGGTACCAGCGTCGATGGCGGCGCTGACCGCGATCGTGATCGCGCTGGCGGTCGGGGCACCTGCCGTGGACCGCCTCCCGCGGGCCTGGTCGCGGGGTGCTCGGGCAGGAGGCACCGCTGGGTTCATCGCGGTCAACGGGGCGGTGGCCTTCCTGATCCTCTCCGGCAGCGTGACGCTGCACCTGATCCCTGCGGCCGCCGTCGCAGTGGCGGTCGGAGCAGCGGTCGGGTTCGGCATGGAAGCGGGGCTGTTCGGACCGCTGCGCCGCCGCAGGGTCGGCAACGTGGCCTTGCTGGTGATCTCGATCGGGCTGTCGATCCTCCTGCGCTACGGGATCCTGGTCGTGATGGGTGGCCAGAGCTACCCCTACCGCGACTACACCATCCAGCGTGGCATCAACCTGGGGCCGATCAGCTCGACGCCGAAGGATCTGGCGGTGACCGCGCTGTCCCTCGTGGTCCTCGTCGTCGTCGGTCTCCTCTTGACCAGGACCAGGCTCGGCACGGCCATGCGTGCGGTCGCCGACAACCGTGAGCTGGCCGAGTCCTCCGGGGTCGACGTCCGGCGCGTCATCCTCGTGACATGGGTGGCCGGTGGTGCTCTGGCCGCGCTCGGTGGCGTGTTCCAGGGCATGGTGCAGGCGGTGGGCTGGAGCATGGGGTTCGGGCTGCTGCTGCTGATGTTCGCGGGGGTGATCCTGGGAGGCCTGGGCACCGCGTTCGGAGCGATGGCCGGCGGGCTCCTTGTGGGCATCGTCGTGCAGGTCAGCACCGTGTGGTTCAGCGTCGACCTCAAGCTGGTGATGGCCTTCGCGGTGCTGATCGTCGTGTTGCTGTTCCGTCCCCAAGGACTACTGGGCCGCAGGGAGAGGATCGGCTGACGCCCCCACCGCCACACTGCACGGAGAGGATCGGCTGATGACCCGGCTGCCGTCGCGCGCGGTCCTGGTCGCGACGGCGGTCGTGGTGGTGGGGGTGCTGCTGACCGGCGTCCTGTTCGGTATGAGCACGATCTTGTCGGCGGTGGTCGTGGCGATCGGTGTCAACGGGGCCGTCTACGCGCTGGCCGCGATCGGCCTCAACCTGCACTTCGGCTACACGGGGCTGCTGAACTTCGGGCACGCTGCGTTCATGATGGTCGGCGCCTACGGGCTGGCCGTCACCGTCGACAAGGGTGGTGGTTTCTGGGTCGGCGTCCTCGTGGGTGTGGTAGCGGCTGCGGCGCTGGGTCTCCTGCTCGGGTTCCCCACCCTGCGGTTGCGCGCCGACTACCTCGCGATCGTCACGATCGCTGCGTCGGAGATCCTCCGGCTGCTGTTCCGCTCCTCCTACTTCGACCCCGTGACCCGCAGCGTGTTCGGGATCCAGGGGTTCGCCAACGCCTTCTACGACCTCAACCCCTACCAGCCGCGCACCTACAGCTTTCTGGGCCTGTTCGCGTTCCGTGACCGCACCCTGTGGCTGGTGACGGTCGGCTGGGCCGTCGCCCTGGTGGGCACGGCGGTCGTCTGGTTGCTTGTGCGCAGCCCCTGGGGGCGCGTGCTCCGGTCGATCCGTGAGGACGAGGACGCGGCCCGCAGCCTCGGCAAGAACGTATTCGGCTACAAGCTGCAGTCCCTCGTCGTGGGCGGCATCTTCGGCGGGTTGGGGGGGATGCTGTTGGCCATCGATTTCCAGAACGTCAACCCCGACGCGTTCCTGCCGATCCTGACGTTCTTCGTCTACGTCGTCGTGATCCTGGGCGGGCCCGGCACGGTGTGGGGCCCGATCGTAGGCTCGGTCATGTTCTGGTTCCTGATCGAGGTCACCCGCGGGATCATGTCCGGGCTGGTCGCCAGAGGCTGGGTGTCCGGCGCCATCCTGAGCTCCCAGGACGTCGCCGCCGTCCGGTTCGTGCTCGTCGGGCTGTTCCTGCTCGTGATGATGGCCTACCGCCCCCAGGGTGTGTTCGGCAGTCGGGAGGAGATGCTGCTCGATGCCCGCTGACACCGGCCACCCGCTGCAGCGTGTCCCAGCCGAAACCGGCGTCGCGAAGCCAGATCCCCTGCTCGTGGTCGACGGGGTGCGCAGGACCTTCGGTGGTGTGGTCGCGGTCGACGTCGATCACCTGGAGGTGCAGCGCGGCGCGACCACCGCGCTGATCGGCCCCAACGGAGCCGGCAAGACCACATTCTTCAACGTCGTCAGCGGCTTCGACCGCCCCGAGTCCGGCAGCTGGCGGTTCGATGGGCGCGAGCTGTCGCGGACCCCCGCCTACCGCATCGCCCGGGCCGGCATGGTGCGGACCTTCCAGCTGACGAAGGCGCTGATGAAGATGCGTGTGATCGACAACCTGAAGCTGGCCGCCACCGGTCAGCGCGGGGAGCGGTTCTTCGGGGCGCTGGCACCGGCCCTGTGGCGGCGACAGGAGGCGCAGATCCAACGGCGGGCCGAACAGCTGCTGGACCGCTTCCAGCTGGCACACATGCGCGACCAGTACGCCGCCACCCTGTCCGGCGGCCAGCGCAAGCTGCTGGAGATGGCCCGGGCGCTGATGGTCGACCCGTCGCTGATCATGCTGGACGAGCCGATGGCCGGCGTGAACCCGGCGCTGACCCAGTCCCTGCTCGCGCACGTGGTGCGCCTGCGCGACGACGGCATGACGGTGGTCTTCGTCGAGCACGACATGGACGTGGTGATGGAGATCAGCGACTGGGTGGTGTGCATGGCGGAGGGACGCATCATCGCCGAGGGTCCGCCACGCTCCATCGGCCGGAACCCGGCGGTGATCGACGCCTACCTCGGGGGCCACCACGGGGAGAAGGCCGGCCAGGCGACGGGCAAGAACGGGGCGTGAGCGACCGCTGCGAAGGAGCCATGCGCGTCGCCGCGACCCGGCGGGCCGCACGGGATGAGCTGGCATCGATCGCCGACCACGGCCACGGAGGTGACCGGTGAACGACCGACCGGCCCGCCGCGAGGGAGCACTGCTGCTGCGCTGCGAGCAGCTGGTGGCCGGCTACCTACCGGGCGTGGACGTCCTGCGGGGCTGCCATCTGGAGCTGGACCGGGGCGAGCTCGTGGGGATCATCGGACCGAACGGCGCCGGCAAGTCCACGCTGGTCAAGGCCCTGTTCGGGTTGGTCGAGGTCCGCGCGGGCAAGGTGGTGATCGACGGCGAGAACGTCACCGGCCTGCCCGCCCACGAACTGGTGGCGCGGGGCATCGGCTACGTGCCGCAGGTCGCCAACGTGTTCCCCTCGCTCACGGTGCAGGAGAACCTGGAGATCGGCGCCTACCTGAGGCCGCGGCTCTTCGATCAGCGGCTCCGGTTCGTCGCCGACGTTTTCCCGCTCCTGGGAGAGCGCCGCCGCCAGCGCGCCGGCTCCTTGTCGGGTGGTGAGCGTCAGATGGTGGCGATGGGTCGCGCCCTGATGCTCGACCCGGAGGTCCTGCTGCTGGACGAGCCGTCCGCCGGGCTCTCGCCCGCGAACCAGGATGGGGTGTTCGAGCGCATCGACCGGATCAACGCGGCCGGCGTGTCGATCGTGATGGTGGAGCAGAACGCCCGACGCTGCCTGCAGATCTGCGACCGTGGGTACGTGCTCGACCAGGGTCGCAACGCCTACGAAGGCAGCGGCAGCGAGTTGCTCAACGACCCGAAGGTGATCGACCTCTACCTGGGGACGCTCGCCCGGGTCGAATAGCCGTCCCGCGCGGAGGGCGCGGACGGGCCGGGCCTCTCGTGCGCGTGGATGGGTGCCCTCGTGCACGTGGATGGGTGCGCTCAGGTCGCCTCGGTCGACGCAACGTCGCGTGTCTTGGTGACCTCGTAGCCGTCTTCGGCGGCCGCGTTGAAGACCCACACCTCGTAGGTCCCGGCGGCCGGCTCACCGGACTTGACGAAGTCGAGCGGCCCGGCGGCGCCCTCGTAGTCCACGTCCGCACCCTCGTCGACCAGCGACTTGCAGGACGCGTAGTCCTTGCACTTGTCGCCGTCCTTGGTGATCGGGACGATCTCGAGGCGGAACAGGTTGGGGTCGTCGGTTCCGGCTTTCTCCGCCGCCAGCGC
This sequence comes from Nitriliruptorales bacterium, assembly GCA_036260415.1. Lineage (GTDB taxonomy): Bacteria > Actinomycetota > Nitriliruptoria > Nitriliruptorales > JAHWKO01 > DASZZX01. The sequence goes on from DASZZX010000059.1 coordinate 6,869, forward strand.
GATGATGTTCACGCAGTCGTAGGCGTGCGCCGAGAAGATCTGGGGTGTGCCCTCCGGCGCGAACTCGTTGAAGGCCTGCTTGAATGCCTCCGACCCCTGCGAGGAGGGGGCGGTGCCCTTCACCCCGTCGAGCACCGCTGGGTTGTTGGGGTCGACCAGCTTGGGGACCTCACCCGACTGCATGCCGTCGGCCGTGTACACGGCGATCGAGTCGGGGCCAAGCCCCTTGGCGATCATCTCGCGCAGGATCTTCGACCCGGTGTCGGGGAACGAGATCACGACGACGGAGTCGGCTTTGACTTCGTTCAGTTTCTGCACATCCGCCGAGAACTCGGTGCCGACCGGGTCGTAGGGCACGTTCACCGCGGCGGTCGCCCCGGCCTTCTGCAGCGCCATGGTCAGGGACTTCGCGAACCCCTGCCCGTAGTCGTCGTTGAGCGCGATGATCCCGACGTTGCTGAACCCGTCGGCGGCGATCAGCTCCGCCAGCGCCGTGGCCTGCAGGTTGTCCGCCGGCGGGGTGCGGAAGTAAAAGCCCGGGTCATCGGCCTCGTAGTTGGTCAGGTTCGACCCGGTGTTCGACGGCGAGCACTCCACGACCCGGGCGCTGGTCACCTTGTCGATGATCGACAACGTGATGCGCGACGAGGCGGCTCCGATGATCGCGTCCACGTTGTTGCGCAGGTGGTCGTCGACGACGCTGTTGGCGATCTGCTCGTTGGTGCCGGAGTCGCCCTCCACGAGCTCGATCGGCTCGCCCAGCACCCCACCGGCTTCGTTGACGTGCTCCACCCCCATCCTGACCGCCTCGACCATGGCCGGCCCAAGCGCGGCCAGGTCACCGGTCTGGGGCAGCACCGTGCCGATCTTGAGCTTCCCGTCGACGTTCTGACGTTCGCCGCCCTCCGGTGCGGTGCCGGTGACGGTGTCCTCCGGCGCCGGCGAAGCGGCCCGATCGCCGTCCCCCCCGCCGCAGGCGGCCAGCACCAGGGCGGTCAGCCCCACCGTCGCGGCGGTGTGCAGCCACGGGGTGCGCGTCATGTTCCCTCCCCTGTCGGTCGTCGGACCCACCGCTGCCGGTTCGTCACACTCGAGCGGAGTCGTGACCCCGTGGGTCCCCCGCCCATCCCTCGGACTCGCCTCTCGGAGGTGCGTTGTCGTCCATCCTACGATGCCGGTAGGAAACGCAACACGGCGGCTGGGCACCACCGTGCCCGTCCATGCGGCGACGCCCCGGGC
>DASZZX010000060.1:0-12484 GCA_036260415.1 Nitriliruptorales bacterium
GGACGGCACGGCGAGGCCGGGTCTTCGGACAGCACTGCGAGCAGACTCGCGGTCAGGCACCTATCAAGTCACGGAGGCCCGGCCTTCGCTGCGCCTACGAGATGCCCGCCACCGGCCGACGGCTCGGTTTCTAGATACGCGGTCGGTGGTTCTGTGAGTCAGACCGGCGCGGACATCCCGGCGCCCACCCTCGCAGGGACGGGCAGCAAGAGCAGCATCGCAGTGGTTCTGCGCGGAATTTAAGCCGAGGGCTACGGCTGCCTTGTTGGCAGCGGCGAACCTACGATGGCTCACAGCCACTGCGGGCGGAGCGACGACGTGCTGGAACAGCCCGCCATTCGCGATGCCGACCGCGTCGCTGACGCAGATGCTGTCTGGTCGGTGCTCGAGCCCGTCTTCCGCCGCGGAGACACCTACGCGATCGATCCCGACATCAGCCGCGAGGACGCTTTGGCGTTCTGGTTCGAGCACCAGCTCGTCCGGGTTGCGGTCGGGGACGGCGGGGTGGCAGCGACGTACTACCTCGGGCCGAACCATGCGGGCCGCGGACGTCACGTGGCCAACTGCGGGTACGCCATCCACCCGGATGCCCGAGGGCTCGGCTTGGGCCGAGCGCTCTGTGCCGACTCGTTGAACGTGGCTCGACGAGAGGGGTTCAAGGCGATGCAGTTCAACCTCGTCGTGAGCACGAACCAGGCCGCCGTGCACCTGTGGCAAGACTTCGGTTTCGAGATCGTCGGCACCGTCCCTGAAGCGTTCGACCACCCTCACGAGGGCTTCATCGACGCCTACGTGATGCACCGCAGACTGTGACAGGACGGAAGCCACCAGCTCGCAGTGTGCACTCGGCGCTTCCGGGAGGGCCACCTGTGCCGCGACGCGTGGCCGTGGTTAGGACGCCTCGGTCGCAGACACGTCCACGCTCGTCGGCGGGAGCCGGGTCCTGGAAGGGCCGCCCACGCCCCGGCGTCACCCACGATGCACTCCCACTTGTAGATGGTCGTTACGCTCCTGTGTGACCGCGGCACGAGAAGGAGCCGAGGAGTGCGGGGTGATGTGCGCGCTCGCGATCCGCTATCGGCTCGGAAGGGATCGCGGCAACCCGAACGATGGGAGCACGCCGTTCTCGAAGCGGCTCATGGCGGAGATTCGTTCGCCGGTGAGGGTGAGGACGTAGAGGCCGACTCCGTGGCGGATGCCGGTAGGGGCGCGTACCGATCACGACCTACACGGCGTCGTACTTCATAACCGCGCTTGGCTGGGAGGCAGATGATCCCGAACGGATCGGGGGTCATCCTGAGCGTCACCGCAGTCCACTCGCGGACAGGACTCCCCACTGGTGGGGAGGCTGCCACCCGGCGATGGCCGCCAAGGAGGCGCTCACTCGAGGTCTGTCCGCCGAGCTTGCACCTGTCAACCCAAGCCGGGATGGAAGAGAATCGGGGCGCGTCCGCAACCGTGGCTGCGAGTGGCTTGAGGGGGGTGGCGGCGCCGCCCATGGCGTTTGACTGAGTGTGGTCTCAGTGTCTCAGCGGTTCCACAGGTGCCTGTTGGCACCATGCGTGCTGTCATGTCCGACAGCAGGCGGGAGCGCACCGCCGGTTCCGAGGCAGAGAGCGCCGAGGTCTCCGGCTGCGGCTTGGCAGGTTGTAGGCAGCGAACCGCTCCCGGCTACCTGAGAGCTGAGGAGTACCGATGAGGTTCAACCGCAAGTGGCTGGCTTCGGGTCTGGCCGCGGTCGCCCTGGCGGCCGTTGTCGGTGGTGCGGCGCTGGCTCAGTCCGGCCGGTCCGATGCCCCGGTTGGGGAGCCGGTCGAGAACGAGCTCAACGGCACAGCCGAGGACAAGGGCGAGGACAGTGCGGAGGATGCTGCTGAAGGTGACGACACGCCGATCAGCGACGCCGCCGCGCTCGAGAAAGCTTCGGCCAACGCCCTGGGGTGGCTCGAGACCGAGAAGGGTCTGTCCGGTCGTGTGACCGACACGGAGGTCGGTGACGAAGAGTCCTACTACGAGATCGAGGTCACCTTGGATGACGGCCGTCAGGTCGACGTCCAGCTGGACGAGTGGTTCGACGTGGTCGGCGTGGACTGACCACCCGCACGACAGGCTTGCGGGGTCCGGCTGCGGTCGGGCCCGTCGTCCTTCTCGGGTGAACACACGTCGGTGCCGAGCCGACAGGCGATCGGCAGCCGCATTCGACCGATGCCCTGTCTCGCCGGCATCCTTTCTGAGGCGAAGGAGAACGTCCGTGCGTGTCCTGGTGGTCGAGGACGAGCAGCGGCTCGCGAAGTCGATCGCGCTGGGGCTGGAGGACCACGGGTTCGCGGTCGACGTCGACCACCACGGTCAGACCGGCTTCGACAAGGCCCGCTTCGGTGACTACGACGCGATCGTGCTCGACATCATGCTGCCCGGCCTCAACGGCTACGAGATCGCTCGGCGGTTGCGGAGCGAGGAGGTGTGGACACCGATCCTGATGTTGACCGCCAAGGACGGTGAGTACGACGAGGCTGACGCGTTGGATCTCGGAGCGGACGACTACCTGCGCAAGCCGTTCTCGTTCGTGGTGCTGGTCGCCCGGCTCAACGCCCTGTTGCGCCGGGACGCCACCGCGCGACCCGCGCAGCTGCAGGTCGGCGAGCTGGTGCTCGATCCCGGGAAGCGAACCGCCCGGCGGGGCGAGGTCGAGCTGGGTCTGACCCCGCGGGAGTTGTCGCTGTTGGAGTACCTGATGCGCAACGCCGGGCAGACCCTGTCCAAGATCGAGCTGTTGGATCACGTGTGGTCCGACGGGATCGACGTCGACCCCAACACGGTCGAGGTGTACATCGGCTACCTACGCCGCAAGGTCGACCGGCCATTCGATGTGCCGATGATCCACACGGTCCGCGGGCACGGCTACCGGCTGGAGCCTGCTGATGGCTGACCGACCCTGGTGGGGTCACTGGTCGCTGCGCACGCGCATCGTCGCTGTCGCGACGGTGCTGGTGACGGTCGTGCTGGTGGTCGGTGGGTTACTGCTGGGGTGGGCGATGCGTACCGCGCTGGTCGATGAGCTGCGACAGGCCGCCGTGCTGCGCGCACATGACCTCGCCGCGCTGGCCGCCGACGGGACGCTGCCGACACCGATCCCGGTCGGCGATGCCGACGAGGCGCTGGTCCAGGCCGTGGTCGATGCAAGTGTGATCGCCGCCAGCGCGAACGCCGACGGCCTGCCACCGTTGGACGTTGGTCGGCCACCGGCCGGCGAGACCGTCCTGTTGCAGATGCGGCAGCTGCCGTTGCCGGACGAACACGATGAGGGCTTCGTCGTGGCCGCCACCACCGTCGCGACCGATGACGGTGCGGTCACCGTGTACGTCGCCAGCTCTCTGGAAGACATCGGCGAGACGCTGACGCTGACGGCCGGCATCGCCATCGTTGGCCTGCCGCTGCTGATCGCGACGCTCGCCGGCGTGATGTGGCTGCTGGTCGGCCGCACGCTCGCGCCGGTCGAAGCCATCGGCGCCGAAGCGGACGAGATCAGCGGGCGGGACCTGCACCGGCGCGTGCCCGAACCCCCGACGGATGACGAGATCGGCCGGCTCGCCCACACGCTCAACCGCATGCTCGCCCGCCTGCAGACCGCCTACGACCGGCAACGCCGGTTCGTCGCCGACGCCGCCCACGAACTACGCACCCCCCTCGCGTCGGTCCGCACACGCCTGGAAACCGTCCGCACCACCCACCGGGGCGTCGACTGGGATGACGTCACCGACGACCTGCTGGCCGAAACCACCCGGCTGCAGCAGCTCACCGAACAGCTGCTGCTGCTCGCCCGCGCCGATACCGGCTCGCTGGCAGCCACCCCACAGCCCGTGGACCTCGACGACCTCATCGTCTGCGTCGCCCGCACCTACCGTGACGAGCCGGACCTCCACATCGACCTCGCGTCGGTACGACCCGTCCAAATCCACGGTGACCCCATCCTCCTCGAACAGGCCATCCGCAACCTCGTCGACAACGCCCACCAGCACGCGCACAGCCAGATCGTCATCAGCCTCGCGGTCGAAGACGACCACGCGATGCTGACAGTCGACGACGACGGACCCGGCATCCCTGCCCACCAGCGCGCCGCCGTGTTCGAACGGTTCACCCGCCTCGACCAGGCCCGGACCAGGAGCCGCGGCGGGGCCGGCCTCGGCCTGGCCATCGTCGCCGATATCATCACCGCCCACCACGGCGACGTCCAGATCATCGACAACCCCGCAGGCGGCACCCGCGTCCAGATCCGCCTACCCGGCACACAGAGCGCCTGACCGAGACGACCGGCAGGCCATCGACCAGGGCCGCAAGGAACTACGCGCATGGGCCGCGATTAGAGCCTGCGGTCGGCGCGGCTCACTTGCCGCTTCGAGCCTGCATATCGAGCGACACCGTAGGCGATTGCCATGGCCAGACCCATGCCCAACAGCAGGGCTGATGCAGCCACGGCCCACCACGGAAGTCGCTCAAGACCGCTCGTGGCCGACCCCGTTGTCCCGGCGAGCTGCACCGTCCCGTTGAGCTTGAGGGATGCGAAGTAGACGTCCTCGGCGCTGCCTTCGGGACGGGCGTTGCGGCTGTCCTGCCACACGAAGTAGACGGAGTCGTTGGTCGAGGTGATACCGACCGGCGCATGGATATCGACGCTGTTGGACCACACACCGAACTGGCGGTCGATCGACCGGTCGCTGATGCGAAGGTCCGCGGAGAACGTCTGCCCTTGGTCTGTCGAAGAACTGTAGAAGACGTCCTGAAGGCCCCCACGATCCGCTGGATTCGGATCGTTGCGGAAATCCAGCCAGGCGACATCCAGGCGGCCGTTGGGAGCGATCGATAGGCCGGGATGGAAGTTGGGCACGCCAGGGATGTCGTCGTTGACCACCCTGGGCTCGCTCCAGGACCGGCCCGAGTCGGTGGAGACCCGCACCAGAATGTCGCGATCGTCATCCGGCAGCTCATCGTCCGCCGACGCGACGGCGCGCGGGTCGGTGTTGCCGTACCACACGACATAGAGGACGTTCGAACGAGGATCGGCCTCGAGTCCCCACTTGCGGGCGAACCCGGTGCCGATGCCTCCTTCGTCGACCAGGCGCTGTTGGGACCACGTCTTGCCGTGGTCGGTGGAGACCCGATGGTACGCGGACCGGATGGCTTCTTGGCCTTCTGGAACCGTGTACTGGCGGGACGGGAAGACGACGTGGACCGCGCCGTTGCCATCCACGGCGGGGCGCGGCTCGTACCAGCTCTCGTCTTCCGCCCCCAGGCTCACCGGTTCGGCGAACGTCTGCCCGCCGTCGCTGGAGGCGGCAAGCATGGCCCGGTTGCGGTCTTCCTCTCCCACCTTCCACCAGTTCATCCACGTGACATACACATAGCGTGGATCGTTGGGGTCCACCGCGACCCACGTGCGCCCGTTACGACTCCCCCCGCCGTCCAATTCACCAGCCTTGGGTGCCTCCCACACCATGGTCGTATCGAACGTGCGTCCGGAATCTTCCGAACGCGCCAAGAAGATGTGGCGCTGGCGCTCCGCCTTCGGCAAGGTCTGATCTTCAGGATCATTGGCCGGAAAGGCCATGTACAGAACGCCGTCCCGGTCGAACTCAAGCCAGAAGTTGACGTTCGCGTCGGGGTCACCGGAGCAGTCCGTCCACGGTTCCAACATCGGATCGCCCCCCGGCGACCAAGACCGTCCATCGTCCGTGGAGACGTGGACATCGCAGGTCCGCTCCGCTCGGACCTCGGTCTCGGCAACCACGAACTCGCCCGTCACCGGATTGCGAGCGATCTGAGGGGAAGCATGGGCTCGGGCGGGATCGGGATTTCGGGTGACCTGCACCGCCGCCGTCACCACCCGCCGGTCCACACTGTCCTGCACATCTGTCTGCTGGGCGCTCGCACCCACACCAGCCAGCAACAGGACGGCGGGTGACAACACGACAACAGCCAGCGGAAGGCGCAGAGATCCCATGGTCAATCCTCCCCACTCGCGGGCCCGACGGTCAGAACCCAATCTGCCCCCCTACGGTCCGGGTTCCCCGCGTCCGGCCCACGTGGACGACGACGTGCGCGTCGCAGAGGCTTACCAGAGGCGGCAGACGGCCAGCAAGTGCGCTGGTCACATACTGAATCGGGCCGGTAGCCGGGGCGCTGCAATCCACTGACCGTCGCGCGGGCCGACGTCGGGCTCCAAGCATGGGGGACCGACCCTCTGGGAAGATCGAACTCGACGGCCTGTCAAGGCTGCTCTGCGATGTAGGTCGGTCCGAGAAGGAAGTCGTCGAGGTCCGAGCTGGCCGGTCGCGGGTTCACCCCGCGACCAACTTCCGGTCGGTCGGACGCGTCAAGACCGTTCTGCGTGCGTCGACGTCCGGATACGCCCAAACCGCACGTACGCCGCCACCCACCAGCCCAGACTGGCGGGCCTCCGCGTCTCTACGGGCGACCGCCCGTCGCACCGGGACGTCCACGTCCAGCATCCACGCGGCGTTCGGTGAGGTCCCCTACCGCGGCAGACGTCGCATTCGATCGCGGCACGGACGTCCTCGCCCGCATCCGCCAACGGCCCAACAGCGGCTTGCTGCGGACGTACTGCCAGAGGAACTCCTGGGGCGGCGACAGCCGCAGGAACCGGGTCTGCTCCTGGACGGTGACGTCGCTCAGCACCACGCTCCGGAGCAGCCCCGCGACGGCGGTCCGCCGGTTCCTCAGCGCCGCCACCGCCGCCGGCGTCAGCGACCATGAGGCGGTCGGCGCGGTGACCCGCCACGTCTTCGGCATCGACCTCCACCCGGTGGTGTTCACCCTGGCCCGCGTCACCTAGCCGGTCCGGCATCGACCAGTCGGACGGCGGCGTCGGCTCCGGCAGGGCCCGATCAGGGTGTTCGGGCGGTGCGGACACCGCGGCTGGTGCGCAGCTCGACCTTCCGCCGTGAGGTGTTGTTGTCGGTCGTGAGCTCGCGGAGGCGCCCGTCCGGGTTGGCGGTCACCTCCAGGTAGTAGATGCCGTCGGGCAGGTCGGTCACGTCGAAGGACTGGCCGGGTAGCGACTGGTAGTAGGTGTCACCCCAGCCCACGTCGAGGATCTCCCGGATCCAGATGCTGTTGTCCCATCCGCACGCGGTGTGCAGGCCGGTGGACCCCGGTCGCCAGTTGGCGCCTGCCAGCGTGAGGTCGATGGCGTCGGTGGGGGCCAGGCAGAACGCCTCCTTCTCGCTGCGCACGCCCCGGGTGCCGCCTGCGTCGGTCAGCCGGTAGCGAGCGAAGTCGGTGAAGTGCCAGTGGTGGTGGCCGTCGCGGCGGTCGAACTCCAGGGTGCCGACCACGGCCCGGCCCGTCTTGCGACCGTCGGTGTAGAAGTACTGGAAGGCGTCCATCAGATCCTGGCCGGGCTGGCGGAAGCCCTCGACCACCAGTGGTCCGTCACCACCGTTCCACACGTTGGCTGCGAACTCCAGCCACTGTCGGCCGGCGTCGTCCACGGACAGCGACACCGCGAACGCCGGCAGCGAGATCAAGTCGGGCAGGCCATCGGCGTCGGCCACCACAGCGGGTACGACGCGGTCAGCAGCGTTGCGGGCCTGGCCTTGCCCAGCGTCGCGGCCGCGGGCCCGCCGGTCTCCGCCCCCGGACGCCACGACCGCCTCGCACTCCTCGTCGGGCGGCTCGCAGCCCCAGCCCGGATCGACCGTGACCACCTCCACCCGCACATCAACCGAGGATCTGGTCGGGTCGATCTCCAGAGCCCGCAGGTAGCGGTCGGTGATTCGCAGGGTCACCTCGTAGGTGCCGTCGGCAAGATCCAAGCCCTGGTCATCCCACGGGGAGGCGGCGGGCACAGCCCAGTCCCGGTCGATGCCCCATACGGTGGCCCGGGTCAGGTCACTACCGGCGCACCAGTCGGAGTATGTGCGGGTGTCGGGCCCGTCGTCGCCGGTACGAGCCAGGTTGTAGTCCCCACCGGGGCAGAACGGCATCAAGGACCGGTGCACGACGTTGCCACCCGGGTCACGGACCGTCAGTTCGAAGAAACCGACGAGCCCTGCCCCGATGTCGGTGACGGTCCCTCGCGGTAGGCGCCGGACCACCCGCGTGGTGCCGTCGTCGCCGCGGGCGACCTGCTCGACCGTCCAGCCACGCCCGTGCCGAGAGACGTGCAGTTCGAACGCCCCGCCCACCGCCGACACGTAAGCGCCCAGATCCCACCACACCGGTTCGCCCGGGTAGCGCTGGACCACGGCCGTCGTCGAGGCGGCGGTCAAAGCCACCGTCGGCGTGGCACCGGCCGGGCGACCCCAGAGCGGCGTCACCCACCCGACCGACACCAGGGTGACCACCGATAGGGCGGCCAGAGCTGAACCAAGAAAACGACCCACCAGCGTTCCTCTCACTCGCGAAGGACGCAGCTGGCACCCCGCGATCTGGCACCTCTGCCTCTCTTTCGGTCCGCAGCCGATGCCCGTGGCCTGCAAGCACGGTCATGGCGCCGGCCGCTCCGCAGCCGCCGATCATCCGCCGCCAAGCTGAGCGCAACCTGAAGATGCGGAGCGTTCGAGGCGCCGACATGAGCTCGGTGACCTGAAGTTGGCTGTCGGTGGACGTTCGCTCAGTAGGTCCCGCTGGATCTGCAACCAGGCGGGGAGGACGTCGTCCTCACCGCTCCCGGGATGCCGATGTCCGTTCAGATCGGGGTGCTGTCCGGCGGTTCCGCGGGGAATGGCAGCCGATCGCATGGGTCGCAGCGGTCGTCGTGTCGATCATGCTCCTGTTCCGCCACAGACTCGCGTAGATGACCAGATCGTCAACGTGTGGTTAGGGGCGTTGACCAACTACCTCAGCGCGCCCGGTTACGGCACCGCCGGCCCGACCACGACCGGTGGTGGGCTGGTGCCGACCGTGGTGTCCACGTGACCGGCAACTGGCAAGCAAACGGAGCGGGGCGCTTAGCGGTCCCGAGTGCCCGGATCAGCGCTCGCGGGACCAGATACCTCATCCCATCGAGACTTTCACGACCGCCGCCTTCCAAGCGGAGGCGTAGCCGCGGGCAGCCTGTATCGCCCGTTACAAGCACGTCTCCTTGCCCCGTCCCGGTGCTTGATATCTGACGCACAGGTGTTCGTCCGGGCCAGTCATGCGCGGCTTCGCATGGGACACGGGACCATGTGACCAGGGGCGAGAGCCGGCGACTTGAGTGCGGCCCAAGCATCCCGAACCATCGGCGCGAGTTCAACCCAAGCCGGGATGGGCGGTAGTCAAGTCCCAGGGGGATGCTGGCTTCAGCGGGACGCGGGTTCCCACCGACAGGAGTCGATCATGAGCACCGTGACAGCACCAACCGAGGGACCGATCGACTGGCGCGAGGAGGTGGAGAGACTGACCGGCGAGTTCGTGGCGGGTTCTCTTCGGCGAAGACACGGAGCAACTACCGGGCCAACCAAGCTGGGAGGGCGATGAGTTGAGGTGGCATGTCGTGGACACCGGATACCGCGCCGGGCTTATTGACGGCCGGTGCAGCCGCCATTAGCGTCAAGCCAGCATGCTTCCTACCGAGCCCATCGGCAGCATCCCCCGCCCCATCGAGCTGATGGAGGCGGTGCGGGCCCACCAACAGGGCGCGTTGTCGTCAGAGAAGCTGCGGACCCACTACGACCGGGCGCTGCGGGACACCATCGAGTCGCTGGAGGCGACGGGCTCGCCGGTGATCGTGGACGGCGAGCAGACCAAGCCCAGCTTCGCGACCTACCCGATCGAGGGGTTGGAGGTGCTGGCTCCGGACGGCATCACCATCCCCTTCGAGGACGGGCACACGCGCCAGCTTCCACGGCTGACGGCGGGGCCGTTCCACTACCAGAGGTACGCCGACACCTACCTTGAGCAGGCCCAGCGCTACGCCAGCGTCCCGGTCAAGCAGGCCGTCATCGCGCCGTCGGCGTTGAGTCTGCTGTACCCGGACGAGGGCGTCGACGGCTACCCGCGAGAGGCGTTCATCGAGGATCTGCTCGACGAGGCGGAGACCGACATCCGTCGCTGCCTCGCCCAGGGCGCCCACATCGTGCAGCTGGACTTCACCGAGGGTCGTCTTGCGGTCAAGCTGGACCCCAGCCACCAGCTGCTGGCTGCGTTCATCGACCTCAACCAGCGGCTGCTAGCCCGCTTCTCCGACGACGAGCGCAGCCGGATCGGGGTGCACACCTGCCCCGGCTCCGACCAGGACGCGGCCCACAGCCTCGACGCCGACTACGCCGAGCTGCTGCCCAGCCTCCTCCAGCTCGAGGCCGCCAGCTTCTACATCCAGCTGGCCAGCGAACAAGACCGGGTCCGGGTGCTGGGCATCATCAGCCAGCACGTGCGGCCGCACCAGCGCATCTTCGTCGGCGTCATCGACCCCATCGATCCCCGCATCGAGACCGCCGATGAGGTCAGAGACCGCGTGCTGGAGGCCGCCGAGTTCATCCCCTTAGATCAGCTGGGGACGTGCGACGACTGCGGGTTCGCTCCCTTCGGGGACGACACCTCCACGCCTCGTGAGACAGCCTTCGCCAAGATCCGTGCCCGGGTCGAAGGGACTCGACTGGCCTCCGACCAGCTTGGAGCGTGAGCCGCTCGGTTGCTCCCGCCCTACTACGAGCACGCGGCGGTGTCGGCTCCGCTCGCTCGCTGCTCGAGCGGTCGCTGCGGAGAGCACACCGTCGCGTACCTGACACCCGAGCTGCTCCGAGAGGCGACCGAGATCGACGAGCGTTTCAACGCGCTCGACCTCGGGCTCACCGAATCAACCGTCATGGCGATCGCCGAGGGTGAGCTGAGCCCCGTTGGCCTTCGACTTCGAGGATTTCCGAGCTGCCCCTCGGAACAGGGACCCTGGCGACTCGTCGTCGACAAATCGCGGTGCCACCATTCGATCCGGCAGCGCCCGGACGGTCCTGCGCACTCATCGCCGCGGTTGTCGCGCTGGGTACGCAGGCGGCTCCTTCCGCGATCCCGCTTCTGCTCGCCGATCAGCACCCACCGTGGGCTGCTCGAGCGCCGGGGTCCGCGACGCCGCCTGAGACACGCCGGGCGAACGACCTCTCGGACCGTCGCTATTGGGCCCTTCGCGGTGAACGCGGGGGGCGTGTGAGCTCGACGAGGCGGGGATAGATGCTCTGAACGTGCGTATGGCCCCCACGAGACTTGGTGCCGCCAAGCAACCGAGTCGGGAGGCCATACGCATGGGTCAGGCTACGCGCTCGTTGGAGTTCGAGAACGTTTCGCTGCTCGGGATCCCTGGGCTGCGGGTGCTGTGGTCGTGGGAGTTCGCCGACGAGCTGCACGTGTTCGTCGAGACGCCGCAGTCGGTGGAGCCCTGCCGCGGCTGTGGGCAGCGGGCGGCGTCGGGCGGCCGCCACACGGTGCAGGTGCGTGACCTGCCGATCGCGGGGAAGGCCACCCGGCTGGTGTGGCGCAAGCGCGAGTGGCGCTGCCACGACTGCCACACGTCGTGGCGCGAGACCCATCGCCAGATCGCGCCGCGGGCGACGCTGACCGAACGCGCCCGTGCCGAGGCCGCCCGGCAGGTCGGCGAGGACGGCCGTGCGGTCGCCGAGGTCGCCCGAGCGTTCGGGGTGGGCTGGCACACCGTGATGAACGCGGTCCATGCGGCGGCCCGACGGCGGTTCGCCGACCAGCAGATCTACACCATCCAGCTGCGTCCGTGCCTGGCTCTCGGCGTCGACGAGAAGGTCATGAACCGCGCCAGCCGGGGTCGGCGTCGCCGCTACGTCACCGTGCTCGTCGACCTGGCCCGCGGGGTGCCGCTGGACATCGTCGAAGGCCGCTCCAAGGCGGTTCTCCGGGCCTGGCTGGCAGCTCAGAGCCCCTCCTGGCGTGCCGGTGTTCGCGTCGTGACGCTCGACCCCGCCGCGCCCTACCGGGCGGCGCTGACCGACCCCGAGGTCGGACTGCCCAACGCCCGGCTCGTTCTGGACCACTTCCACTCGATCAAGCTCGCCAACGCCGCGATCGACGACACCCGCCGCCGGGTCCAGCAGGAGACCCTGGGACACCGCGGCCGCAAGCACGACCCGCTCTACCGCATCCGCAAGCTGCTGCTGATGGGCCGCCACCGCCTCGACACCGCCGCCACCGCACGCATCGACGCGGCCTTGGCCGCCGGCGACCCGTTCGACGAGGTCGCATGCGCCCACACGGCCAAAGAGCTGCTGCGCGACGTCTACGCCGCCGCCGACACCTGGCACGCCCGGCTCGCACTCGAGCGATTCTTCGAGTGGACCGCCGCGGTCGACGTGGCCGAGGTCACCCGCCTGGCCGGCACCATCGACCGGTGGCGGGCCGAACTGCTCGCCTACTTCCGCACCGGCCGCGCCAGCAACGGCAAGGTCGAGGCCCTCAACGGCGAACTCGAAGCCATCGACCGCACCGCCCGCGGCTTCCGAAACTTCATCAACTACCGCACCCG
>DASZZX010000061.1:0-3100 GCA_036260415.1 Nitriliruptorales bacterium
CGCGGACCCACTTCGCGCTCTTCCAGAAGTACAGATGCGGGACCAGCAGCCGCGCCGGGCCGCCGTGCTCGGGCTCGAGCGGCTCGCCCCCGTACTCGTACGCGATCCACCCCCGGCCACCGGTCAGATCCTCGAGCGGCAGGTTGGTCGTATAGCCGCCGTCACACCACGCGGTGACGTAGCCGGCGTCGGTGTCGACGCCTTCGAGCAATGTGTCGACCGACACCCCGGTCCAGGTGGTGTCGAGCTTGGACCACTTGGTGACGCAGTGGATGTCGACGGTGACCGTTTCCCGCGGCAGCGCGACGAACTCCTCCCACGGCCACGACACCGGCTCCTCCACGGCGCCATTGATCGTCAAGCTCCACTCATCCAGCGGCGTGCGCGGCGTCGGTCCGGCGGACAACACCGGAAAGTCGCGTGTGACGTACTGACCCGGCGGCACGCGCGCGGGATCGACATCCACCCGGCGGCCGCGGAAGCCTCGTGAGAACGGTGGCATCGGCTGAGCATGGCGGCGCATCGGTCGACCGGCAAGCAGAGCTCGCGATCAACCGATACGCGATCGCGCTGGACTAATGCCACCGTACGACGGACCGTAAGCGGACGCGAGATGAGCCCCCTCCAGCTCTACAACACGCGCACCATGAGCGTGGAGCCTCCGCCCCGCAAGCGAGCCGCGATTGCCGATCGTGATGCGCGCGAGTTCCTTCGGAGGGCGGACCCGGTGCTCGCGCGGCTGATCGACGCGCGGCCGGACTTCCGTCCGCGGGCCTGGCTGGACGAGCTTCCTCCGCTCGATGCCTTCGGGACCCTCATCTTCCGGGTCGCAGGCCAACAGCTGTCGGTCGGCTCGACCCGCGCGCTCATCTCACATCTGCAGCAGCGGTTCGGAGGGCATATGCCTTCGCCGGCCGAGCTGCTCGCGGCCGATCCGCAGGTGCTGCGCGACAGTGGCTTCTCTGCACGAAAGGGCCAGACGTTGCGCGCGCTCGCGGAGAGGTTCGTCGATGGACGTCTGAGCGACGAGGCGCTGTCGCACATGACGGACGAAGAGGTCGAGGCGACCCTGACCGAGGTGCCCGGAATCGGGCCGTGGACCGCGCGCGGCTTTCTGCTCGTGGCTCTCGACCGCCCGGACGTCTTTCTCTCCGGCGACCTCGCGCTCCGGCGCGCGATTCAACGAGCGTACGGCTTCGACCACCTTCCGACCGAAGACGAATTGGCTCAGGTGTCAGATCGCTGGCGGCCGTACCGGAGCCTTGCAGTGAGCTATCTGTTCTCCTCGGAATACGACGGAGAACCGTGACCGACTCCATCGCCGCTCCGATCCGCGTTTCAGGCCTCGCCGACCACGAGAACCGGGGTATGGCGCAAGTAAAATTGGGGTGTGACTCCAAGCAGCACCGGCATGATTCCGCTCGGCTTTGGCACGTTCGTCCGGGCCGACCAGATCGTCGCCCTGGTACCCATCGACGGCCCCCAGCGTGGTAACGGTCTCAGAACGTACGTACACACCGACACACTGCCTGAACCGCTCGTCGCCTCCCGCTCCGAGAAGGCGATCCTGGCAGACATGGAGAGGGCACTCACGGCGTCGGAGACGCCGCAGCGCCGGCGGCTATTCGGCCGCCGCCTCCCACCCGAGCAACGTCGGCTGCAGGCCGCCTAAGCTGATGGACCGCGCACCCGGGCTGTTGGCACAGGAGCCCTCGATCGAGAAGGTCGACGTCCTGGCAAGCAAGCTGCCCTGACGCGGGGCGTCCTGACTTCACCGTCGCCGAGAGCGCGTTGCTTCGTTGGGAGCCTTTCTACGAAGCGGGTGGGGGGCCCTGAGTCCGCGTCAGCTGGTCACTCGCCCGCCGGCCAGGTCGATCGTGATACCGGTGAGCCAGGATGAGGCATCGGAGGCGAGAAACAGGGCGGTGTTGGCGACGTCGTCCCGGTGTGCCCATGCGACCGAGCGGATGCATGGCGGCGATCTGTTGCTTCGTCTCGTCGGGAATCAGCTTCTCGGTTCGCTCGGTGAGGATTGAGCTCGGCGCGATGCAGTTGACCCGGACGCCCTTAGGCCCGACCTCGTGCGCGAGGTGCCGCGTGAGCATCACCACCCCGGCCTTGGCGACGGCGTACGCGGCGTTTGCCTGACTGGGGATCCGTCCGGCCGACGAGGCCATCGTGATGATCGAGCCGTGGCCGCGCTCGACCATGCCCGGCAGGAAGCTCCGGATGGTGAGGAACACCGAGGTCAGGTCGGATTCGATCACTTGGCGCCACCGGTCAGTGGACCTGTCCGGAGTGGGCACCGGCATGCCTTGACCGCCAGCGAAGGCGGCCAGCACATCGACCGGTCCCAACTCGGCCTCCACCGCGGCGCGCATGCGCTCGATCGCGGGGAAGTGCGTCACATCGGCCTGAGCGCCGTACGCCGTCCCTCCCTCGCGCCGGACGCTCTCGACGAGGGCGTCGATCGCGGCCCCGTCGCGCCCAACGACAGCGACTTTGGCCCCGTTCGCAACAAGCCGGCGCGCGGTTTCGGCGCCGATGCCGCGCGAGCCGCCAGTGACGACGGCGATGGTTCCCGCAAGATCGCGATAGCTCACAGCGTCGCGCCGCTTCCCCTCCACGAACGCACAGGAACCACACCTAGCCGGCCATGTCAAGCAGCGTCCGACGCCGCAGCAGGAGTGCGGCGAGTGCGGCGAACGCGGCCATCGCAGCGAGTACGGCGAGTGCCGGCTACCAGCAGGTGCTCGACCTCGGGGGAACGGCCCGGAGCAGCTCGAGCAAGTCCTCGGCTGCACGGTCGACGAGGCCTTCTGGCTGCTGTCCAGCCGTGAGCCCCGGACCCGAGCCGCGCCCAGCCGCGGGCCGCATCCCAACGCTGAGGAACGCCCTGGGACGATGAAAGGACAAGAGGCGCAGGAAATCCCCGAAGGCACGGCTCGCGAGCGCGGCCCGGGAACGCGGAAAGCCCCGCAAACGCGAGGCTTTCAGAAGAGCGGCTGAAGGGATTCGAACCCTCGACCTTCTGCATGGCAAGCAGAAGGTGCGGTGCCCTTTTGACCCAGATATCCCTGGAAATCCGCGGTTTCTCGAC
>DASZZX010000062.1:0-4647 GCA_036260415.1 Nitriliruptorales bacterium
CCCGTCGGGTCGGCTCACCCCCGAGCAGCGCGCCGCGCGAGTGGCGGCCGCGCTGGGCGGCGACGGCGGGGGTCCCCGGCTGCAGACCCGCGAGGAGCACACCCACCGGCTGCTGGCCATGATCCCGCCGGAGGGCATCCAGCAGGTCCGCTCCAAGCAGGCGGACAAGGTGTACACGTGGCCGCACCTGCTGGCGGTCGAGTTCGTCTCGCTGCTGGCCGCGTCGGCGCTGCTGCTGGTCGTCAGCTACTTCATCGACCCGACCTTCCGGCTGCTGGCCAACCCCAACCTGACACCCAACCCGTCGAAGGCACCGTGGTACTTCCTGGGCCTGCAGGAGCTGCTGCGTTACTTCCACCCGATGGTCGCGGGCGTGACGATCCCCGGCGTCGGGCTGATCGTCCTGGGCGCCGCCCCCTACTTCGACAAGAACCCGTCCACGCACCCCGAGAACCGCAAGTTCGCCAACATGGGCTTCACCTTCTTCATGGTCATGTGGACCTGGCTGGTGATGTTCGGATCCTTCTTCAGGGGTCCCGGGTTCAACTTCATCTGGCCGTGGCTGGACGGCCTGTACTTCGAGATGTAGGAGCCGGGATGGCCGAGATCGGACAGCGCGCCCCCGCCTGGAACCTGCCGTCGGTCAAGCGGCGTGACTTCCTTCGGGTCGCGCTCCTGGCCGGCACGGCGGGCGGCCTGGGGGCCTTCGGCGCGGCCTCCCTCGGCTTCCTCTGGCCCAGCCTGGCGGAGGGGTTCGGCGCCAAGCTCAACGTCAGCGAGCAGGTCGGCCAGTCCGCGCAGGAGATCCTGGCCGACATCGAAGGGGAGAAGGCGCCGCTGGAGTTCCCTTCCGGCCGCCTCTACGTCGTGACGTGGGACCCGGGCATCGCCGGCGCGGAGGAGGCCTACGGGGAGGACCACGTGATCCTCGACAACGGCAAGGGGCTCATGGCCCTCTACCAGAAGTGCGTGCACCTGGGCTGCCGGGTCCCGTGGTGCCAGTCGTCCCAGTGGTTCGAGTGTCCGTGCCACGGGTCGAAGTACAACCGGTGGGGCGAGTGGGTGGGTGGGCCCGCGCCACGCGGGCTGGACCGCTTCCCGAGCGAGCTCGAGGGCGACTCCCTGGTGGTGGACACGGGGACCATCCTGACCGGCCCGGCGCGCACCGCCCGGGTACTCCAGCAGGAGCCCGAGGGGCCGCACTGCATCGACATCTGACCGGGGGGATGGACCAGCCGACGCACCATCCGAGGCCCGTACCCGGCCGGCCGCCACCCGTCGAGGCGTAGGAGTCGCAGGTTGGACGCGAGGGACATCGCCGTCGTCGTTCTACTCGTCGCCCTCGGCGGCTTCGCGGTCGCGTACTTCGTGGTCGGACCGGGTCGCCGCCGTGGTCCGAGACCGGCGGGCGACATCCCGCTGTCCATGCGCCCCTACCACTCCGACGAGGAGCTGGAGACCAGCGGGCTGGAGCGGGCGATGTCGTGGGGTGTCGCCCTGACACTGTTCATGGCGCTGTTCCTCCCGGTCTACTGGCTGCTCGAGCCCGCGCGCATCAACCAGTGGCGGGACGTCTTCTACGAGCGCGACCTGGAGCTCGGACGGGCCGAGTTCGCGGAGTCGTGCACGACCTGCCACGGCGAGAACGCCCAGGGCGGCGCCGCCAGCTACACCATCCCCGGCACGGACCAGAAGATCAGCTGGCCCGCTCCCCCGCTCGACAACATCGTCGCGCGCTACGAGGAGAACGAGAACATCACCGACATCCGCGAGTTCATGCTGGACACGGTCAAGCGAGGTCGGGCGGGCACGCCGATGCCGGCGTGGAGCACCGCCTACGGCGGGGCCAAGAACGACCAGCAGATCGAGGCGATCGTCGACTACCTGCTGTCGATCCAGACCGGCAGGGTGGAGCAACCCCAGGCGTTCGAGGGGGCAAGCGGGGCGGAGATCTTCGACGCGAGCTGTGCCCGCTGCCACGGGGAGAGCGCCGACGGCAGCCGTCCCGGTGGCAACCGCGCGCCGGGCCCCAGCCTGGTGCACGAGTTCGCGCGCTTCGGCGGCGGCGACGAGGCGCGACGCGGGATCCGCAACACGATCGAGGAGGGCCGTCTCGTGCCCGGAGGGCTGCCCCCGATGCCGGCCTGGAAGGGTGTCCTCAGCGACGACGCGATCCGCCGGGTGATCGACTTCCTCGAGTCCGTCCAGCAGGCCGGCTGACCGCGGAGGGCACCAGATGATGCGACTGCTCCTCCTCGCCACCGAAGAGGGCATCCCGCCCACGCACATCGCTTCCACGATCGTGCCGATCATCGGGGCGCTGATCTTCTGCGGCAGCGTCTACATCCTGCTGTGGTCCACCTACGGCGCCAAGAAGGGGGCGTTGATCTACGGCACCGCCTTCTCGGCGTTCGCCGCCCTGATGGGCATCTTCTGGTGGTTCGGCGCCCCCGGCACGCCGATCGCGACCGGTCTGACGTACTTCCCGGGTCAGGATTCCGGCCGCTACCAGGGCAAGTGGTACCCGATGGAGCCCGGCTCCGAACGGGCCGACCAGTTCCGGGTGGCCGGCGGGGACCTCGACGGCTTCCAGACGCCGGCCGAGTTCGTGGGCGCCGAGGGTCAGGACGCTGAGGAGCTGGAGCAGATCCCCGCCTACCGGACGCTCATCGGCGATCTGAGTTCCGCACTGGACCGCATGCTGACCGCCTACCTGCCGGCCGGCGGCGGCGGCGCCCCCTTGATCGGCGCGCAGCGCCGCGACGAGATGCGCCAGAGGCTGCCCGACCAGCCACCGGCGGGCAAGAAGCCCGGCTCGCCGTTCTTCAGCGCCCGTGCCAAGCCGCTGGATCCCGACGACCCCGCGTCCGACCCGACCATCCTGGTGACCGAGGACCGTGGTCTGCGGGTGGCCGGCGCCCCGCTGCAGGTGGTCGCCACCTACGTCAGCGCGGACCCGGACGCGCCACCGGACCCGGTCGAGATCGTGGTCGAGGAGCGGGCCTTCTACGCCTTCAAGGACCCGGGCGCGCTGTGGTTCCCGTCCGCCGTGTGGACCGGTCTGTGGGCGCTGGTGTTCGCCGGCAGCCTGTTCGGTCTCGACCGGGTCGAACAGCGGGAGAAGGCGCGCACACCCGAACGCGAACCGGTCCCCGCCTGACCGGAACAGCCCGTCGCGGCCCGACGTTGCCAGCCACGAGCACCGGCACTTCGTCGCGGACCCGACCGGTGCACCGTAAGGTTCTCAGCCACCGATCGAGAGGCGAGCGTGGCGGACATCCGCCTGCTGATCACCGACGCCAACCTGCTGGTGGCGGCCGCGGTCGCGTTCGCCGCCGGGGCGGTGTCATTCGCCAGCCCCTGTGTCGTCCCGCTGGTCCCCGGCTACCTGTCGTACGTGACCGGGCTCTCCGGCGAGGAACTGGCCGAGGGCGGTGCCCGCGCGCGGGGGCGGGTGCTGGCCGGCTCGGCCCTGTTCGTGATCGGCTTCGCCGTCCCGCTCAGCCTGCTGGGCGCCGCCGTCGGTGCGCTGACCTTCCTGGACGGCAACCGCACCGCCCGCGTGGCGATGGGCCTGCTCGTCATCGTGTTCGGGGCGATGATGGCGTCCGGTCGGTTGACGCGCGAGCTGCGCGCGGCCGACCGTGCACCCGCCGCCGGGTTGGCCGGGGCGCCGCTGCTCGGCTTCGTGTTCGGGGTCGGGTGGACGCCCTGTCTGGGACCCGCGCTGGGGGCGATCTTCACGCTCGGAGCCGGAGGTGGCAGCCTCCGCGGCGGGGCGCTGGCGTTCGTCTACGCCTTGGGCCTGGGACTGCCGTTCGTGCTGGCGGGGCTGCTGTTCCACCGGCTCGCCGGCGGCCTGGCCTTCCTGCGCCGCAACGCCCGCCGGCTGCAGCTCGCCGGCGGCGGTCTGCTGGTGGTGGTCGGGATCGCCATCGTCACGGGTGTCTGGGCCGAGTTCATCCGCTGGCTGCGGCCGCTGGTCAACGGCTTCGAGACGCCGATCTGAGCGCGTGAGCGACACACCTCCCACCGCGACGCCGCCAGCCCGGCGACCCCCGCCGGCGATCCCCGGCCCGGTCGACACGGCGGTGGCTTTCTGGCGCTGGCTGCGCCGGATGCGCACCGCGCTGTACCTGCTCGGCGTCCTGGCGGCCGCCACCCTGCTCGCGACGATCGTGCCGCAGCGGCCCAACGTCCCCGACACGGTCACGGCCTGGTTGACCGGGACCGAGGGGCCCGGCGAGGTGCCGGCCCGCCTGCTCGACGCGCTGGGCGCCTTCGACGTGTTCGGCGCCACCTGGTTCATGGCGCTGCTGGCGCTGCTGTTCACCAGCCTCACCAGCTGCCTGGTGGTGCGCTACCGGGCCTTCCAGCGGCTCGCCGTGCACGGCCGCCCGCCGCGGACCCGATCGTTGGACGGTCAGCCGCACGTCGCCCGGTTCGCCAGCACCACTCCTCCCGACCGCGCGCTCGCGGTCGCCGCCCAGGTGCTACGGCGCCGCCGCTACCGGGTCCGCCGCGCCGACGCCGACGCCGACGCCCGTCACCACCGTACACCTGACGATGGGCAACCCCTCCGGCGCCGTCTCGGACGCGGCCTTCTACGACAACTACCTGATGGTCAAGCCGCAGTACGCGCTCGCC
>DASZZX010000063.1:0-6362 GCA_036260415.1 Nitriliruptorales bacterium
CTTGGCACATGCGTACGGCCTCGACCGCTCGGTTGGGTTAGACACCTCGAGCATCGAGACCGCACGCGTCCCCACCAAGCATCCGCGACCGGGGTCACCACTACCGTAGGGAAGAGCGGGCATGACGGGTTCGACGCGGGAGTCGATCCGGTAGGAGGCCGACGCTCCGGTGCCGTGCGGGGCGGTCGGGGCGCGGAGCACGACCCCGAGCCCGAAGTCGTAGGCATCCTCGAGGAACAGCGCGTCGCGGACGAGCGAGGGGATCGGGACCTCCTTGCGGGCCGTCACGGCGTCACCGTCGCAGGCGCGGCTTCCGGGTGGCGGCTACCAGGTCCCCGACCGCGGCGAGCCGTCGGTCCTCGTGGGCACCCGTCGGTGTCCCGAGCGCGTCCGCGACCACCTCGGCGCGGATCCAGTACTTGGTCCCGCCCGGGTCGCGGCGCGACGGCCGGATGCGCCCCGCGCGCTCACACCGGTGGATGGTGGACTCGTCCCCCCGTAGAAGGCGGCCACGTCCGCGGCTCTCCACAGCGTGGGGACACCGGCGGCGACGGATCGGAGCGCTGCTTCTCCCATCGCCTATGGAGGCCCGAGGACGGCCTCCCGTGTGACACGACCCCTGGGGAAAGGCCGCCGTCAACCGCCGTATCGGCGGCGCGGGCCGCCTACCTTCCGGCGCCCATCCCGTGCGTACTTCGTGCGTACTTGGTACGCACCGGAACGAAAGGAGGCCACCGGAAACGCACAGAACCGCCCCGTACAAGGCGGTTCTGGCGGTGGAGGTGATCGGATTTGAACCGACGACTTCTTCGTTGCGAACGAAGCGCTCTGCCAAGCTGAGCTACACCCCCGGGTGCGCCGGGATGCTACCTAGCCCCCGCGGCGGCTGCCATCGTCCACCGCCCCGCCCAGCGGTGGCACCGGGTCCGCCGGTGATCGCCCCCGGCCGGTCGATGCGCGTCCGCGCTGGCGCAACGGTGACGCTGTGGTGGCGTTGAGGCACGGCGCCCCCGCACGCGCTCGGCGTGTCCGTCAGCTCCGGCCGGCCCGTTCGAGCGCGACGCGGTGGGCGTCCAGCGCGTCACGCAGCCGTCGCTGACCCAGCGCGGCTGTCAGGTCACCACGGGTCCTCTCGGTGATGGCCCGCGCGACGTCGGTCGCTCGCCGCAGCCCGCGCGTCAGCGCATCCGGTACGTCAATGGTCACCAGCGTCGCGAGGACCTCCTCCATGCGTTCCAGCACGCGCTCCGCCTCGTCCAGCTGCTCGTGGCGGACGAGGTCCAGGCAGTGGCGGCGCAGCTCGCCGACCGATTCGGCCAGCCCGTGCAACCACGAGCCGTCGTCCACGGCCAGATCCTCCGGACCGGGCCACGGCTCACCCCCAACCGCTGCGGCGGTGATCCGCGCCTCCGCGTACTCCTTGGCCGCGTCCTGCAGGAACCCTCCCCACAGGACGTCCGGATGGTCAGCGACAGCTGCGAACGCCCGATCCAGCTCCTCGCGGGACCGCGAGATCAGCGACCGGGCCCGCACCACGTCGCCCCGGTGGATGGCACGGATGGCGTTCGCGGCTGCACGGATGGCGGCACGCGACAACACGTAGGCGGTCTCCCGGGCCGCGTGACGGGCCACGAGGCGCCGGAGGACAGGCTCGGACAGGTCGGGGAGGTCCCGTGAGGCGCTCAGCGGACCTCCTCAGCCCTCCCACCGGCGGATCCGCACCATGCTCTGAGGCCGCCACGGCTCGTCTGGGTGGGTGGCGACGGGGAAGCCGTCGTCGCGGCGATCGTGCATGCGAGGTTCGTCGTAGAGCGGCTCCTGCCAGTCACCACCGACGGCGACACGCCGCGCGCCCGCAAGCTCGCGGCTGCGCTCCACCTCCGGCAGCCTGCGCACCACCGCGGCCGCCTGCTCGGACTGGACCTTCCAGCGCAACAGCAACGCCACGTAGCCGCCCAGCGCGACCAGGGCCGCGAGGAACACCAACCAGGCGCGACCGCCCAGCAGCGCCGCGATCGGCAGCGTCACGACCGCCGCCATCACCAGCCGGCTGAAGGTGCGCCGGCGCTGGGCGACGAGTGCTGCTCGCCGGCGGCCGACATCACCCACGATGCGCCGCGCGTCACCCGGCACGTACACGTACCGGCCGGGGCGGCTGCGGGGTGCGTTCTTGCGGGCGAGGACGTCCATGGCTCTCTCGAACGTACCGACACTGCTGACGGGCGACGACCGCCGTGACCGCAACGCACCGGGCAGCAGCGCGAGGGCCCAGACGATGGCTAGGAGGAGTACCAGCGCACCGTTCACCGCGGTCGGTTCCCTTCCCCCTGAGGGCGTTGCGGGTCGGCCGGACCGTAGCACCGTGCCCGAGCCGGCCGAAGCAACCTGCACGCGTCACACGGCGTGCCAGTCGCCTTTGGTCCCGCCGGTCTTCTCCACGAGTCGGAGGTCGGTGATGCGTGCCCCCCGTTCGACCGCCTTCACCATGTCGTAGAGCGTCAGGGCCGCGACGGAGACCGCCACGAGGGCCTCCATCTCCACGCCTGTCCGATCGACCGCCTGCGCCTCGCCCGTGACGGCGATCGCTCCCGTCTCGACGTCGACCTCGATGACCACCTCCACCGCGGTCAGACCCACCTGGTGGCAGAAGGGGATCAGCTCGTGGGTGCGTTTGGCGGCCTGGATGCCCGCGACCCGCGCCACCGTGACCGCCTCGCCCTTCGGCAGGTCGGCGGCGGCGACCCGCCGAGCGGTGGCCGGCGTGACCACCACCTGGCAGGCGGCGCGGGCGGTGCGCTCTGTCACCAGCTTGTCCCCGACCGCGACCATGCGGGCGCGGCCGCTGCCGTCGAGGTGGGTGAAGGGTCGCTCCGTGGCGTCGCCCACGTCAGCCGTCGCCCACATCAGCCCTCGCCCCGTCACCCATCGCCCACATCAGCCCTCGCCCCGTCAGCCATCGCACACACCAGCCATCGCCACGTCAGCGTCCACGCGACGTCAGCCGTCCACGAGCAGGTGCACCTTGACCTCCTCGCCCGCGGACGTCTCGGTGCGGTCTTCGGGGATCTCGGCGAGCCCGTCGGCGGCGATCAGTGAGGTCACCACGTGGGAGCCCTGCTCGCCGGTGGTGGTCGCCATCCAGCGACCGCCCTCCTGGCGCAGACGGACCCGCAGGTAGGTGCGCTTGCCGGGGGGTGTCGTGACGTCCTCGGCGAGGACGGCTCTGACCGAGGGTCGCGACAGGTCGCGACGACCCTGCAACCGTCGGATCGCCGGCCGGACGAACACCTCGAAGGAGACGAAGCTCGACACCGGATTACCCGGCAGCCCGAAGACGGGCACGCCACGGACGTGGCCGAACACCTGGGGCATGCCTGGCTTCATCGCGACCTTGCGCACCTCCACCTCACCCATCATCGCCAGCACGTCGCGCACGTGGTCGTGGGCGCCGGCGCTCACGCCGCCGGTGGTCACCAGGACGTCCGCGTGGCCGAGGTTGGAGTCGAACGCGTCCAGGAGCGCCCGCCGGTCGTCGGGCACGATGCCCGCCCAGAACGGCACCGCGTCGGCCTGGCGGACCAGAGCGGTCAGCATCATCCCGTTCGAGTCACGCAGCGTGCCCGGCTCGAGCGTGCGGTCCGGAGCGACCAGCTCGTTGCCGGTGGACACCACCACCACCCGCGGGCGTGGATGGCAGCGCACCCGGGCGTGACCGAGCGCCGCCATCGTCGCGATGTCGCCGGGACGCAGGCGCCGACCGGCGCGCAGCAGCCGCCGCCCTAGCTCCACGTCCTCGCCAGCCCGGCGGATGTGGTCGCCGCGGCGGGGCGCGACCAGGATCTCCACCACGTCGTCGCCGGCCCGGGTGACCTCCACGGGCACTACGGCGTCTGCCCCGGGAGGCAGAGGTGCGCCGGTCATGATGCGCACGGCGGTGCCCGGCTCGACCGCCGGCAGCTGGCCGGCACCGGCGGCCACCTCACCGACCACCGTCAGCCGTCCGGGCGCGTCGGCGCTGGCATCCGCCACCTCGGAGGCGGCCACCGCATAGCCATCCATCGCGGCGTTGTCGAAGGCCGGCAGCGCCTCGGCGGCCACCAGGTCCTCGGCCAGCACGAGTCCGAGAGCGTCGGTGAGGCCCAGCACGATCGGTTCCAGCGGGGTCAGCCCGTCGAGCACGTCCTCGAGGTGACGGTCGACGGGCACCAGCTCCTCCAGGCGCACCACGTCGGTGCGACCGAGCCCGCGGAAGCCGCTGGCTGGACCCGAGTCGCTCACGACGTCCTGCGCTCCTCCAGGAACCCCTCCAGCCAGCCCAGGAACCGCTCTCCGATGTCGGGACGGTCGGCCGCCAGCGCCACGTTGGCCTTCAGAAAGCCGAGCGTGTCCCCCATGTCGTGGCGGGCGCCGGTGTACTCCACCGCCACGATCGGCTCGTCGCGCGCCATCGTCCGCAGCGCATCCGTCAGCTGGATCTCGCCACCGCGACCGGGTGGCGTGTCCGCCAGGACCTCGAACACCTCGTGGGTCAGTATGTACCGTCCGATGATCGCCAGGTTCGATGGTGCCTCGGACGGTGACGGCTTCTCCACCAGGTCGCTGACGTCGTGCAGGCCGTCGCCGTCGCGCGGGTGGGTCGTGACGATGCCGTAGGACGCGACCTGCTCGTCGGGGACCGGCATCACCGCGACGACCGGCCGGCCGGTCTCCTCGAACACGTCGAGCATGCGCTCCAGGAACTTCTCGTGGGGATCGATGATGTCGTCGCCCAGTAGGACCGCGAAGGGCTGCTCACCGACGTGTTGACGCGCCTGCAACACAGCGTGACCTAGGCCCAGCTGCTCCGCCTGCCGCACGTAGTGCACCACACCCAGCTCGGCGAGCCGGACGACCTCCTCCAACTCCTCGTGTTTGCCCTTCTCGCGCAGCACGTCCTCGAGTTCGGGGTTGCGGTCGAAGTGGTCCTCGATCGGCTGCTTGTTGCGGCCGGTGATGACGAGCAGGTCGTCGAGACCGGCCCGCACCGCCTCCTCGACCATGTACTGGATCGCCGGACGGTCGACGATCGGCAGTGTCTCCTTCGGCTGCGCCTTGGTGGCCGGCAGGAAGCGAGTGCCGTACCCGGCGGCGGGGAACACCGCCTTGACGACCCGTCGTCCCGTCCCTGCGTCACCCACGTCACACCCCCCCTGGTAGCGCCCCGAGCGTAGACCACCCCGCCCACGCTCCCCGCGCAGGAACTACCGAACGCCGGCCAGGGGGTGGCCGGGAGGTCCGGCCCCGGCACCCCGGCCCGGCGGGCGATCAGGTCGCGGAGGCGCCGTGGGTCCGCCCGACCTCGTCCGCGGTGACGACACGGTCGCGTCCGGCGGCCTTGGCTCCGTACATCGCACGATCCGCCTCGTGCAACAGGTCGGACGCCGTGAGTGCCCCGCCGACGGAGGCGGCCACCCCGAGCGAGACGGTGACCTCCACGGCGCCGGCGTCGGTGGCGATCGAACGTCCGGCGACTGCCTGGCGGATACGTTCGGCCGTCCGCCGCGCGCCGGCCGCGTCCGTCTCGGGCAGCACGAGGATGAGCTCCTCGCCGCCGTAGCGGGCGAGCGTGTCGACCTCGCGGACCTCGTCTGCGACGCGACGGCTGACCTCGATCAGCACCTGGTCGCCGATGCGGTGCCCGTAGCGGTCGTTCACCGCCTTGAAGTGGTCGATGTCGAGCACGACCATCGCGAGGTCGTGACCGAACCGACTGGCGCGCTCGACCTCCTCATCGGCACGCTGTTGGAAGTAGCGCAGGTTCCATAACCCGGTGAGCCCGTCGGTGATGGACGCTTGTTGGGTCGCCTCGTGCAGCCGGACGTTGTCGATCGCCACCGACGCCTGCACCGCGAACGACCGCAGGGTATGCAGGTCCTCGTCGTCGAACGGCTCCCCGTCGGTGCGGTCGTAGAGCACGAGCACGCCGATCACCTGCCCGGCGTTGGGGGTGAACAGCGGCACGGCCAGCAGCGCTCGCCCGCCTGACTCGTCGTCGGAGAGCTCAGGCGCGTCGTCCGCGTCCTGCGGCAGTCGGACCACCGAGGCGGTCTGGGCGACCCAGCCCACGACCCCCTCCCCCACCGGCAGTTGGCGCTCCGCGACCTCCTGCGGAAGGCCTCGACCGACCTTGAGATAGAGGCGGGTGCGGCCGGGCGCCAGCATGAAGAGCCCTGCCCGTTCGGCCGTCAGCGCACTGGCTGCGGCGTCCACGACGGCGGCGAGCGTCCGGTTGAGATCGAGCGTGGACATCAGGGTCTGCCCGAGTCGGTCCAGCGACCGTTGCAACGCGTCACGTGACCGTTCCAGTTCGCGCACCTGCGTAC
>DASZZX010000064.1:0-15916 GCA_036260415.1 Nitriliruptorales bacterium
GGCGTAGCCTGACCCATGCGTATGGCCTCCCGACTCGGTTGCTTGGCGGCACCAAGTCTCGTGGGGCCATACGCACGTTCAGAGCATCTATCCCCGCCTCGTCGAGCTCACACGCCCCCCGCGTTCACCGCGAAGGGCCGGTTTCCGCCTCGGAGCGGGGGTCCCTGGCGTG
This sequence comes from Nitriliruptorales bacterium, assembly GCA_036260415.1. Lineage (GTDB taxonomy): Bacteria > Actinomycetota > Nitriliruptoria > Nitriliruptorales > JAHWKO01 > DASZZX01. Next base: position 173 of record DASZZX010000064.1, read on the forward strand.
CACGCTGGTGGTCATGCATGCACCCGGGGATGGCCGATGACGCACCTGAACCGGATGGACGGAGTGCGGAACCGCAACGCGACGAGCGGCACCATCCACATCCTTTCGCGGCGGCCGATCAACGAACCCCGCCGACGGGCAGGTCTGTTCCCGGCGAACGCTGCGTGCACTCAGCCACGAGGATGGGAGGCGGCCATCCATACGGGTGGTCGCACTCCCCCGCTAGTTCCATAGCTAAGTTACGTCAACCTGGCCGAGTGCTAACCGTTGTTAGACAGTGTTGCCGCGTGTCGGCCTGCGCCTAACACGGCCGCGGACGACAGAACCGCCCAGGTGCCCGTCCGCTGAGCGGCACAGGCCACTCGCGCCACCGCAGCTCGCGGACGAGCCGACCAACGATCAAACCCGCGGATGGGCTCGGGGCAGCTGGAGTCGGGACTCCTGGCGAGACGTCCACCGATACCGAGTTCCGGCATGCCACCGTGGGTCGCGACCCTGTACGCCGCCACTTTCTTCTTGGGCGCCGTGCTGCATCTTGGGGTGTCAGTGCCGCTGGGGGTCGTGGTGCTGTCGGAGCCGGTCATCCTCCCGGCCACGGTCGTCGAGTCGCTGTGCGCGTGGGGCTCACGGTCGCAGCAACGGCCGTCCTCACAAGCCGACGGTGGTGGTGGCAGGCCAGTGTGGTGGCGTCCTCCATCGCGCTCGTTGGGGTGCTGCTCGGCGTCGCAGCGGTCTCGGCTGGCGCTGGCCCCAGCACCCGGCTCAACGACGCCTACCACGCGACCATGGTCGTGGCGCTCACCGCCACGCTCGTCGCAGTGGTCCGCCTGCGCAATGACGGATCGCCTGCTCGAGCGCGTCGGTTGCGGCTGCGACCGTGAGAGGCCAGTGGCACAGGGTGGCCGCGAGACGCCCGCCCCGCGCGGGCCGTCGATCAGCGGCCACGCCCGGGTCGTACCAGTCCGGACTCGTAGGCGAACACGACCAGCTGGGCTCGATCGCGTGCGTGCAGCTTCACCATGGCCCGGCTCACGTGGGTCTTCGCGGTCGCGGGGCTGATGGTGAGGTGCTCCGCGATCTCGTCGTTGGACATGCCGGCTGCAACGAGTGCCATGACCTCACGTTCGCGGTCGGTTAGCCCCTCCAGGTCGGGCGGGGGGCGCCGGCCGGGCGAGCGTGCGGCAAACTCGCCGATGAGTCGACGGGTCACGCTCGGGGAGAGCAGGGAGTCCCCGCCGGCCACGACACGCACCGCATGGAGGAGCTCGACCGGTTCGGTGTCTTTGACCAGGAACCCGCTCGCACCGCCGCGCAGCGCTTCGAAGACGTACTCATCGAGCTCGAAGGTGGTCAGGATCACCACCTTCACCTCGCTCAGCGAGGCGTCGGCAGCGATCCGTCTCGTGGCCTCGATGCCGTCCAGCCGCGGCATGCGGATGTCCATCAGGACCACATCCGGGCGAAGGCGTCGAGCCAGCTCCACCGCCTGGACGCCGTCCTGTGCCTCGCCGACGACCGCGAGGTCGTCCTCGGACTCCAGCAGGGTGCGGAAGCCGGCGCGGACCAGGTGCTGGTCGTCAGCCAGAACCAGGCGGATCACCGCGCACCCTCCAGCGGCAGCCTCGCCTGCACGCGGAAGCCGCCGCCCGGTCGGGGGCCGGCGTGCAGCTGCCCGCCCGTGGCGGCCGCACGTTCGCGCATCCCGGCGATGCCGGTACCACCGCCAGACACGGACCCGTCGCTCACGCCGCGACCGTCGTCGTCGACCTGGACGGTCAGCTCACGCGCCTCGAAACCGATGGCGACCGTGGCCGTGGAGGCGGCAGCGTGTCGGGCGACGTTGGTGAGCGACTCCTGCACGATGCGGTAGGCGGCCGCGTCCACGGCGGCGGGCAGCGGGCGCGGATCCCCGGCGGTCATGATCTGCACGTGCAGGTCGCCGACCGACAACCGGGCGACGAGCTCCTCCAGCCGGGTCAAGCTGGGGCCAGGGCTCCGTGGTGCGCGGTCGTCGTCCACCTGCCGCAAGGCACCCAGCGTGTGCCGCAACTCGCCCAGCGCCTCCCTGCTCGTGTGCTTGATCGTGAGCAGCGCAGCGCGCGCGTGCTCGGGCTGAGCGTCCATCAGGTGGAGGGCCACCCCGGCCTGGACGCTGATCAGCGAGATGCTGTGACCGATGGCGTCGTGCAGCTCGCGCGCGATCCGTAGCCGCTCCTCACCCGCGCGCCGCAGCGCCTCCTCCTGGCGGGTGCGCTCGGCCTCGCGGGCGCGCTCCTCCACCGCGGTGAGGTAGTCACGCCGGCTACGAGACACCTCACCCAGCACGACGGCCGAGGTGATGAACCCGGTGACCCACAGCAACCCCTCGACGTCGGGCGGACTGGTACCGGGGAAGACGAGCTTGTCCACCGCGAAGCCCGCCAGCACCGCGGCCGCCACCGCCAGCGCCGGCCGCCGTTGCCCGCCTGCCACCACCGTGTACAGGGCGACCAGCAGCGCCACGGCGGGGAAGATCAGGCCGGTATAGCCGGACAGGTAGTAGGCCAGGGCAGCCGCCCCCGTAACGACCGAGACCACGACGGGGCGGTGTCGGCGCGCCACGAGCACGGCCGCGCCGGCGACCAGGACCGCGTAGGCGAGACCGTCCAGCGGCCGGCCGGGGTCGAAGCGTTGCACGGCAACACTCCCCCCCACGGCCACCGCTGCGACGGTCGCGGCCAGCGCGACCTCGGCGGTCAGGCGGCTCAAGCCTCGGGGGGTCACCACGGCGTCCACAGCGCCAAGGTAGGAGACGCCGAAGAGCTCGTCGTCGCCCGCGGGGTGTAGCCGGCCCTGCTCCCTGCGCGGTACCCGCCGGGGCCGCCGGTCGGCGTGCGGCCGAGCCCAAGTGACTCCAGCTGTGCGACGGCAGGACGCCGCCGCTCCCGCATCGTGTGACCCGTCACATCACGACCGAGGAGGCATCGTGACACCCCAACGAACGAGCGCGACGACCGCGATCCGCCCCTACGCACGACGCGCCGCTCTGCCCCTCGGCGCCGCCGCCGCCGCCGCGGTGCTCGCCGCCTGCGGAAGCGCGACACCAGCATCCGGCGACGTCCGGCCCGGCGCCGCGGATGGCGACGCGATCCAGGTGATCGCGGTCGACAACAACTTCGCACCTGCAGTCCTCAAGCTCGAGGCCGGCGAACCTGTCACCATCGAGCTCCGCAACGACGGGGACACGCCGCACAACCTCGTGATCGACGACCTCGACGTCAGCACCGGCACGCTCGAGCCGGGCGATGTCGTAACGGCGACCTTCACAGCACCTCGCGACCCGGCCCGTTTCGTCTGCACCTTCCACCCCGGCATGGCCGGCGAGATCCGCGTCGCCGCCGGCTGAACCGCCGCACAGAACAACCCGAGAGGAGAGCACCGTGAACACCATGCTGGTGACCACCCTCCTGGCATCGCCCCGATCCCACGACTGGGGAGACGGCGGGCACGCAGGCTGGTTCTGGTTCCCCTGGTGGCTACTGACCGTGGCCCTGATCGTGCTGCTCGTCTGGTTCGTCGCGAGAGCTGGGTGGCGAAGGCGAGCGCACCCGGGGACCGAGCGCGCCCGAGAGATCCTTGCGCAGCGCTACGCCAGCGGGGAGATCAGCGCGAACGAGTACCGAGAGCGACTCGCCGACCTGTGACGCCAGCCACGTCGCCGTCAGCGACAAACGTCAGGGCCACAGAGGGCCGGCTCGCCGGCGTTCTCCATGGCAACGGCTCCGCCGTTGCCATGGACCCGAGGCCTCCGACGACGGCAGGCTCGGGCCAGCCGCAGCCCCTGCGCAACGGCGCCCGCCACGAACCAACGGCCAGGCCGGGCGGGACCGTGACGAAGTGGGACAAGCACCCTCTAGACGGCGCGAGTTCAACGGGTGATCGCAACGCCTCGTCGACGAGCGGAGGATTTCCGCGAACCGACGGAGGTGGTTGATGTCGTATTTCTTGACCGAGGAACAGATCGCCGAGGTGTGGGAGCGCCACCGCCGGGGGCAGACGCCTGCGGCGATCGCCCGTCACTTCGGCAGGGGCACCGCCGCGATGAGCGAGCGGATTCGGGTTGCCGGCGGGATCCCCCCGACGATGCCTCGTCGTGCGGAGCGACACCTGACGCTCGAGGAACGTGAGGCGATCTCGCGGGGCTTGGCGGCTCGGTGCTCGTTGCGGGAGATCGCCCGACAGCTGGGACGGGCACCGTCCACGATCAGCCGGGAGGTCAACGCGAACGGCGGTCGGTCCCGCTACCGGGCCGCAACGGCGGAAAAGGCCGCAACCGTGCGGCGTCGGTGACCCAAGCAGTGCAAGCTGGCGGCCTCGCCGAGGCCGCGTCGGCTACTCGGCCTGCCGGACCAGTTGCGCAGTGCTTCGCCCGAACAGCCGATCTTCTCGGCGATCGACACGATCGCTGCCCACCGGGTCGGTTACTCCTCCTGCTGCTCGAACACCCTCCGGACCGCACGCTCGCGGACCTCAGGTGGGTAGGGCTTCCGGTAGCTCATGGCTCCATCCTGTCACGGTCTGGAGCCTCCGACAGTCTCGGTGCGGTTCACCGTTCCCACAATGGCTGGCATCTGGCGATGAGCGGGGCCGGTGATTTGAGTAGCCGCGCGGCGTGGCAACGGCCTGTTGGCAGTGGGTACCCGCGCGGACGTCTGGCGAGACTTCGTCCGTCAGTGGCATGTGGATGACCTTGACGGCGACGCTTTGACGGACGGTGGCGGTCCCCCCGACCATCGGTCGTGGCGTGGTGCGAGGATGCCGTCACCATGGGAGCGTGGCACTCATCGGTGATGGTCCGGTCGCGTCCGCGGAGATCGCGGGGCTTGTGTACGTGTCCGACGATCAGCCTGGCATCACTCGTCGGCGCCGCGGACGGGGCTTTTCGTACCATCACCCGGACGGCGTGCTGGTCCGTGATCAGGTGCGGCGCGAGCGGATCGAGGAGCTCGCCATCCCGCCGGCTTGGACCGACGTGTGGATCTGTCGCGACCCTCACGGTCACATCCAGGCGACGGGCCGTGACGACCGTGGACGCAAGCAGTACCGCTACCACGACCGCTGGCGGGAAGTACGCGACGCGGCGAAGTTCCACCGGCTGGGTGCCTTCGGTGAGGCGCTGCATGACGTCCGTGGGCGCGTGGATAGCGACCTGTCGCTGCGTTCGATGTCGCGCAACAAGGTGCTGGCCATCACCGTCGCGCTCCTCGACGAGTCGCTCATCCGCGTGGGCAACGAGGAGTACGTCAAGGAGAACGGCTCCTACGGTCTCACGACGCTGAGGCCCGAGCACGTCGACGTCAACACGCGCCGGCTGCGAATCGCGTTCGTCGGGAAGGGCGGCAAGGAGCAGGAGGTCGAGGTAAGCGATCGGCGGCTTGCGCGCGCGGTGCGGCGCTGTGAGGAGATCCCGGGGCAGTGCCTGTTCACGTACGAGGACGACGGCGCGGACTACCGTGCGGTCGAGTCTGGCGACGTCAACGAGTGGCTGCGCGAGACGACCGGCGCGGACTTCACCGCGAAGGACTTCCGGACCTGGGGCGGGACGGTCGTCGCCGCGACCGCCCTGTACGGCTGCGGACAGTGCGACGATGAGCACGAACGCGATCGCAACTGGCTGTTCTGCGTTGACGTCGCCGCCGAACGGCTGGGCAACTCCCGGGCGGTCGCGCGCAGCGGCTACGTCCACCCGGCCCTACAGTCCGCGTACGCCGAGGGCGTCATCGACGACGCCTTCAGCGGCGCTCGCGCCCGACGATGCCACTCCCGAGAGGAGGTCGCCTTGCTGCGCATCCTCGACTGGGCAGCCAGCTGATGGCCGGGGCGGCTACCACCGCCGCGCAGCGCTCGAAACCGCGCACATCGACACGGCCGGTGCCAGCTGTCCGCTGAGGCTCCACGGCAATCCCTGATCCGCCGTGTCCGGCTCGGGACGTGGTGGCTTGGTCCAACTGGGCGCCTTGGCTGAGCCCCCATGAGATGTCGCGTGCTGGCACCGCATCGGGTCTGAGGCGCCGACAGCCAGGGCACGACCAGGAAGGCTACGTTGGGGACCCGGCGAGCTTCTCCACGAACCAGCCGTAAGTCGATTCGATCCCTTCTGCGAGCCCGATGGAGGCTTTCCAGCCGAGGGCGTTTAGCTTCGACACGTCGAGGAGTTTGCGTGGTGTGCCGTCGGGCATGGAGGTGTCGAAGACCAGCTGACCGTCCCAGCCGACCACCTGGCAGATCAGTTGGGCGAGTTCGCGGATGGAAATGTCCTCGCCCACGCCGACGTTGAGGTGCTCCTCGCCGCGGTAGTGGCGGGTGACGAATATGGTTGCGTCGGCGAGGTCGTCGACGTGGAGGAATTCGCGCCGTGGTGTGCCGGTGCCCCAGACCGTGATGGCATCCGCACCGGTGATCTTGGCGTCATGGACCTTGCGGATCAGGGCCGGTAGCACGTGGGATGTTGCCAGGTCGAAGTTGTCGTTGGGTCCGTAGAGGTTGGTGGGCATCAGCGCGGCCGCGTCCAGCCCGTACTGGCGGCGGTACATCCGGGCCAGCTCCAAAGCGGCGATCTTTGCCACCGCGTAGCCCTCGTTGGTCGTCTCAAGGGGGCCACCCAGCAGATACTCCTCGCGGATGGGCTGGGGAGCATCGCGCGGGTAGATGCACGACGAGCCCAGCACCACCACCTTGCCCACAGCGTGGCGACGACACGCCTCGATCACGTTGGCGGCGATCATCAGATTGTCGTACAGGAATGCCGCCGGGGCCCTTCGGTTGGCCTGGATGCCGCCCACCCGGGCCGCGGCAAGGAAGACGACGTCGGGGCGCACCGCCGCAACGAACCGCTCGGCTTCTGCTTGCCGCCGCAGGTCCAGCTGGCCGGAGGTGGCGGTCACCAGCTCGCCGATCGGCTCGGACCCCAGGCGCCTGACCAGCGCCGAGCCGACCAGTCCTCGGTGGCCCGCCACCCAGACCCGCCTGCCGGTCAAGTCGAATGTCTCGTTAGGCACGGGCGGCCTCCCGGAACTGCTCGGCGGCAATCTCCCGCGCCCTCAGCAGGGTCAGACCCTACCCGCGCCAGGTCAGCTTCCACCATGCCCTCGATCAGCTCGCCGCAAGTGATCTGGGGCCACAGCCAAGCTCCGCCTGTGCCCGCGAGGGGTCGGCACACAACCACTCGACCTCGGTGGGCCGCGGGTAACGCGGATCCACACCACGAACGGTTCCTACGACAGGCCGACGTGGCCGAAGGCCGGCCCGCACAGCTCCCGGACCGTGTGCGAGCGGCCCGTGCCAACACGTGGTCGCGTGCGTTGTCCTGTTGCAGCATCAGCCACATCGCGGCCACGAAGTCGATGCGATTGGTGTTGAATGCGGCGCATGATCCCCGTGGACCTCGTAGCCCTTGGCAAGCAACAGCTCCGTCAGGTACGAGCCATCCTGACCGGCGATCCCGGTGATCAGTGCACGCTTGACGAGAGCCCCCGCCCCTGTAGTCGGATGCATGCTAGATGAGCCTGCGCTGATGGGTGCGCTGAAGCTTCAGACGTCGCTACCTGTCGACGCCTTGACCTCCTCGGGCAGCCGCCGACGTACCTTCTCGACCCCTCCTGACCGGGAAGGCACCGCTGCGCCCACCCGGAGGACGTGCGTGCCTCCACACCCCCCACCTCTTGCGCAGATGTCGCCACCGCAGGTTCGGCAGGAGTGTCCCCCGTTCGGTCAGAAACCACGTGGCTGCTGAGAGCGTGTAGAAGCCCACAGTCGGTCCTGCCAATCGCCGGTTGAAGTCGGCTTCGGGACCATCCCACGATCCATTACGGCGGCCCTGCACGTGCGAGTAGTCGTGGTCTTGGTGCACCGCAAGAACCGCTCGCGTCGCGTCGATTACGGGAATGCCCTTCCGGCGTGAGTCCGCAATGCACCAGTTGTCCCAGGCGGGTCGGCCGATCGCGAACGGCGGCATGTCGTCGAACATGCCACGGCGGAAGACGAAGTAGTCCATCCCCGTAGGTCCGTGAGGTCTCCCGACCGAATCTGCCAGCAGATGCACGCGTCGTTCCCACGACTCGTCGAAGGAGAGCGCTTCGCGGAGCGGCACATCCGTCCGCTCTCCCACGAGCAGGAAATCCTCGAATCGCCGAGCCGCCTTGGCCGCGGCCAGGAGTAATGAGCTGGAGAGAATGATGTCCGCGTTGACGTAGCACAGGACGTCGGAACGCGCGTGGCCCGTCGCTCGACGGAAGAGATAGTCAACACGAGGTGTCCCGAACTCGTTGCGCTCGACGTGGTCTTCGACCACGCGTACATGCAGGCCTGCCGCAAGGTCGTGCGTGGTCCGATCCTCGGCGAAGATGAGGATCTCAATGTGCGGGTCGATCCAACGCCAGCTAGCCAACGCATTGCGTTGAATATCTGCGATCAGGCCCCTCGAGGACTTTGGCATGGCGAAGACGGTGAGCGGCGGCGTCATGGGTAGGGCTTCGTCAGAACGCAACCTACCGATGCGTGCAGGTCCGATTGTGCATTCCGCTCGTCGTTCCGGGCAGGCCGCGGACGCTCGTTCTCGTTTCGGATCTGCCCCATGCCGGGACTCTACTCCATGCTGCGATCGGGAGTCTGACATCCCAGGGCCGGTAGCGCTGGAGGCAGCGCATGATCTTGGGTCTTCCCCTCGGTAGTGGGTGGACCCCGGTCGCGGATGCTTGGTGAGGACACGTACGGCCTCGATGCTCGAGGTGCCAACCAACCGAGCGAGCGAGGCCGTACGCATGAACGAACCTACCCGTGTCCAGGGGTGGAGCGAGCTGATGCTCGCCCTGCCCGAGTTCACCCTGACCCGCGCTCACGTCGGCGAGTGCGACGAGTTGGTCGCCGATGTGGAGCTGCCCGCGATGTCCAAGCCTGCATCCGCCGTGGGCTGTTCGAGCTGCACCGTGTCGACGACTGGCGCTGGCACTCGGGCCGGCACCTGCCGGTCGCGGGACGTGCCACGCGGCTGCGGTGGCGCAAGCGGCTGCTGGGCTGCATCGAGGGCTGCGGACCTTCGCCGAGCGCACCCCGTCGGTCGCGCCAGGGGCGGTGTGGTCCAAGGCGGCCGCCCGGGCGGCGGTGGCGATGTCGGCCGACAGCGTCCCGATCGAACGGATCCGTTTGGCGTTCGGCGTGGGCTGGAACACCGTGATGCGCGCGGTCGTCGCGGCGGTCGAGCTGGTCGCGCCGGTGCGGGCAACCCGGGTGGGGATCGACAAGACCGTGATGACGACCGGGCGGCTGACCACCCGTCGGCGGCAGTTCCTTGACCGCGCTGGTGTGTTGGAAACCTCGCTGGTCGTGGCCGGGACCCAGGGGCGTGATCGGGCCGCTGCGGTGCGTCTGCTGGCCGAACACGCCCCCGACGCCCAGGTCGTCACGGTCGACCTGTTCTCCGGGTTCAAGTCCGCTGCGCCACCCTCGACGCGACCGTCGTCGCGGACGTGTTCCATCTCGTTCGCCTGGCGCTGCAGGCGCTGGCCGTGGTCCGCCGTCGCCGTCAGCAGCAGATCCACGTCCACCGTAGCCACAAGCACGGCCCGCTGTTCCGGCTGCGCCGCCTGCTGCGGCACCGGGCTACTGGCAGGTAGCAGGCGTGTACCGGAACCGATCGAGCAGGGTCGCTGGCGTGCCGTCGCCGACGACCCCGTAGGTCGTCACCGTGAGGCCGCCGTCGACGCCGAACGACAGGTGGGCGAAGTTGTGCATGCGGTTGTCGCGGATCGCCGTCCAGGATGGGGCGCGGTCGGACTTGAACGGGGAGAAGCCGGCGTTCTTGTTCGACAGCTTCCCGCCGGGTGACGACTTCACCCACACGGTGCCATCGACCCCCAGCTGGTAGCACGTCAGCGACGTGGAGGTCCGCGTGTTGGTGGTGGGCATGTCGACGAGGGGATAGCTGCGCTCGAAGGCTTGGTCGTGGGTCGACAGGACCAGCGGGACGCCGGCGCTCTCGAAGAGGGGTGCGAGCTGTGCGCGGACGTCGGCGTTGGCAGGGTGGTTTGCGCCGTCCGTGTACAGCGAGCCGTGCATGAAGGGGATGATCCAGCGGGCCCCGGCCGCCTTCGCAGCGGCGATGTCGTTGGTGATCCAGTTGAGCTGACTCTGGGAGAGGGCGCCCGACTCCTTGACGTGGAGGATCGAGACGAAGTGCACGTCGCCGACGTCGAACGAGTAGCTGCGCCTGCCGTCGTGCCCCTGCGGGGTGGGGAACCGCGCCGCCCACGGTTCGAACCCCTCCGACAGGAGGATCTCGTGGTTGCCGTAGGCCGGCATCGTTGGTGCGCGGGATGCGATCGGTTGCATCTGGTCGAACCAGGCGTCGATCGCGTCGTCCAGGGTCGCGAATCGCGTCTCCGTGTTGAAGTAGGCGAAGTCGCCGCCGGCCAGCACGAGGTCGGGGCCCATGGCGGCGATCTCGTCGCGCACCTGTCGGGTGCCGGTGGTCAGCCCGTCGGTGCGGCCATCGATGCCGGTGTCGGCCACGAACACGACGTTGAACGCGCCACCGACGCCGGGGGCGGTACGCGCGTTGAACACCTCGCTGGGTGTCTGGTGGTCGCCCACCAGCCGGTACTGGTAGCTGGTGCCGGGCTGGAGGCCGGTCAGCGTGGCCTGGTGGAGGTGCCCGGCGGTGCCGGAGGGGCGCCTGCTGCCGGTGACCGTCTGCCACTGGGAGCTTGTTGCCTGCCGGTACTCGACCGTGGACGGCGTGTCGTCGTCCCAGGTTCGCCAGACGACCGTGAGCGTGGTGCTCGGGTCCTGCTCCCAGGCGAGGTGCACCTGGTCGGGGGCCAGCGAGGGTCGCACGTGCAGCGTCACGGTCAGGGTCGCCCCCGAGTACGCCGGATCGTTGGCCCGTGCCACGACGGTGGCGGTGTGGGCACCCTCAGCGAGCCCGGTCGGGTCGGCGGTCAGGTTCACGTCGAGCGGCGTCGTGCCGGAGGTCGGTGAGACGGTCAGCCACGCGGCGTCGGAGCTGACGGTCATCGGCTGGGCGGAGAGGTCGTCCGCGACCGCCCGCACCGCCTCGGAGATCGGTGATCCGCCCTGGATGGCCGCCATGGAGGTGGATGTTCGCCCGAACCCGAGCGCTCCGCCGGCCACGTTGTCGACCGTGAAGGCGGCTTCCACGACGCGGGTGGTCCCGTCGGTCAGGCGCATGGCGGCGGTCAGGGTGTGGCTGCCGTCGGCCAGCTTCGTGGTGTCGTAGGCGTTGGCGAGGCGTGTGGTCGTGTTGGTGCCGCCGAGATCAAACGGGGCGTTGTTCTCCGTCTTGGTGGGCGTCCCCGACATCGCGGGGTTGTCGACGTAGAAGTCGACCGAGCTCACGCCGTCGTCGGGGCCGGTGAAGATGTAGACGTTCGCGGAGACGGCCTGCCCCTGGAGCGGTCGGGGGGTGGAGCGGTCGCTGGCTGCGCTGAGCAGGAGCGTGTAGGGCGTCTCGCCCCCCACGGTGAAGGAGACAGGGATGCTCAGATCGGAGTAGCCGGTCGTGGACGCAGTGACCGTGCCCGAGTAGTTTCCTGCCGCCAGGCCGGTCGGGTCGGCCGTGACCGTGATCGTCGCGGGTGCCGTCAGGTTGGTCGGGGACACGCTGAGCCAGCCCTGGTCCGTTGTCAGGCTCACGGTCGGGGTGCTCCCGTCGCTGGTCGACACGTCCACCGGCGCCGAGGTCGCCCCACCACCCGCCGTCGCCGACAGCGACCGGCTCGACGGCGTCGCCACCAACGACGAACAGTCCACCGGTTCACAGCCGCCGGTGTCGCCCACGGTCGCCGTCACCGAAAGCGTCCCGCTCGTCAGTCCGCTGCTGGATGCGGTCAGCGTGCCGGTGTAGGTCCCTGCAGCCAGCCCGGTCGGGTCGGCGGTCACCGAGACCAGGGTCGGAGCCGTGCCCGTGGCGGGGGATGCGGTCAGCCAGGTGGCGCTGGCCTCGATCACGAAGGTCGCAGGGTCAGCGGTGTCCACGGTGAGGTCCACCGGTTGCGATGTGGCTGCGCCGTCCACGTCCAGGGCGAACGACAGCGAGCTCGGGCTGAAGGCGAGGCCGGGCGTCAGGTTGTCAACGGTGAAGGTCGCGGAGACGACCGTTGCGGCGCCCTTGGTCGGTTGAACCTTGGCGGTGACCGTGTGGCTGCCGTCGGCGAGGGCCGTGGTGTCGTAGGCCAGCGCGGTGCCGTCGCTCGCGGTCCCGGCGAGGTCGAAGGGGGCGGCCTTCTCCACCTGGTACGGCGTCGTGGACATGGCCGGGTCGTCCACCCAGAACGACACCCGCCTGACGCCGGTGTCGGTTGCCACGTACACGTACGCGCTCCCGGTGACGGTTGTGCCGTCGAGCGAGACCGGGGCGGATCGGTCCGGCGCCTTGCTCACGCGGAGGTCGTACGTCGACGCGGCCAGCGCACCTTCGCCGGCTGGGAGCCCGGTGAGGGCAGACGAGGCCAGCAAGGGCAGTAGCAGACCCCAGATCACGACCCTCAGTCGCCTGCCCGGTGCCGCGCCCGTGTGCGACCACCGCGACGGCCGGCTTCTCCCGTGCTGCATGTTGCCGCCTCGTCGGTGACCCTGTACCCGCGGAGCCAGGCGATGGCGGCGGGTGTCCGGCCAGGGTCGCTCGACAACCGGCGGATCCCCAGGGGCACCTGTCCACGGCGGCACTGCCGCAGGGCACCGTGGAGCCGGGGACCAGGGCCCCGGCATGCTTCCTATCAGGAAGACCCAGGAAACGTGGACCAGCTTCTGGGTGCACGACAGGCTCGTTGTCGGTGTCATCGGCCCGGTGGGGCATGCGCCGTGGCCTCCCACCTGCGCATCTACTTCGGCCAGGACCTCCAGTACGCGCAGAGCCCGGACAGGTCCGCTGATAGCGGCTCCTGTCGGATGCCGGCATAGACCGGGTTCATCACCGCGTCCGGCGGCGGGCCGAAGTGCCCGAGCCCCAAGGAGTGGCCGCTCTCGTGCAACGCAACCGTCTCGACGTCAATGGCTGGTAGCGGCGAGTCGATCGCCCACGGGTGATTGGCGGCTGCCGTGCGTCGGGACCCGAAGAAGTCGTTGTAGTACACCTCGTTGAGGGCGGTGTCGAGGTAGCGATCGTTGTTGACGTCGGTGGGCTCGCCGGTGTCGGGATCGACGAAGATGAACGTCACCGAGAGCGCCAGGATGTCGCGTTGGCCCCCGCTCACCGCCTCGAAGAACTCGCCTGGCAGCCAGCCGGCTTGCACGATGTCCGCGAGGAAGGGGTCGCCCAAACGGCCGAACCCGAAGAACGAGTCGAAGATGTCCGGGCCGGAGTTGTGGTCGTCGCGTTTGAGGATAGGCGCGCTGAGGCAGTCCTGCGCGTCCCATGTCGCCAGCGCACGGTCGAGTGCTGCCTCGGTCGTCCTCGCGGAGAGGCTGCTGGATGTTCGACCGTCATCACGGTCGACGAGATAAGTGATGTTGGTGCCGTCGGCGAGCCGGCGTGAATCATTGGCCACCCAACGGAACGACTGCTGATGGATCCGGAAGGACGGGCGTCCTCCACCGATTGAGAAGAGCTCCACTGCCTCCGCGGCGAGGTTGGACCCGCTCGCGCGCAGTTGCGCATTCACGCCGTTGAGAATGCCGGAATCTGACGGCGCAGACGCCCCCCGCGTGGGTGCTGCAAGGCCGGCCAGCGCCACGATGACAAGGATCGCGGTACCCCGTCTCATCAGTCACTCCCCATGGGAAGCCGCCATCTCGGCTCCGAGTGGCGTCAGATCCGTATAGCAGCGGCGATCGAAGGTCACAAGGCTGTCTTCTTCGTCACGATCCTAACGGTGACCCTTCGCTGAGCACGCACCTCGGGTCTTGGCCCAACACTGGCTGAGCCCCGCCGGCCCGACGGGATTCTGTCCGATCTGATCTGACCGCCCGAACAGGGTCAGTAAGGGGGGTCTTCCCCACGGTAGTGGATGACCCCCGGAACCCTCAGAGGCCGGGCAGTCCTATCCGTTCTGAAGAACGCCTCGTCTCCTGATGGCGGGGGATCCCGCAGAAGTAGACGGGATGGCGTGGGGCCGTGAGCGCGGTCAGGTGAGGCGGCGACGTGGACGAGATGTGGGCCATTTCGCGTGGCCGACCCAGGTGCGGGCCCCGTGGATGCCGTCCAGGCGGGTGCGGTCCATGCCGTAGGTTCGCTTGAGGCAGCCGATCCGTCCCTCGGCACTGGTACGGCACTTGACGAGCTTGCTACGGCATGGCGGCGCACGCCAAGCTAGCGATCGCCGACGGGCGCGACGTCCAGATCCTGCGCTGGTCGTGCCAGGCTGGTGCCACCACCGGCAGTTGAAGACGGTCCATGCTGCGCCTCGCACCACTCAACTGACGGTCCCTCCCGGATCCCCAGGACAAGACCAGATCGCGAGGGCCTCGCTCACTCCCGGGTCCGCGACTCCGCCCGTGCAGCAACACACGGGACAACCGAGGCTCATCCCTTCCTCAACAACGAGGACGTCAGACGCCCATCAGATCTTGACAGCAGATGCGCGCGCTAGCCGGCCCAACGGCCGGCGACCCCACCACTCGGCAAGGCGTTGACCGGAACCCGTTTTCAGCTCAGTCAGCTTCGGAGGGAGCACGGCCATGACTGTCTCGATCGAAGTTCGTCCATGGCATCTGGCGGTCGTGGTCGCGGTGGTCGCCGCGGCGACTGGCCTGGCGGTGTGGTGGGGCGCGCCTGCCCGCTCACAGCCGGCCGGCCCTGCTGCCGTGGACTCGTTCGCGTTCGTCGCGCGGGCGGACAACCCGGTGGATGCGCTGGCGGCCTCGTCGCTGGCCGGCCAGCTTGGCGCCCCCGTCTACCTTACCCCGACCGGCAGGCTGAACGAGCAGGCCCGGCAAGGGCTGCAAGGCGCGCAGCCGCGGGTGGTGGTGCTGGCGGGGGGCACCGCGGCGCTCGCCCCGCAGGTCGAACAGCAGATCCGCGAGGTGCTACCGCAGGCGCGGCTGCGGCGGTTCGCAGGGGCAGAGCGCACCGAGACGGCCCGACTGCTCAACGAGCTGCCCGACCAGCTGGGTATCGACCGGCCGGTTGTGACCGGCGTGACCGTCGCCGGCGACGTTGGTATCGACGGGACGTTGACCGTCGCCGGCACCGATCTGCAGGCGGCGCTGAGCGCCTTGTCCGCGCGGGTCAAGACTCTCGAAGCCGAAATGGTGGTGCTTCGGTCGAGGCTGGCGGACGTGTCACGCACCGGTGACAAGCTGGTCTTCTCCGGCATGAACCTCCAGGTGGTCAACGGGAGGGGGCACACCGCCACCACCAACGGGCTGGGCAACCTGATCGTCGGCTACAAGGAGGATCACATCAGCCTTGGCTGCCAGCCGTCGGACGCGGACTGCCAGTACCGAGGGGACGGGGTAGCCGACAGCCGCGCGGATCGCACGCGCTCGTGATCGGAGCCGACCATACCTCCACACGCTACGGCGGGCTCTTGGCCGGCCTGGACAACCTCCTCAGCGGCACGTTCGCGTCCGTCTCTGGCGGCGCACTGAACACCGCTTCCGGCAACTGGGCATCGGTGTCCGGCGGTGACAGCAACAAAGCCTCTGGGACCGGTGCGTCGGTGTCGGGCGGCGAGCGCAACACCGCGTCCGGCGGCCTAGCGTCCGTGTCTGGCGGTGACAACAACAGGGCCTCTGGGACCGGGGCGTCGG
>DASZZX010000065.1:0-6610 GCA_036260415.1 Nitriliruptorales bacterium
GCGTAGCCTGACCCATGCGTATGGCCTCCCGACTCGGTTGCTTGGCGGCACCAAGTCTCGTGGGGCCATACGCACGTTCAGAGCATCTATCCCCGCCTCGTCGAGCTCACACGCCCCCCGCGTTCACCGCGAAGGGCCGGAAATCCCTGTCGTCCGTTCGGGCTGGCTTGGAAACGAGGTGCGCCTGCCGGGGCCCCGCCTCGGCGTAACTCGGCAGAGGACTGACCCGAAGCCACCGATGCGAGGCCGGTAGGCAACTGATCGGGTCGTGGGAGGCCTGTCGTGCTGGCCGGTGTCGGTCGTGAGCTGATTGCGATGCCGGGCACAGGTCGGTCGCGGGTCTCGATCAGGCCGAGATTGGGGCCGTGTGCCCTAGCACGACGTGGGGTGTTTCACGGAGCACCTGCTCCTGGACGGCATGGGCGCGGTGGTCGGCGTGGAGGGGGGCACAACCGGCGGGGGCGGAGCCGGCGAACCTGCCACCACTCCAAGCACCGTCGGCGTGCCGAAGCACGGCAGGTCCACCAGCCGCCGCCGGCGCGTCACCTTGACTGTCGCGGTGGTGCCACACGACGAGCACGGTGCCGCGGTCCCCTCGACCGCATGTGCACCTGCGTCGGCGCCGGCCAGCGCACCACACCCACGACCTCCACGTCGGACAGTCCGACCAGCTCAGACACATGCGCGTTGCAACGATCTCAACAGGGCTCCTGGAGCGGTAGGCGTCGAAGCACCTCCACTCCCGCGGAGGCCCTGTGCTCTACCACCAACCTCAACCGCGTCATCGACCTACCCAGCCCCGACAACTTCCGAAGCGCCGCGTTGATAGGATCCGCTCGACCGTCGAGGAGCAGGGCTGTTGCGGTCGCGCGATTCGCCTCAAGGTGCATATCAACGTGGGGATCGGGCGATCCGTTTCACGTATCTCTCTCAGGAGGATCTGCTCGAGTCAGGCTGCCTTGATTTCGGGATGGCGCTCGAAACGGCGGAATCCTCGCTTCTGGCGTACCGGCGAGGCGACGTGATGCTCCCCGAGAAGATCGTGCAGATCTTCAAGGAGGACACACAGGAACGGATCAACTGTCTCCCGGCGACTCTGCGTACGGAAAATGTCTGTGGCGTGAAGTGGGTTTCGGTCTTCCCGCCGAACGCCACCAAGTTCGGTCTCCAGAACCTCACAGCTCTGTTTATCCTCTCGGAGATCGAAAAGGGATTCCCACTCGCGGTCATGGAAGGGACGCTGGCATCCAACGTGCGCGTCGGGGCCATAGGGGCCCTCGCCGCGAAGCACTTCGCCCCTCCGCAGGCGCGCACGATCGGCTTCATCGGCAGCGGGGAACAGGCCAAGATGCATCTGCTCGCCATGAAAAGCGTGCTTCCCACGCTAGTGGAATGCCGGGTCTCGGCTAAGACTGCCGAGGAGGAACAGGAGTTCGTGGGCGATCTCGAGACCATCCTTCCCGACGTCGAATTCATCGCAGCTGAGACGGACCATGCCCGTGCCATGGAAGGAGCCGACATCCTCGTCACTGCGACCAGCGCCCAGGCTCCCCTTCTCCGGGCCGCCTGGATGAAGCCGGGCTCCTTCTACAGTCATGTCGGCGGCTGGGAGGACGAGTACGACGTGGCGAAACAGTGCGAGAAGATCGTCTGTGATGACTGGAGTACGGTGAAGCACCGCACGCAGACCCTCAGTCGTATGTACGAGGAGGGCGAGCTGCGAGATGTCGACATCTATGCCGACTTGGACGAGGTCGTCTCTGGCGAGAAGCCGGGTCGGGAGACGGACGACGAGCGCGTCTACTTCAACGCGGTGGGACTCGCCTTCGTCGACGTCGCGATCGCCCTCGCCATGTACCGTCGCGCATCGGAGGCAGGAAGGGGTCGAGAGGTCACTCTGCAGGAGATGATGATTTTCGACCATCCTCGAATAGCTGAATTCGTCACCTTGTAGCCCTCGATGTGCAGTTGATCGGCCATCTATCGATCCGAGCCTTTCGTGCATGGTCTTGCAGATCAGGTGTGAAAGTGGCTCTTCGCGATAAACGAGAGGGCGGAGGTTGTCCCGTGGGTTGGTGAAGTGAGGTGACGGTCCCTCACCTGGGCCCTACCGGCTGGTAGGACTCGGGAGTCCGTGACAAGACACCCGAAGGAGAGGGACCGTCATGAGCAAGAACGTAGCTGCTGTTCGTGTCGTCGGCCCGGACGAGGTGGCCGAGGCTGGGTTGCCCGACGAGCTGACCGTCGCGCTGAGCGACATCGCGCAGGTCGCCCGTGAGGGGCTGCTGGCGCTGTCGGTGTCGGCTGGGTTGGGGGTGATGCCCAGATGATGCAGACCGAGATCACCGCGGTCGTGGGCCCCAAGCACGCCAAGCTGCCCGACCGGACCGCGCGTCGGCACACCGCCGCGTCCACGTCGGTGGTGCTGGGTGGGCGCAAGGTGCCGATCTCGCGTCCGCGTGCCCGGCGGCTGGAGGGCGGGGAGGTCGCGCTGGAGACGTTCGCGACGTTCGCGTCGGAGGATCTGCTCGACCAAGGTCGTGCTCGAGCGGATGCTGGCCGGGCTGGCTACCCGCCGGCACCGGGCGGCGGCCGAGCCGGTCGGTGAGGCGGTCGAGCAGGTCGCGCGGTCGACGTCGAAGTCGGCGATCTCCCGCCGGTTCGTGGCTGCCAGGACCAAGCAGGTCGAGCAGCTGCTGGCCCGCGACGTGTCCGGGCTGGACGTCGCGGTGCTGATGATCGACGGGATCGTGTTCGCCGAGCACTGCTGGGTGGTCGCGCTGGCGATCACGACCGACGGGACCAAGGTGCCGGTGGGCCTGTGGCTGGGCGACACCGAGAACACCACGGTTGTCACCAGCCTGGTGGCCCGCGGGCTGGACGCCGATGGTGGGCTGCTGGTCGTCATCGACGGGGCCAAGGCGTTGGGCGCCGCGGTCAACAAGGTGTTCGGCGACCTCGCGCTGATCCAGCGCTGCACCCTGCACAAGCGCCGCAACGTCGCCGACCACCTGCCCAAGGAGGTCGCGCCGTGGGTGGACCGCAAGCTCGCCAAGGCCCTCCGCCACGACAACGCCGAGCAGGGGCGGTGGGACGCGCTCGCGCTGGCGAGCCAGCTCGAGGACCGCTGGCCGTCCGCCGCGGCGTCGCTGCGCGAGGGCCTCGACGAGATGTTCACCGTCCGTCGGCTCGGCGTGAGCGACCGGCTGCGCGGACCCTGACCTGCACCAACGCCATCGAGTCGATGATCTCGGTCGCGCGTGACACCACCCGCAACGTCAAGCGGTGGCGCGACGGCAAGATGGTGCGCCGCTGGGTCGCCGCGGGGATGCTCAACGCCGAACGCAGCTTCCGCCGCGTCAAGGGCTGCAAGGACATGCCCATCCTGGTCGCCGGGCTGCGCGCCCACGCCGGTCGCGTGGCACCCGCATGCCAGACTGAGGAGGTCGCCTGAAGCCGGGACCGTCACCGAACTTCAACACCGGATGGGACATGCTCAGAGGGCGCTGAGAACGGGTAGCGCGCGTCAGGTGCTTTGAGGGAGCCTGTGGCGTCGCGCATTGGCGGTGTGACGCACGCCGATGTGCAGGCCACAGGCATGGATCACAGTAGCGCTACACGCACGCTTGTCGTCGGGCTGGACGGGTTCGTTGTGCTCGCCGCGACCGGGTATGAGCGCGAGCTCGTGCTGCTGGTGGAGACGGTCGCGGACCGGGCGTTCTGCCGCGAGTGCGGTGTTCGGGCCGGGTCGAAGGGCCGAGCGCGGACCCTGGTGCGCGAGGTGCCAATGGGCGACCGCCCGGTCGTGCTCGTGTGGCCCGAAATCTAGCCGTTCGAGGCGATTTCCGGAGGTGGGCCCGGCAGCGCTCGAACCTGCAACCCAACGCATTATGAGTTGGACCCCCCCTGCTGTAACTTGGCGAAATCGAGCGAACTGAGGCTGTGTGGGCCACCGTGACGCGCCTGCGGTTCTCACGATTTGTCATGAGTTGTCACGGCACGGGCCCCACCGGCGACGCTGCCGACGGGACCGCGATCACGCTCGGCTGGCTCATCGCCGTGGCTGCCGGGGGGTTGCGGTCAATCGATTGACGGTCCCCTGCCCGTAGCCGTCGGGGCGGCCGAAGCGGGCGACGAGCGCCTGGCGGGGCCGGTCGGGGCCTCTGACTTCAGCTGGTAGCCGACCCGCAGAGGGGCCCTGGCCAGCGGCTCCTGCCGCTGTCTCCGGCGTGAGGTCCCGCAGCAGCTGGGCGTTGTGGTCGTGGTAGGGCGCAAGATGGGGGCACCCTGAACAGCACCGGGTCGTTCGAAGGCTCCGGACCTTGAGAGGATGGAGCCATGAGCTATCAGAAGCCGTACCCACCTGAGGTCCGCGAGCGTGCGGTCCGGATGGTGTTCGAGACGCAGGACGACTACCCGACCCAGTGGGGAGCGATCCGCTCGATCGCCGAGATAGCTAACGCGGGCGGCCCTGAACTACTGCGGGGTGCGACTACGGGCGTACGGAAACTCGAGCCGCGTGAGTCCTGGTCCTTCGTGGATGGTCACCTTCGCCCGGCTACCGTCGGAGCGCAGCGTGCCGATCTCTGAGCAGGGCGGTGTGAAGGGCTCGGGCCCAACGACTGACGTAGCTGGCGTGCAGCCGTCGCTTGAGGCGAGATAGAGCTGGAGGCTGTGCCCCACAGGCAACGTCCATTCGGTTCCGGCCAGTTGCACGCGGTACTGCTCGACCGCGTCAGGGAGCACCGGCCCGCCTGGCTGATCAATCGCCTTGCGGTGCCGCGCGTCAAGATAACCCCAGGTGATCGCCTTCAAAATGTCGTCCTCCGGACTCTCGATGTTGTCTCCTGGGCTTCGGTCGTAGACGATTACGGCGAAGTCGGTGTCGGTGGTATCGATGCTGGCCGAGAGGACAAGCCGCCCGGCGCCGGAGAACCGAATTGGCATGGTTACCGGCTCGCTGATGTAGTCAAGGCTTCCGCCCCCCTCCCGGAGGATCGATTGCGGGGCGCCTGGGATGTCGGTGTACGTCGCCGTACCCTTCTGGGGTGGTCCGCCCAGCCTGCCCGCCGAAGCGTGCCACGAGACGATCTCGGTTGGGAAGCCAGCTGCCAAGCGCTGGTCATCCGCTTGGTCAACGAGGGTGAGGGGCGGCTCCGCCATGACGCCCGTGTCGTTGCCCTTCAGCCAGTGCTCGAACCAGCGCAGCTCATGAAGTGGCCAGTTGGGGATGGTAGGGGCCTGGTGTCCCCAAGTACTCCCGACGAATCCCTTGCGGGGAACGGCGTTCGCCTCCAGTGCCCGCCACATCCCATCCCAGCCGATGTGGACGGGGTCCTTGAATGGGGAACCCACAGTTGTCATAACGGCTGCGTTGCTGCGCGCCGCCAAGAGGGGCAGGTGGTGCTGGCGCCAGTAGGCGTCGAGTGTGCCCTCGGGGTCGTTCCACTTCGCATAATCGGCCGGACAGGCCACCTCGACAAGCGTATCCGAGTAATCCGGCGAGGTCGGATTCGTCGCCGGGGCCGCCTGCAACCCGAAGAGATACGCGGTGAGCCCTCTTTGCTCCATCGTCACCGCGCCCGTGTGGAAGGTCTCGTAGGGCGGCGTCGGCGAGATCGGGATCGTCGCCTTTAGGGCGACCGGTCGGGTGGCAGCGGTGGCGAACTGAGAAAGTGCGGCGCCGCTTTCGCCTCGCATGGCAACGGCACCATTCGACCAGCCCTGCCCGGCGATCCAGTTCACGAGGGCGTTTCCAGCTTGCTGCTCAGCTGGCCCGCCGAGGTCCCAGCAGCCTGTCGAGTTTCCCGTTCCTGGGATGTCGGCGATCACCACCGCGTAGCCGCGACGGACCAGGAATACAGCAGCAGGCTCGATATCGCATAGACCCAGCACCCCGCCGTAGAACTGAGCCGAGGCGTGCCAGAGTTCGAGCACCGTAGGGAGTGGTTGCACCTTGTAGGCGTCGGGCAAGAAGACCCGGGCGTAGATGCGGTCACCGTTCGCCGCGTCGACCTCGGCGTCAATCCTTCTGACCCCCGTGTCTTGGGGCTCCGGCATCTGCCCGGCCCAGGGGGGACGCGGTTCCTTAGTCTCCCACGGTGGGGCCGTCAACGAGCCGGCGCAGTCTTCATCAGCCGTTCCTACCGACTGAGCGGAGGGCTCGGCAGTTTCTGTCGCACTTGCAGCCGCGATCGATGGCAGGGGCACGACCAGAGCCATGAGTGTCAGCACAGACAGTTCTTGGCAACGCCGACGAGGTCGTTCGACGACGTCTCTTTCATTCCTGAACCCCGATCGCCGCCTGCGCGTGAGACGCATGAGGTAGGTCATCTCTCTCCCTCCTCAGGGTTGAGGATGATGATCTGCACGGTGGACCCGGCAGGCCCACGACGCTGGTGGTGGTCGTCTCGTTCCGCGACCCCGGACAAGAGTCGCCTCACGATCATTGCGGGAAGCGGCGGGCCTGCCATCGGGGAGCACCCTGACCGGAGTTCCGCAGTTGATGGGCACACGCTGATGGCGGGGACGGTGCGGTAGACGGGTGTAGCTGCCGGGATGTGGCAGTTTCGCGGTGTGGGCCCGCGGCCGGGTCGTGTTACTACGCACC
>DASZZX010000066.1:0-4374 GCA_036260415.1 Nitriliruptorales bacterium
GGCGACCGGCGCCCCCGCGCCGCCGGCGCCGACGTGCGACACACGGTCGCTCGAACGGGTGGCGGGCGAGGAGCGCGTGGCGACCGCCGTGGCGGGGGCACGCCACGGGTGGGACGCCAGCTCTCAGGTGGTGCTCGCGTCGGCGGTCGACTACCCGGACGCCCTCGCCGCCGGGGTGCTGGCTGCTCGCCGCGACGCCCCGGTCCTACTGACCCTGCCCGACCGGTTGCCCAGCCCGGTCGGGGACGAGATCGAGCGCTTGAAGGCTGCCCACGTGGTGATCGTCGGGGGGCGCGCGGCCGTCTCCGAGGACGTCGCCCTGGCCGTGGCGGCCACCGCCCACCGTCCGCAGGTGCTGCGCATCGCCGGTCCTCACCGCTACGCGACGGCGGCCGAGGTCGCACGTGCCGCGGGTCCCTCGGCCACCGGCGAGGCGGTGGTGGTGAGTGGTGCACGCTTCGCGGACGCGGTCTCGGCCGGCGCGCTCGCCGCCGTTCCCGACCGCCTCCCACCGCTGCTGACGACAGCCGACCGCCTGCACCCGGACGCCGAAGCCGCGCTGCGTGACCTGGACGCGACCGAGGTGATCGTCGTGGGCGGCAGCGCCGCGGTCGCCCCCCAGGTCGACGAGGACCTGCGCCGCGGCGGATGGCGGGTCTCACGCCTCGCGGGCGACGACCGCTACGCCACATCGGCCACGGTCGCCGCCCGTGCCGCCGATCGGCTCGGAGAGCGGCGGCGCGGCGCCGTGCTGGCCACCGGTGCCGCGTTCCCGGATGCCTTGGCCGCAGGGGGCCTGGCCGCGCGCACGTCGAGCGTGCTCGCACTCGTCCCGCCCCGTGACCTGAGCGCCGCCCCGGCGGTGGCCGACCTGCTGCGCACGCACGCCGGCACGCTGGTGAGCAGTGCCGTCCTCGGCGGCCGCGCCGCGGTGTCGGTCCGCACGGCCGAGCAGGTGGCCGACCTGCTGGGGGCCGAGCCTCCCGACGGTCCACCGGTCCTGGTGGGGGCCGGCGACATCGCGGTGTGCGGCAGCGACGGCGACGAGGCCACGGCAGCGCTGCTCGACCGCTTCGGCGGGACCGTGGCGACCTTCGGCGACAACGCCTACGACCGGGGTACACCCGGCGAGTTCGCCGATTGCTACCATCCGTCGTGGGGCCGCCACCGTGACCGCACGCGCCCGTCGCCGGGCAACCACGACTACGGCACCGACGGGGCCGCGGGGTACTTCGGCTACTTCGGGGCGCGCGCCGGCGACCCAGGCCAGGGCTGGTACAGCTACGACCTCGGTCCCTGGTGGCACGTCGTGGCGCTCAACAGCAACTGCTCGGCTGTGGCGGGCTGCGGCCCCGGCTCGCCGCAGGAGCGGTGGCTGCGCGCGGACCTGGCCGCCAACCCCGACCGCCACGTCGTCGCCTACTGGCACCACCCACGCTGGAGCACAGGCCGGCACGGCTCCAGCGATGCGACCGCCGTGTTCTGGCAGGCCCTGTACGACCACGGCGCCGAGCTGGTGCTCAACGGGCACGACCACACCTACGAGCGTTTCGCTCCCATGCGGCCCGACGGCACAGCCGACCCCACGCACGGGATCCGTCAGTTCGTGGTGGGCACGGGCGGCGCCGGCCTATACCGGTTCAGCTCCGACCCGCTGCCGACCACCGAGGTGCGCCGCAACGACACACGCGGCGTTCTGGTGCTGACGCTGCGATCCGAGGGTTACGACTGGGAGTTCGTGCCGGTCGCCGGGGGATCCTTCACCGACCGCGGTTCCACCCGGGCGCACGGCGCCCCGTGAGCGGCGCTCCAGGAGCGAGACGCGACAGGAGCCGTCGTCGTCCACTGCCGACAGCAGCGACGGAGCAGGCGTGACCGGTGGCTAACCTCGTCGTGATGGAGCGACCGATCCGCGACCGGGAGCATGGCCGGTGATGCGCCCGGCCACCGTCGCCGAGCTGCGCGCCGTCGGCTACCCGGACCGCACGGTCAAGGAGGAGCTGCGTGCGAACCTGATCACGCGGCTGCAGGGGGGCCGACCGCTGCTGCCCGACGTCGTGGGGTTCGAGGACTCGGTGGTGCCCGACCTCGAGCGCGGCATCCTGGCCGGTCACGACCTCGTCCTGCTGGGCGAGCGCGGCCAGGCCAAGACGCGCATCATCCGGCGCCTGGCGGATCTGCTGGACGAAGCCGCCCCGGCGGTCGCCGGCTGCGAGGTCAACTGCCACCCGTACCACCCGGTGTGCTCGCGTTGCCGGCAGCTGCTCGCCGAGCGGGGCGAGGATCTGCCGGTCGCGTGGGTCGGACGCGACCAGAGGTTCAGCGAGAAGCTGGCCACGCCCGATACGTCGGTGGGCGACCTGATCGGCGACGTGGACCCGATCAAGGTCGCGGAGGGCCGCCACCTGGGCGACGAGCTCACGATCCACTACGGGCTCGTGCCGCGCACGAACCGTGGCATCTTCGCTATCAACGAGCTCCCGGACCTGCCCGAACGGATCCAGGTGGCGCTGCTCAACGTGCTGGAGGAACGTGACGTGCAGGTGCGCGGCTACAAGCTCCGTCTGCCGCTCGACCTGATGCTCGTCGCCACCGCCAACCCCGACGACTACACCAACCGCGGCCGCATCATCTCCCCGCTGAAGGACCGCTTCGGCACCCAGGTCCGCACCCACTACCCGCAGCGCATCGACCAGGAGATCGCGATCGCCCGTCAGGAGTCGACCACGCCACCACCGGGCGTGGACGTGCGCGTGCCCCGGTTCTTGGAGGAGGTTCTGGCCGAGCTGACGCGCCAGCTACGGACCAGCAGCCAGGTCAACCAGCGCTCCGGCGTCTCCGTGCGTTACACGATCGGCGGGCGGGAGACCCTCGTCGCCGGGGCGGTGCGACGCGCCGTCCGCGCCGGCGAGACCGAGGCGGTCCCGCGCCCGGTGGACCTGTGGGCGGTGGTGCCGGCGGCGCTGGGACGGGTCGAGTTCGACACCTTCGAGGAGGGCCGGGAGGAGGAGATCGTCGCCCGTTTGCTGCGCCACTCGATCCTCACCGTGTGGCGACGGCGGCTGGGACGCGAGCAGCTCGCCCCGCTGGTGGCACGCTTCGACCGCGGGCTCATGGTGGAGACCGGTGACACCATGTCGGCGGTCGCCTTCCTCGAGCAGTTCGGCGACCGGGTGCAGGGACTCGCCCGCCTGATGCAACGCCTGGACGTGCCCGCGGAGAGCCCTGGCGCCGCGGCCAGCGCGCTGGAGTTCGCATTGGAGGGGCTGCACCTCGCCAAGCGGCTCAACAAGGAGGACAGCGGCGTGCCGGGCGGCTACCGCTTCTCCGCCGCGTGAGCTGCAGGTCCTCCTCCCAGACCCACGCTCACCGGGCGTTGCAGTGGGTCTGCACCTGGGCCGGGGCGAGGGCGTCGTCGTAGATGGCGATCTCGTCGATGCCTCCGTCGAACCAGCCGCCAGTGGAGTCCACGGTGGCGGCGTAGAGCGGGTCGGTACCGGTGTCGATGGGGCAGGGGCATGCCGACGCGGTCAAGCAGGTCAGCGCCTCGGCCACCAGCTACGCCGAGCTGACCTTCCCCGACACCACCGAGACCTGCATCGAAGGGGTGCAGGCGACGGCGGCCCTGCACGAGACGGGCGACCCCCCGATGAACATGAAGGTCAGTGTGATCGACGCGACCACCGAGCGGGTCGTGTTCAGCGGCGACCCGGGCAGCACCTCCGTGGTGCAGAAGACCGCGCTCGTCACCCCGACCGCACGCCGTGGACGCAGGCTGCCCTCAACGGGCTGGTGGCCCGCATCGGCTACTCCACCGACGTCACCCCCACGCCCGTCTTCGACGCGGTACTGGTCGAGTACGCCGTCCCCTACACCGGTTCGGCTCCGCTGTCCTACGCCGCGACGGTCCTCGGCGACCGCCCCGTCGCCTACTGGCGGCTGGGCGAGACCACCATCGAGCCGGCCGCCGAGGAGGTGAGCCGGACCACCGACGGCGCCTGCTTCTGCTCCGGTACCAGCGGGCATCCCGGCGCGCCGACCAGCGACACCGACACGGCGGGTCGACTTCTCGGGCAGCATGAGTTGCTCGGCATCCGTAGCGGTGGCAGCTACGCCTGGGTCGACGCCCCCGCCGCCGCCAGCACCGGCTCCTGGCAGCACATCGTCGGCACCTTCGACGGCACCACGTTCACCCTCTACGCAACGGGGTCGAACTGGCCGTCGCCACCCCTACGAACCGGGGTCGGGTGACGCCGTGCCGACGTCGGCAGGGAGGCCGACCAGGCTGAAGAGCCGACGTGCGGAGGATCAGACCGGACCAGCCCGTCGGGGGGATGGTCGAAGCCAGGTCGCTGGCGAGGCCAACGAGGGATG
>DASZZX010000067.1:0-5099 GCA_036260415.1 Nitriliruptorales bacterium
GCGCTCGGCGATGCGGGCGACGCCGGCGCGGGGCGGGCGGTCGTCCGGCAGACGCTGGAGCGGCTCGGCGAGCCGGACGTGCCCGGGGAGCACCACCTGCGCCTGTGGTACGTGGCCGGCGACCTGGCCGAACGCGACGGCGATCCCGATGCGGCCGTGCGCTGGTTCCGCCGGGTGGCCGCCGAGGACGCGCAACTCTACGACGTGGGGGAGCGGCTCGCGCACCTGGGGGCCAGCGGTTGACGCCCCGCCTGGGGGAGTGTGGACGAAGGTGGATGTCGGCGGCACGGTCGGCGACACGCACCACCCGCCGCGGACAGCCGTCGCCGCGCGCGTCCCGCGCGGCCGAACGAACGGGACCCGGCGAGCAGCGTGGGCGCCGGGAGCCTGGTCGGCGCCGCGAGCACGGTGGACGCCGGGAGCCTGGTGGGCGCCCCGACCATGTCACGGCCGGGAGCCTGGTCGGCACCGAGAGCGCGGTGAGCGCGGTGGCGCCGACCAGAACCGCAGTGCCGAGACCCGGGCTCACGGCCCGGCGGCACAGCCAGTCGCGGGCCCGGGCGACGTCAGCGGGCGGGTGAGACGACCGCTCCCGGCTCGGCCGGGTAGGCAGGCAGCTCGCTGATGTCGGGCAGCTCCACCCGTGACTGCGGGGAACGAGCGGGTGGGGGCAGCAGCTCGCGCTCGAGGCGCTGTAGGCGAGACTCGAAGTCCTCCAGCACCGCGCGGTAGCGGGCGACACCGCGGTCGAGCAGCGCGGCCACCGAACGTGCTGTCGCCGCCACCAGCAGCAGGCCCGCGAGAGCGGTGAGCGCCAGCAGCCACAGAGTCAGCGCCATGTCGAGCGCGCCCGCCCGCAGCAGTCGCCAGCCGATCCCACCGAGCAGCCCCGTGGAGGTGCCCGCCAGGACGACCGCGACGATGGACCCCTTGCGCAGGTGGTCGGGTGTCGGTCGGCGGACCTCGCGCATCATCTTCCTCGTCGAGCGTCCTCGGGACGAGGTGTGAGCCGCACGGCTGACGGCCGTCGCGCACGACCTTCCGTGGACGCACCACCAGCCTACTCCATCACGACCGGCCGCGACTAGCGGAGCCACCCATTGTTGTCAACGTGTACGCGCTGGCAGGTGGACACCGCCTCACCGGCAGACACGGTCCCGACGGACGAGGGCAGTCGTTCCCGGGAGGAAGCGCTCACCCGACCGGCGTGAGCGTGCCCTCGTCACGTCGTTGGAAGTAGCGCAACAGACCGGCTGCGTTCGAGCGCAGGCCCGACAGCAGCTCGACCCTGCGCCCGGCGTCGCGGTCGTCGTCCACGGTCGACGGGTCGGCCTCGTGGCCGAAGCGTGCGGCCAGCACCTCAACGACGTGCTCGAGCTCCGGGTGCTCGCGGTACGCCTGCTCGGCCACCTCGGCCCACTGGTGGAGACGCTCGATCCCCTCCTGCAACGCATCCACCGGCGGGTCGACAGGGCCGTAGTGGGCCAGGTAGACACGGTTGGGGTCGCGCTCGATGTAACGCCGCAGCGACGCGGTGGCGGCCTCCAGGTGGAAGTCCGCCGGCGGCGTGGCGGGACGGATGGCGGTCATGCCGGGCAGCTTGACCCCGACCGAGTCGCCAGAGAAGACCACGCCCGTGCTGTGGTCGAACACGCCGATGTGGTGCTTGGCGTGACCCGGCGTGTACAGCATCTCCAGCGTGCGGCCGCCACCGAGGTCGAGCCGGTGTCCGTCACCCACGGCCAGCAACCGCTCGCCGTCCACCGCTGTGCAGTCCCCGTACACGGTGTCCATGAGCTCCCCGTAGACGCGTCGGGAGGACGCGTTGAGCCGGTCGGGGTCGCGCAGATGGGGCGCGCCGACCTCGCTCACGACGACCGTGGCCGCCGGGAAGGCCCGGGCCAGATCGCCCGCGCCGCCGGCGTGGTCGAGGTGGACGTGCGTGAGCACCAGGTATGCCAGGTCGTCCGGGTCGAGGCCCACCTCGCGCAGACCTGCGATGACGTGCTCGATGGACAGCGCCGGGCCGCACTCGATCAGCGCCGGACGAGGAGCGTTCAAGAGGTAGCCGGCGGTGGCGCGGGTCAGACCGGCGGTCAGCGTATCGATGGCGAGCACACCGTCGTCGAAGCGTTCGGTGCGGGTGCTGACCGCGTCGTCCTGCACGCCCGTCACTTCGTCCACTGCGGAGCACGAGCGTAGACCGGCAGCGTCCCAGCCGGCGCGTAGGTTGCCGTCCATCCGACGCCGTGGGGGCGGAGGAAGGCGGGCCCGTGAGAGGCAGCGAGGGCGACCACCGAGGCAACGCGATCGAGCCGCACGTCGACGTGGGGAGTCAGCCGCCGGAGCGCCAGGACGACGACAACCTGGTGCGTCTGCGAGGAGAGGTGAGCGCAGCGCCGGACGTGGAAACCCTCCCCTCCGGTCACCCGCTGGCCGTGCTGCGGAGGAGGTGAGCGCAGCGCCGGACGTGGAAACCCTCCCCTCCGGTGACCCGCTGGTCGTGCTGCGGGTGCTGGTCAGTCGGCCATCGGGGACCAGGCGCGACTCCCTCCCCGTGGTGGTCGGCCCACCGCCGGGGCGCGGTCACCGGCGTGCGCTCGGTCAAGCGACGGCCGCGACGGTCCGCCGCGCCGCCCAGCTGGGCGGTCGGCGAGCGGATCCACGTCGAGGGCTGGCTGCAGCGTCGGTTCTGGGACGCAGGCGAAGCCGGACGCCGCAGCCGTCTGCAGGTCGTGGCGGTGGAGTTCCGACCAGGGCGCTGATCACCACCGCCGGGAGCGGGTCGTCGCGGTGGAGGCGAGGTGCGACGAGGTGGTCGGCACTCGCGACCCGGCCTGCACCCCGAGGTCGCTGTGGCGCCTCGTCACCGTCCGGCGGCAGCACCTCCGACCCGGACGATCCTGCCGATACCCGCGGCAGCCCCAGCCGGTCGCCGGCCCAGGTGCCCGGGGTTGCGCCGCCCCGCCAGGGTGACCCATCCTGGCGTCCTCGCGGCTGCCGACGACCGGAGGGTCCGTGGCGCGTCAGCACGTGGAGGGCACCACCGTGGCGGGTGCTGCCACCACACGTGAGCGCCAGCGCCGTGCCCTGGCGGGCGCGCTCGCCGCCAACGCCATCTTCCTGGTGGTGGAGCTGGTCGCGGGCGTGGCGTTCCGGTCGCTGGCGCTCGTCGCCGACGCTGCGCACATGCTCGCGGACGTCGCCGGGCTGGGTGTCGCCCTGGTCGCGCAGCAGCTGCTGTACCGCCCGCCCACCACCCGTCACAGCTTCGGTCTGCAGCGCGCCGAGGTCCTGGGGGCGCAGGCGAACGGGCTGATCCTCGTCGGCGCCTCCGTCTGGATCGTGTACGAGGCCGTGCGCCGGCTGGGAGCACCACCGGAGGTTCGGGGTGGCGGTTTGCTGCTCGTCGCCACGCTGGGGTTGGCGGTCAACCTCGGTGCCGCCGCGATCCTGCACAGCGTCAAGGAGGGGAGCCTCAACATCCGCGGCGCCATGACCCACCTGCTGGCGGACGCGGCCGGCTCGGTGGCAGCCATGCTGGCGGGGATCGCAGTGGTCGTCTGGGGCGCCGACTGGGTGGATCCCGCCGTGTCGATCGCGGTGGCGGGACTGGTGCTGTGGGCCGCGTTGCGGTTGCTGCGCGACACCACCCACGTGCTGCTGGAGGGCACACCCGCCCACCTCGACGTGGAGGAGCTGGAGGCGGCGCTGCTCGCACACCCGCAGGTCGAAGCGGTGCACCACCTGCACGTCTGGAGCCTCGCGTCGGATGTGCCGTCGTTGTCGGGACACGTGGTGCTGCGCCACGACCTCTCGCTGCACGACGCGCAGCTGCTGGGAGACCAGTTGCGCGCGCGGCTGGCCGAACGGTTCGGCATCCAGCACGCCACGTTGGAGCTCGAGTGCCACGCCTGCGAGCCGCTCTCCGAGCTGGACGTGCCGCCGGTCTGACCTTGGCCCGGTCAGTCGCGCTCCTCGTCGATGTCGGGCTCGTCCTCGTCCTCGGTCGGATCGTCCTCGTGCGGCGCGCGCTCACCCGGCAGGCCGAGGTGCAGCACGGCGTCTCCCGGAGCGACCAGCGGCAGGGTGGTCCCGCCGATCACGACCGCATCGTGGGGGCTCTCAACAGCGGACCGTTCCCGGCCGAACGGGTCGGTGGTGGCCCACAGCGTCTCGCCGGCGCTGACGCGGTCACCGGGCTGCACCTGCAGGTCCAGGATCCCGCCGCGCTCGGCGCGCATCCAGCGCGACTCGTGCATCAGCAGCGGAGACACCGGCGCTGGCTGCGGCTGCTCGTCGACCATGGCCAGGTGGAACAGCAGACGGAGGATGCCGGTGACCGCCAGCTCCACCACGTCCGGCTCGAAGCGCAGCGCCTCGCCACCCTCGAACGTCAGGACCTTCACGCCTAGGCCCGCGGCGACCTCCCGCAACGAACCCGGCCGCATCGACGCGGACAGCACATAGGGGGCGCCGAACGCCAGCGCGAGCCGGACGGCGGCGTCGTCGGAGGGATCGACCCGCAGCTGCGGCACGTTGGTGCGGTGGTTCGCCGCGGTGTGCAGGTCCACGCCGACGTCGCTGCCGATGACCACCTCGTCGACCACCACGCGCGCCATGCGGGAGGCGAGGGAGCCGGTTGCCGACCCCGGGAAGCAACGGTTGAGGTCACGCCGGTCGGGCAGGTAGCGGCTGTGCAGCTGAGCCCCGATGACGTTCACCAGTGGGACCAGCAGCACGCAGCCGCGCAGCCGCGCCGGGTCGAGGCGGTGCACCAGCTCCCGGCAAGCGGCCACACCGTTGAGCTCGTCACCGTGCACGGCTGCGGTGACGAACATCCTCGGTCCGGGCTGCGCACCGTTGAGGACCGCGACCGGGATGCTCGTGCGGTCGCCGGTGTACGACTCGGACACGGCGCAGAACAGGTGCGCCCGCGCCCCCGGGGCGACGTCCTGGCCGGCGATGCGCACGGTGTCAGCGGCCACGCCCGCCTACCGGGGGTCTGGACGGTCGGCACTGTCGGAGGGCGGCGATCCGTCGCCATCCGAAGTGCGTGCCTCGTCCGCCGCCGCGGCCGCCTTCGCGGCGGCCGCGCG
>DASZZX010000068.1:0-6571 GCA_036260415.1 Nitriliruptorales bacterium
AGACGATGAAGGGCTCGCGGCTGATGGCCAGGATCGCCGGGACGGAGTCCAGCGCGAACACCTCATCGGTGGCCTCGACAAGGACGAGGACGGCGAACAGCGGCGTCGCCAGCAGCCGGCCGTGGCGGCGGGTGAACAGCCTCTGTCCGTCGTACTCGTTGGTCGACGGGACGATGCGGCGCACCATCCTCAGCACCGGGTTCTCCTCGGGGTGCACCTCGGTGCCGCGGTGGCGGATCATCTTGAAGGCCGTGTACAGCAGGAACGCCCCGAACACGTACAGCAGCCAGTCGAAGCGTTCGAGCAGGGCGACGCCGGCGAAGATGAAGATGGCACGCAGGACCAACGCGCCGAACACCCCCCAGAACAGCACGCGGAACTGGTACTTGGCGGGCACGCCGAAGTAGCTGAAGATCACCGCCCAGACGAAGACGTTGTCGACCGAGAGGCTCTTCTCGATCAGGTAGCCGGCGTAGTACTCGCCGGCGGCCTGCCCGCCCTCCCACCACCACATGAGGACCCCGAACAGCAGCCCCAACGCGACCCAGACCGCGCTCTCGGTCAGGGCCTCACGGAACGAGATCTCGTGAGGCGTGCGGTGAACCAGCAGCAGGTCGGCGAGCAGCAGCACGACGATGGCGCCTGCCAGGGCGATCCACGCCCAACCGGGGACGTCGAGGCGGACGAATTCGCCCTGGCCGGTGGCGGCAGCGAGCAACATGGACGACCTCCGGACGCGGTCCTGCGACCGGAGGTCTCCCCACCACCGTTCGAGGTGGCCGACGGCACCGGGCACATGGCCGTGGTGACGACACCGCCGCCCGCGGGTACTCCCCTCCGAGGCGGGTGGAGTCTACCGGCCACCGGAACGGCCACGCGTCCGCGGAGCGAGATGTCCTGGCACGTCGTGCCGCACCGTGGTGGTTGCACGTCCGAACGTCCTCCACGAGCCGGCCAGCCCCTCCACCATGGTCGCGACGAGAGCCCGACACGTCGTTGGTTCATGGCCACAGAACGACCATTCCTGCCCATCGAACGGTTCAATGGCTACCTGCCGATCGAGGACCATGGGCTGATCGGCGACGGCTCCACGGCCGCGCTCGTCGGCCGTGATGGTGCGGTGTCGTGGTTGTGCGCGCCGCGCTTCGACTCCCCCGCCGTGTTCGGGGCGCTGCTCGACCGCCATCGTGGCGGGGCGTTCACGATCGCCCCCGAGAGCATGCGAGCCTCGCGCCAGCGCTACCACGACGACAGCGCGGTCCTGGTCACCGAGATGCGGGCACAGGACGGCACCGTGGCGGTGGTGGATACCCTGCCGCTGCGCCAGAGCGCCGATCTGACCGAGGACGCGCCCGCCGGGCGCAGCGAGCTGATGCGCCGCGTTCGCGTGTTGGACGGGACGGTGCGGCTCCGCATCGACGTCCGACCCCGCGGCTGCCGGCGCGTCCTACCGATGGGCGGCGGCCTCGAACTGGTCTGCGCCCCGCACCTGGTCATCCAGCTGCGGCTGCACAGCAGCGTCCCGCTCGCCGGACCCTCCACCACGATCGCCCTGGAGCAGGGCGACATCATCGACCTGGTCCTGCGCTGGGACGGCGCGGCCGGCCGCCACCGCCCGCGGGACCCCGAGCAGCTGATCGCGGGGACCGACGGGGCGTGGCGACGGTGGCTGAGCACCTTCCGCTACCAGGGTCCCCAGGCCGATGCGGTGCGGCGGTCGGCGATCACCCTCAAGCTCCTGGACCATTTCCGCAACGGCGCGATCGTGGCGGCCCCAACCTCCTCACTGCCCGAACGGCTCGGCGGCGTGCGCAACTGGGACTACCGCTTCGCGTGGATCCGCGATGCCGCCTTCACCGTGTACGCGTTGCGGCGCATCGGTCTGGAGCACGAGGCGTGGGGGTTCCTGGCATGGGTGCTGGATGCGGTCGAACGTCGTGGCACCCCCCGCGTGCTCTACGACCTCGATGGCGAGGACCCACCCGGGGAGCGCACGGACGCCGATCTCGAGGGCTACCGCGGCTCGTCCCCGGTTCGTTGGGGCAACGATGCCGCCTACCAGCGTCAGAACGACGCCTACGGCGAGATCCTCGACTGCGCCTACCAGTGGGCGCGGGGCGGCGGTCACCTGGATGCGCCGCTGTGGAGCCGGCTACGGGCGCTGGCGGACAGCGCTGCGGAGGTCTGGCGGGTCCCCGACCACGGCATCTGGGAGGTGCGCACGCCGGGGCGCCTCTTCACGTACTCGGTGGCGTTGTGCCACGTCGCTGTGGACCGCGCCGCACGGCTCGCCGCCGAGTTCGATCTGCCCGGCGACGTCCAACGCTGGCGCAGGGCCGCTCATGAGACCCGTGAGGCGATCCTCCGGGAGGCCTGGGATCCCACCGTCGGCGCGTTCACCGAGCACCTGGGTGGAGGCAACCTCGACGCCAGTCTGCTCGCCCTGCCGTTGCGCCGGGTGGTGCCAGCCGACGACGAGCACATGCTGGCGACCACCGACGCGATCCGACGACGCCTGGATGCGGGCGACGGCCTGCTGTACCGCTACCTGCCGAACGAGTCGCCCGACGGGCTGCCGGGGGACGAGGGCGCCTTCCTGCTGTGCAGCTTCTGGCTCGTCGACAATCTCGCCCACCAGGGCAGGCTCGACGAGGCCGCCGACCTCTACCGGTCGCTGTGCGACCGAGCCAACCCGCTCGGGTTGCTGCCCGAGCAGATCGATCCCACCACCGGCGCCTTCCTCGGCAACTTCCCGCAGGCCCTCAGTCACGTCGGGGTGATCTCCAGCGGCATGAACCTCGGCCGCCTCCAGGCCTGGTGAGGACCCGCCGCCAGCGGCGACGCCGCGCGGGGTGAGGTACCGGGCCGATCGCGCGATCGAACCGCCACGAACCTGACTCCCCGTCTGCGGCGTCCGCCGTCGATCCGGACATCGTCACGGACGCCGTCGCCCCGTACCGTCGACGACACCGACCCGGACACAGGAGGAGCCGTGGCACGGTCGGTGCATCTGGTGGGCAGCATCCCGTTCGGGACCCCGGAGGAGGCGATGACCGTCTGCCTCGACCGGCTCGGTCCGTACCTGCGGACGCTGCCGGATGGCGAGACCGGCG
This sequence comes from Nitriliruptorales bacterium, assembly GCA_036260415.1. Taxonomy (GTDB): domain Bacteria; phylum Actinomycetota; class Nitriliruptoria; order Nitriliruptorales; family JAHWKO01; genus DASZZX01. Next base: position 3,114 of record DASZZX010000068.1, read on the forward strand.
AGCGGCGCGACTTGATCGTCCACATCGTCGAGTCGCTGCGCGACCACCCCGACCTCGAGCTGCGCCACGGAGGTGACCGGTCCGCCGACGAGCGTGTCGTGACCTTCCGGGTGCGACGCGGCCGACGGCTGGACGGCCGCACCGTCGATCTGGGGCACGTCGCCGCGTTCGCAGCCACCTACCCGCGCTTCTTGCAGCTGCGCGCACGACGCGGTCGTCCGGACCTGGCGTTCCAGGTCGGCATCGCCGAGGACCTCGACATGGCGCTGTTGGTCCTGGGTCCCGCCGGCCCGCTGTTGCACCGCCTGCCGTTCACGGTCGCGACCCTGCGTGAGATCCGCGCCATCCAGGCCCGAGCCGGCGACGACGTTGTCGTCCAGTTGGACGTGCCCGCCGAGGTGGTCGCGGTGGGGCGCGCCCCGCGTCCTCTGCGGCCGCTGGTAGCCGCCTACCTCGCACGCGGCATCACCGCCCTGGCCGGCCGATCCCCGATCCACGCCCGCTTCGGGGTGCACTTCTGCGTCGGCGACCTCAACCACCGGGCGCTGGCTCGGATGCGCGATGTCCGCCCGCTGGTGCTGCTGGCCAACGCGGTGGCCCGGCGCTGGCCGCAGGGCCGCCCGTTCGAGTACGTGCACGTCCCGTTCGCGGCCGCCGACCACCCACCCCCCTTGGACGCCGACTTCTACGCCCCGCTGGTCGACCTGGCCGTGCCGGCCGACGTCCGGTTCGTCGCAGGGATCGTCCACGATCGGCGCACGGTCGAGGAGCAGCGGGACGTGCTCGACCGCATCGAGCATCTCGTGGGACGGACAGTGGACGTGGCCACGGCCTGCGGCCTGGGACGACGCGAACCCGAGCCGGCGGTGGCGACGATGCAGCAGGCCGCCACCCTCTGCCGCTGACCACACCGGATCGGGTCGGGGCGGCGTCGGCTCGTTGGCGGCGGGCCGGGGCGCCACCGTGGCCGTGATGCCGTGGCGGCCCGCGGTCACGGTGCCATGGCGGACCCTTCACCGCGCCGTGTGGGGCCCATCGGCTGGTGGGCTGACACCGGCGACGAGGTCCCCGACCAGCAGCGTCAGCACGCTGGTGGACGGCCCGTCCGGCGGGCCGGTGGCGCCCCGTGCGGTGCGCTCCAGCCGCAACGGTGGCAGGTCGTCGACCGGTCGGGCGAGCGTGGCGAGCAGGGCCGCCCCGGTGGGCGTGGTCAGCTCGCGGTCGCGTCCACCGCCGTGCAGAACGAACCCGCGCAGCAGCTGGGTCACCGCCGGGGGCGGCACCGGCAGCACACCGTGGTGGCCCCGGACCGTGCCGGCGCCGACCGCGACCGCCCCGCACGTCACCGCCTCGAGGCGCAGCTCGTGCAGGCCGGCCACCGCTGCGACCACGTCGACGAGGGTGTCGAGGTGGCCGAGCTCGTGGAAGCGCACGTGCGCGAGGTCGGTGCCGTGCACGACCGCTTCCGCGTCCCCCAGGCGCCGCAGCACCGCGCTCGCCCGCGCACGCAGGGTGTCGTCCAGCGCGGACGCGCCCAGCGCGCCGCGCAGCGCCTTCCAGGTCGGCAGCGAGGGAGCGTCGTCGGGCACGAGCACCCGGACACGGGTCGCGGCGAGCCCATGCACGGTCGTGCGTTCGCCCGCCAGGCGGACCGGCGCGACGCCGAGCGCGTCGACCGCGGCCTGCAGCGCGTCGAGCGGAGCGCCGGCGTCCACCAGCGTCCCCAGCCACAGGTCGCCCGACACGCCGTCGGCGGCGAGCAGGTGCCCGCACCTCACCGGCGGGACGCCACCAGCCGCAGGATGCGGACGGCCGCGGCGGCGGCGCCGAAGCCGTTGTCGATGTTGACCACGGTGATACCCGGGCTGCACGAGGTCAGCATGCCCAGCAGCGCTGCCAGCCCGTCGAACGACGCCCCGTAGCCCACGCTCGTGGGCACCGCGATGACCGGGGCGACGACCAGTCCAGCAACCAGCGTCGGCAGGGCTCCCTCCATGCCGGCGACCGCCACCACCACGTCGGCGTCGCGCAGCCGGTCGGCCATCTCGAGGAGGCGGTGGACCCCGGCGACGCCCACGTCGACGATCAGCGCGGTCTGCGCACCGAAAGCACCGAGCACCGCGACGCACTCGCGGGCGACCGGCAGGTCGGAGGTGCCGGCCGCCACTACCGCGACCCGCCCGGTGACCGCCCCGTCCCCCGCGGCCCGGCGCGCGACCACGACCCCCGCCGCCTCGTCCCACTCGGCCTGGGGGAGCGCGGCGAGGATCGCCTCGGCTCGCTCGGCGTCCACCCGGGTGGCCAGCACGGGCCCCGTCCCGCCGCGCAGCAGCTCCGACACCGCTCGGGCGCACTGTGCGGGGGTCTTGCCGGTCGCGAGCACCACCTCGGGCACCCCGGTGCGGTCCTCGCGGTAGTGGTCGATGCGCAGCTCCGGAGAGCGTTCGTCCCTGCTGGGTGTACGCGTCATGCGGCGCTCTCCACGGCGTGGCAGGCTGCGGGCGCCGGACGCGGGGAGGCGGCATGCTCGACGGGAAGACCGGAGCACGGTACGCGCGCCTGCGCGCCCTGATGGCAGAACTCGGCGGCGTGGTCGTGGGATTGTCCGGCGGGGTGGACTCGAGCCTGCTCGCGCGTGTGGCGCACGACACGCTCGACCGGCGAGCGGTGGCGGTGATCGCGCGCTCCCCTTCCCTGCCGCAGCGCGAGCTGGACGCCGCCCTGGCGGTCGCCCGTCGCATCGGCCTCCGACATCGCGTGGTCGACACCGCCGAGCTGGACGACCCGCGCTACGCGGCCAACCGGCCCAACCGCTGCTACTTCTGCAAGCTGGAGCTGTTCACCCACCTGCGGCGCGTCGCCAGCGAGGAAGGCCTGGCCTGGATCGCCTACGGGGAGAACCGCGACGACGATGGGGACCACCGTCCGGGCCGGGCGGCCGCTGCCCGCCACGGCGTGCGCGCCCCCCTGCGCGAGGCGGGCCTCACCAAGGCGGACGTGCGCGCGATCGCCCGGATGCTCGACCTGCCTGTGTGGGACAAGCCGGCGTTCGCGTGCCTGGCGTCGCGGTTTCCCTACGGCAGCGAGATCACCGCCGACAAGCTCGCCCAGGTGGAACGTGCGGAGGACAACCTGTGGCACCTCGGTTTCCGCCAGGTGCGGGTCCGCCACCACGGCGACCTGGCGCGCATCGAGGTGGACCGGGCCGACCTGCCCCGAGCGGTGGTGCTGGCCGAGGAGATCGTCGCGCTGGTGGGTGACGCCGGGTTCGCGCACGTCACACTCGACCTGGCCGGCTACCGGCGCGGCAGTCTGAACCCGCGTGCCACCCGCGAGCTGCCTCTGCTCGGCGACACGCTGGAGAGCGAGCGCGGGTGACCCGCCGCGCGTGCGGTCCGCGACGCATGCGTGCCGGCGGGTCAGCGGCGCCACACCGGCGACCTGGCACGCTGTGGCAG
>DASZZX010000069.1:0-3878 GCA_036260415.1 Nitriliruptorales bacterium
GGCGGCAAGCCGACCACTGGTGCTCATCCTCGACGACCTGCACTGGGCCGATGCCGCCTCCATCGAGCTGATCGCGTCGCTCATCCGCCGCCCACCCGACGCCGCGGTCGTGGTCGCGCTGGCCTACCGGCCGCGGCAGGCGCCGGTGTCGCTCACGAGCGCGGCGGAGCAGGGTGCGGTCGAGCGGATGGCGCTCGGGCCGCTGAGCCGCGAGGATTCCCAGCAGCTGCTCGGCGACGGCATCCTGTGGGTGCGCAGCTTCCTGCGGTCCCTGGCCGAGGAGGGTCGAACGGTGTTCCTGTCCTCGCACCTGATGAGCGAGATGGAGCTGACCGCGGACCACCTGATCGTCGTCGGCCGGGGCCGGCTGATCCGGGACGTGTCGATGACGGAGTTCATCGCCTCGGCGTGGAGCGACAAGGTCAGGGTCGTCTCGCCGGACGCCACCGCACTGGCCGGCCTGCTGGCCGCGCCCGGGGTCACCGTGACGTCGTCCTCGCCGACGGAGCTGGAGATCGAGGGCGTGCCCGCCTCGGAGATCGGTGATCTCGCCGCCCGGCACGGTCTGCCGCTCCACGAGCTCGTCCCGCTGCACCCCTCCCTGGAGGAGGCCTTCATGGAACTCACGAAGGAGTCCGTGCAGTACCACGGCCGCACCGACGGCGCGCTCCTCACCACCGCGGCGGCAGCCCGGTGACCGCCACGCTGCCCGACGACACCCCTCCCACCACGACCCGCGAGAAGGCGGACCCCACGATGACCACCTCCACCTCACCGGACACGACCACCGCTCACACCGCGTCCTCGGCCCACCGGCACCGTGCGACCACGGAGCCCGCGTATCGGATCACCGTGGCGCGCGTGATCAAGGCAGAGTGGATCAAGCTGCGCTCCCTGCGCTCGACGTGGACCATGCTGGCCGCGGTGCTGCTGACCATCGTCGGGATCGGCGCCATCGCCGCCGCGAGCGCGACCGGTGCGGTCGAGGGTCCTGCCGACGGCGGCGGACCGGGCGGCGGTGATCCGCTCTCCACCGTGCTCAGCGGCTCGATGCTCGCCGTCGTCCTCGTCGGCGTGCTCGGAGTCCTGATCGGGGCCCGGGAGTACTCCTCCGGCCTCATCCGCAGCTATCTCGCCGCGGTGCCCGCGCGCCTGCCCGTGCTCGGGGCCAAGGTGGTCGCCTTCCTACTGGCCGTCGTCCCGGTCGTCCTCGCGGGTGTCTTCGTGGCCTACGTGGTGGGCATGGCCGTGCTCGACGCGGGCGGCGTTCCCACCGTGTCGTGGAGCGATCCGGGGACCGCGCGGGTCGTGCTGGGCACGGCCGGCTACGTCGTGGGCATGGGCCTGATCGGCCTGGCTCTCGGCGTGCTCCTGCGGAGCACCGCAGGAGCCATCAGTGCCCTGCTCGCCGGAGTCCTGGTCCTGCCGACGCTCGCCGGCGCACTCCTGCCCGAGGCCTGGGACGGGTTGCTGAAGTACCTGCCGTCCAACGCCGCGTCGGCGTTCACGTCCACCGTTCCGACCGAGTCGCTGCTCGGCGCCGGCACGGGGGTACTGGTCTTCGCCGGCTGGATCGTCGTGGCCGTCGCCGGGGCCGCCGTCGCCTTGTCGCGCCGCGACGCCTGACCCGTTCCCGGTCGGTGTCGCTCCGTCATCACCGGGCGACACCGACCTGTCGTCATCGAGCCCACCATCAGGAATTTCCGGAGATCTCTCCGGGCGCTTGACGCGGCAAGCTTCGGTCGGCTACCTTCACTTGCACGAGCAAGTAATCGCCTGCGTCACCAAGGCGATGGCTGGGGTCGCTGGCGCACTCGGACGCCTGACGACTGACCGGGTCCCGACGCAGTTCCCGCCCGTCCCGTGATCACCGGGGCGACACCGGCCGCCCGCCACCTGATCCACCACCCGACCTGGAGAACTGCCATGACCACCTCGGCCCGGGACACCCGCGCGGTGTCCTGGAAGTCCACCGCCGTCGCTGCCGCCATCGGCGCCGTCGGGGGGCTCGTCATCAACAGCCTGATAGCCCTGCTCGCGAAGGCTCTCTTCGACATCCCGGACGAGTTCCAGCCGCTCACCCTGCCGGTGTACGGGTTCCTGACCGTCGTCGGCGCGATCGTCGGCGCCATCGCCTGGCACCTCGTCGTCTCGCGCAGCCGCAACGCCTCGCGGGTGCTGCGTGTGCTCGTTCCCACGGTGCTCGTGCTCTCGCTGATCCCGGACGTCATGCTGCTCGTCAACGAGTCGCAGCCCGGGACCACGACTGCCGGCGTGGTTGCGCTGATGCTCATGCACGTCGGTGTCGCCGCGGCGGCCGTGCCGGCCTTCCGCCGGTTCATCCCGCCCCAGTCCTGACGCACTCCAGCCCAGCGCTCGTCCGCTCAGCCTGGGCTGACCGGCGCCCCCGTCACGCACCGCGTGGGGCCGGGGCGCCCGTCGTCCCCTGACGCGGCCGTGCCCCTCCGGCGGTGGGTGCGAGGGCTCGCCGCCCTACACCGAGCGCGACCGCGAGCTGGTGAGCGCGCTGATGACCCGCGCCGGCCTGGTGGTCGAGGCCGCGCGGGCATCGTTCCTCGACCGCACGGTGTCCGAGACCATGCAGCGGGCGCTGCTGCCCACGCTGCTGCCGCAGCCCGACCACCTGCAGCTGGCCTCCCGCTACCAGCCGGCCGAGAACACGCAGCTGGTCGGCGGGGACTGGTACGACGCCTACCTCGACGCCACCGGCACCACCAGCCTGGTCGTCGGCGACGTGGCCGGCCACGACATCGCAGCGGCGGTCACGATGGGCCAGCTGCGCACCGAGCTGCGCATGGCCGGCCTCGACGGGACCGCCGGCCCGGCGAGAGTGCTCACCACCGTCGACGTCGCCTGCGACACCTTCGGCCAGCACGTGTTCGCCACCGCCCTGGTCGCCCGCGTGGAACGCTTCCCCCCGGACCGGCCCGCGCGGGACCGCGCCCTGACCTGGAGCTCGGCCGGGCACCCCCCACCGGTGCTGCTGCACGCCGACGGCACCGTCGCCGTCCTCACCGACCGGGTCGGGCTCCCGCTCGGCGTCGATCCCTCCCGGCCCCGTCCCGAGCACCGCCACGTGCTGCCGGTGAACTCCACCCTGCTGCTCTACACCGACGGGCTCCTCGAGCAGCTCGACGTCCCGGCTGCCGCCACCGGGCGGCCCGGCGGCTCCGGCACGCGCGACCTGGACACGGGCCTGGCGCGCCTGACCGACCTGCTGGCCGGCAGCGCCGGCCTCGACCTCGAGGACCTCTGCGACCTGATCATGACCACGCTGCTCCCACCGGCGGGAGCCGCCGACGACGTCGCCCTGCTCGCCATCCGCCCGTACGCCGAGGACCAGCCGCGCCCGCCGCAGGCCGGCCCCAACGTCGTGCCCTGACCACCACGCGTCCCCCCGGCTACAGCGGCAGGTGAGGGTGATGCTGTGTGCCAGCGTGTGTGCCACCGCGGGGCGTTCACAGTCATCCGCAGCCATGCGTGGACGTCCGCATCAGCCGTCCGACCTGGCTGTTCGTACGACGACGTACGTCCACGAACCCCGTGCCAGGGAACTGTCAGTTGCATGGTTTGAGTCGGCTCCCCGGTAGGCCAACCGATCATGAACGGCCCCCCGACATGGCGATGGTTGATGACGATCAGGCCGCAAACGCGTGGTGCCACGATGGTCGCCTAAGAAGACGTTGCATTAGTCGACCGGTAGCCGACGGGCGCAGATGAGGATCACGGCCAACCGGGCCAGCGCGGTGATGGTCAGCGCGGTGCGGTCGTAGCGCAGGGCCAGGCGTTTGTAGGACAGCAGCCAGCCCAGCGTCCGCTCGACCACCCAGCGGTGCCGCCCCAGACGCTGGCTGGAG
>DASZZX010000070.1:0-6327 GCA_036260415.1 Nitriliruptorales bacterium
GGCGCTGGCCGGCGAGGACGTCCTGCATGGCGGCGTCGAACCGGTCCCACGAGGGGTGCTCCTGGTGCAGCACCTGCTCCCACGGCCGTTGAAGCGCGTCCGCGGCCACGCGACCGACGGCTCGCTCCATGGCCGGGTTCCATGCGGCGATGCGCCCGGCGGCGTCCACCATGACGATCCCGTCCGCCACGGCTTCCACGATGTCGCGCAGCTTGCGCGTCTGATCCTGCAGAGACGTCACGAGCTCGACGTTCTTGACAGCGACGGCCGCCTCGCTGGCCAACGTGCCCAGCAGCTGCAGGTCGCTGCTGGTCCACGGCTCCAGTCCCACACGGCCGTGGACGGCCAGGGCGCCGATCGTCATCCCCTCGAACACCAGCGGTGCGGCGAGCGCATCTCGATGCGCCGAGCCCTCACGTTCGACCCGCCGGGACCCCTGCTCGACGCGGACGAGATCGGCGTCCTGCAGCGCCCGTCGCAGCGGTTCGCTGAGGACCTCCACGTCGTCACGCACCCACAGCCCGCCGTGGCCGTGGCGGATGAGCCGTAGTCGGTCGTGCTGGCGGATGGCCAGCTCGGCCACCTCGGCGCCGAACAGCTGCGCCAAGTCCCGCAGGAACGCCTGGCCCGCGTTGGCGCTGCCGGTCGCGGTCGCGAGGTTGCGGGTGACGGCGTGCAGTCGCTGGCTGCGACGCCGCTCCTCCAGCACGTGTGCGTAGCCTCGGTACCCCAGGTACAGCCCGACCATCAGGACGGACGCGGGGATCGTCGCGAGCGGGTCCTGCCGTGCGACGTACGCGAGCAGCAGGCCGAACGATGTGTTGCCGATCCACGTGACCGCGTACAGGCGTCCGACCTCGCGGAACGTGTCCCGCCACGGCCGGCCGTCCAGCCGGCGGAAGAGCTCGGCGATCAGGCAGGCGTTCACCACGTTCAGGGTCACGGTCGCCGCGACCAGTGCCAACAGCGACCGGGGTGCCAGGATGTCGGCGTCGGCGCCGACGACGTGGAACGTCGCGGTGGCGGCTGCTGACCACAGTGACACCTGACCGACATTGAAGCCGATCTTGATCAGCTCGCGCTGCTTCGTCCCGTAGCCGATCACGGCGGCCACCAGCAGGAGCGCGGGTGGGAGACCGGCAGGGAGCGTGAACAGCATGGCGACCAGCACGGCCTCCTCCAGAGTGAAGCCGGAGAAGAGTCCGCCGCGGTAGTGGAAGCGGAGTGGGATCCAGGTGCCGACCAGGGCCGCCAGCCCGAGTGCGAGCCCCGGCAGCGCGTCGGACGGACGGGCGGGGTGGACGAGGTAGGAGACCACGACCGCGACGACCCCGGCCACCACCACGCTCGCGACGTAGCGGCGGAGCGCCCTGCGGCGTGGGTCTCCCCCCACCGTCACCGGTCCACCGAAGCGGTCACTGCCACTCGTCGCCGTACCAGCTGTTCTTGTACCAGCTGTTCTTGTACCAGGAGTTCTTGTACCAGCTGTTCTTGTACCAATCGGAGTCGTACCAGCTGTTCTTGGTCCACTCGGTCGTCGTGTACAGCAGGCCGTTGAAGATCTGGTCCTGCGCGGTCATCTCGCCGGACAGGAGCGCCGTCAGCCCCGCCTGCGGATCCTTCTCCAGCCGGAGCAGGAGGCTGCCACGGGACGCGCCCAGCGATCCTGACCCGTTGCTGCGGGCCTTGCCGGACTGGTTCAGGCCGGGGTTGGCGAACCCCTGCGCCCAGCGGACGTCCAGCGCACCGAGGCCGTCGACGTTGCGCTCCCCGACCGGGCCGGGGACCGCCAGCCCGAAGAGCGCGCCCTTGACCTGGTCGGGCGTCCACTCCGGGTGCAGCTGCTTGAGCAGAGCCACGGCACCTGAGGTGACCGCGGCGGAGAACGACGTGCCCGACCCGCGGAAGTAGTCCTGCCCGACCCGGGCGTACGGGTGCTCCGCATCGATCGTCGAGCCGGGCGAGCGCAGACCGATGATGTGGGCACCGGGGGCGACCAGGTCGGGCTTGTTCAGCTCGTCCGCCCGCGTCGGCCCGCGGGACGAGAAGCCGGCCACGATGTCGTCGTGCCGCCCCACGGTCCCGTTGGAGTCGGTCGCACCGACCGTGATGACCAGCGGGTCGTCGGCCGGCTTCATCACCGTCCGTGGATCCGGCCCGTCGTTCGCGGCCGCGACAACGACGACGAGACCGGCGTCCCACGCCTTCTCCACGGCGTAGTTCATCGGGTCGATCAGGTAGGACTGGCTCGAGTCGGTCCCGAACGACAGGTTCAGGACCTCGACGTCGAACTCGTGCCGGAAGCTGACAACCCACTGCAGCGCGGCCAGGACGTGTGACACGTCGGAGGCACCGTTGGCCCCTGCGATCTTGACGGGGACGACGTGGGCACCGGGAGCAACGCCGGCGTGGTCACCGGCGGAGCTGACACCGCTCCCGGCAGCCACGCCGGCCACGAAGGTGCCGTGGCCGAAGCGGTCGACCCCGTCGCGCTCCACCGTGAGGTCGACCCCGCCGCGGAGGCGACCCTGGAGGTCCGCGACCGAACTGACCCCCGTGTCGATGATCGCGATGCCGACCCCCGACCCGTCGATCCCCGCGCGGTGGAGATGGTCCGCGCCGATGGTCTCGACGAACGAGGAGTCGCTGACGTACTGGCCAGCAGGTGTGGTGTGGGAGAAACGGACGGGGCCGTCCAACGTGATCGCACGCACCACCGCTGGCCCGAGCGCCCGGAGGCGTGCCAGCGCGGCCGGTGTCAGCCGGGCGGAGAAGCCATCGATGATCGACAGGTCGAGCAGCACCTCGCCGCCCGCGTCGGTCACCGCCGCGCGTGCGGAGGCGATGCTGCCCGGATGGACCTGCACCACGGCCCGGACCTCACCGTGAGCAGCGAGCGCCGCTTCCACGTCCGCCGCGACGACAACCTCCGCTGACGCCACCTCTGCAGCGGTCAGGGACCCGAACGGATCGCTCGTGGCCGGCACGGCGCCGGCGACCAGAGCCACGGTGACGACGGCCAGAAGCGCCCGGAGCCGGAGGAACCTGGTGTGTGGAACCGTGAGGGTCGTCACGTGGGGGACCTTCCCGGACAGGTGAGGGATCTCCCGCAAGTATCGACAAGGTCCCGGGGGTGGAGCCCTAGCCCAGGCGGGTCAGCTTGGCGTGACCCTCCCTGACTAGTCCCCGCCGTAGTTCGGGCGTGTGGCCGCCGGCCGGCCTCCCGACGGGCAGGTCAGTGGGTCAGCCGGCCGGTGCCTCTGGCGGAGGCGACCGGGGAAGTCAGCGCCAGCGCCCGGATCAGCCGCTCGTGGGCGCATGCACCCGCGGGAGGTCGGCCAGGCTCCGCTCCCGCCCGGACCACACACCCGAAGGTGAGCAGCTGGTCCCAGCCATCGCGTCGATGTGGGAACGCCAGGTCGATGCGCCCGTGCCGCTGGGACCATCGGCCCTGGTCACCCCCTCGGTTCCTCCGTTGGATAATGCGGTCCTTGAGGAGGTCGCCATGCAGCTGAACGAGCTGGTTCGCAACGCACAGGAGTCGATCAGCGTCCGTCGTGTCTTCGGGGATCCCTACGAGAAGGACGGCGTGACGCTCATAACGGCAGCGAAGGTCAGCGGCGGGGGCGGTGGGGGTGGTGGGCACGACGACAAGGCCGAGGGCGAGGGAGGCGGCTTCGGGATGGGTGCTCGCCCCGCCGGGGCGTACGTGGTCCGCGAGGGGAAGGTCACGTGGCAACCCGCGGTCGACGTGAACAAGCTGTTCGCGACGCTCGGCGCGGTGATGATCGCTTGGATGTTCACCCGCGTCCGCATCGAGAAGATCCGCGTCAAGGCTCGACGCGACTGATCAGGATCGCCGGGTCGCCCGGGTCCGTGCCCGCCTCCAGCGGGGTCTTCGGTCAGGTCGTGCCGCTGCTGTCGGCTGGCGCGGGGGGTCGACGGACCCCCGGCTCCGCAGCCGACGGGTGCGGCGTGGTCGGGAGCAATCGGTGAGCTCGTGATTGCGGGACGTCGACGAGTGGCCAGTTGATGCGTGCTGTCGTCCAGACGAGATACGGGGATCCGTCCGACGTGCTCGAGGTCCGAGAGCTCGATCCACCCCCGGTGGATGACGACGAGGTGCTCGTCCGGGTCCGTGCCGCTTCCGTCCATCCCGACGTCTGGCACGTCGTCACAGGGCGGCCGCGCGTCCTCCGCATCATGGGGTCGGGCGTGCGCCGCCCGAAGGAGGTCGTGCCAGGGACGGACATGGCGGGGCAGGTCGAGTCGGTGGGGTCGGGGGTCACGCGGTTCCGGCCGGGTGACGAGGTCTTCGGCGAGACCATCCGCGGCGTGCAATGGCGCAACGGTGGCGCCTACGCCGAGTACGTGGCGGTGGCGGAGGACGCCGTCGCGTCGAAACCGGCCAACGTCACGTTCGAGCAAGCCGCCACGGTGCCGACGGCGGGTCTCATCGCGCTGCAGAACCTGCCCGACCTCGCACGACGACCTGCTGGCCAGCGCGTGCTCGTCAACGGCGCTGGAGGCGGGGTCGGCGCGATCGCCGTGCAGCTCGCACGTGCGGCGGGGGCTCACGTCACGGCCGTCGACCACACCCGCAAGCTCGACCTGCTCCGCGCACTGGGTGCGGATCGTGTTGTGGACTACACGGCGTACGACATCACCCACGGGGGCGAGCATTACGACCTCGTGTTCGACGTGGTGGGCACCCATCCGTTCTCGGCGTACCGACGCCTGCTCGCGACCGACGGGACCTACGTGCTGATCGGACACGACCAGTTCGGGAGGCGGGGTCGAGGCTGGCTGGGCAGCATCCCGAAGATGTTCTCGCTGATGGCCCGGTCGACCGTCGAACCGCGGCTGCCGCGACCGACGTTCCAAGCGCCCGATCGGAGACAGTCGATGGCACGACTCCGCGACCTCCTGGCGGACGGCGTTCTGACACCCATCGTCGCGTGCACGTTCCTGCTCGAGCAGGTGCCCGACGCCATCGCCCTCCTCGCCTCGGGTCGCGCGCCCGGTCGGATCGTCGTCGTCCCGTAGGACGCGAGCAGCCCCGGCGGCGTCGCACCCGATCGTTGCTCTCTCCATGGGATCGGCCAGCAGGTGGCTCGGAGGGTTTCCCTGTCCCGATCTCGTGGGGGCGTACAGTTCCTCGCCAGGGTCCTCCGCCGCGGGCGCCACTGCGGTGTAGAGGCCCGCGAGGCCATGCGGTCCTGCGGGCGGCGAGCGGCTGGTCAGAAGCGGCGCATGTGGACGTTCAACAGCAGACCGACGAGCACGAAGCTCGAGATCAGCGACGTGCCGCCGTAGCTGACGAACGGCAGTGGGATGCCGGTGACCGGCATGATCCCGATGGTCATGCCGACGTTGACGAACATCTGCACGGTGAAGATGGCGACCGCCCCGGCCGCCACCAGCGTCCCGAACGGGTCCTTGGCCATCGCGGCGATCCGCAGGCCACGCCAGACGAGCACCGCGAACAGACCGAGCACGACCGCCGCACCGAGGAAACCGAACTCCTCCCCCACGACGGTGAAGATGAAGTCGGTGTGGTTCTCGGGCACGTACGACAGGCTGGTCTGGGTGCCCTGGAGGAAGCCGCGCCCGGCGAACCCGCCCGATCCCACCGCGATCATCGACTGAGTGGTGTTGTAGAGTGTGGTACGCGCAAGGTCGGTGTTTCCCGGATCCAGAAACGAGGTCAGCCGAGCGACCTGGTAGTCCTCGAGCACCCCCGCCTTCAGCCCGACAAGCACGCCGGTGAGCCCGAGCACGGACAGTCCCACCAGGTACCGAGCTCTGGTCCCCGCGACCAGGAGCACCACGAATGTGACCGCCGGGAACACGAGGAAGGTCCCGAAGTCCGGCTGGAGAAGGATCAGCGCCGATGGGACGCCGACGATGGCCAGGCAGGCTCCGATCGTCGCCAGGTCGGGTTCGGCCTTGCGCTCGTGCAGCAACGCGGCCAAGGCCAACACGATGGCGACCTTGGCCAGCTCGGAGGGCTGCAGTTGGAAGCCGCCGAGGTCGATCCAGCTCTGCGAGCCGTGGACGGTCTTGCCCAGCGGTGTGAGGACGAGGAGCAGCAGCGCCAGCGCACCCAGGTAGAACAGCGGCGCGTAGGCGCGTGCGTAGCGGTAGTCGACCGCTGCGGCGAGGACCATGGCCACGACGGACACGCCCAGCGCGAGCAGTTGCTTGGTCGCCAGGGACGCGGCCGGGAGCGCCTGCAGCTCGAGGCGGTCAGCGGTGGCGCTGTAGACCAGGATCACCCCGATGCCCGAGAGGAGCAGCGCCGCGACGACCAGCACCGGGTCGACG
>DASZZX010000071.1:0-11584 GCA_036260415.1 Nitriliruptorales bacterium
GCCGTCACAGTCGACCCCACCGTCCGGAGCCAGTGCGCCGGTGGCCCTCGACAGGTCCTCCAGCTGGGTGCGCAGCTCGCCCCGGCCGTCGAGATCGAGGGTGTCGTCCGCGGCGTCGCCGCTCCCCTGCGCGGGCACCTCGATGCCGATGTGCCGGACCTGCGCCGCCCGCAGGGCCGCCACGGTGGTGTCGCGGTTGGGCCCGTCCGGGTCGTAGCCGAACGCTTCGTCGGTGGGCATCACGACCACGCGCAGCGAACCCATCCTCCAGTTGGCCTGCTGTCCCGCGGGGACGGCTGCCCCGGTCCCGGGCGCGGGCAGTCCGGCTCCGGTGGCCATCTGGTGCAGCGCGGTCAGGTGCGGCTCCTCGCCGCCGCGGGTCCGTAGGTCGCCCAACGCGGCCTGCAGCGCGGGCCCGGGCGGGGAGATGTCGACCCGTCGGCGGTAGCGCACCTCGTCCTCGGCGATGCCCTGGAACTCGCCCAGGCCGATGTGCGCATCGATCCCCGCCGCGGTCAGCCGTCGCACCAGCTCAGCCAGGCCCCGAGCGAGCTCGTGGATCACCGGGTCCATGCTGCCCGAGGTATCCACGAGCAGGAACACGTCCAGCGGCGAGGGCTGGGCAGGCAGGTCCAGCACCTCCTGGACCGAAGCCGAACCCCCGGGGGCCAGCGGCACCGCGAAGCGGGCCGGCTCGAGGCGGGCGGGTGGCGGCGGCGGACGCGGGGGCGGGTCGAACGAGGGGATCGGGGGCGGCGTCGGGTCACCGGGATCGACGGGCCGGCGGGTCGGTGCACCTCCGGGGGGCCCCGCCGGCGGTGGGGCGGCCGGTCGGTAGATCACCAGACCGGTCGGGGCGCGGAAGTGGAAGGCCGTGGTCGTCCCGCGCTGGGCCTGGACGTCCAGCAGGGGTGCTAGCCCGAACTGGTCGACCTCACCGAACGCGGCGCCCGCAGCGGTGCGGTACACGCCAGCGGGCGACCCCACGGCCGCCGCTGTGGTGAGCACCAGCTCGTCGGGGGCGCCGTGCGTCATCGACTGGTGCGAGCCCGTGACCTCGAGCGGGAACCGCCGCCACGTGCGCCCCGCGTCGTCGGAGACGATCATCGCCTCCAGCGGGGCGCTCGGGTCCGGCGCCGTCGTGACCAGAAGCCGGGCGAGAACCCCGGCCGGGTGGATCACCTCCGGGCCGTGCAGGCCCGTGCCGGTGATCTCCGTGAGGCGCACCCAGGACCGCCCGCCGTCGGTGGAGCGCAGCAGACTGGCTCCGCTCCTGACCCACAGCTCGTCGGGGTCGAGCGGGTCGACCGCCAGATCGCGGATGAGGTGCGCGACGTCGGGGTCGGAGGCGGCCTGGTCGGGGTCGGTCACCGGCGGACGCGCCTCCCAGCTGCGTCCGCCGTCGCGGCTGACGCTGAGCCCCCCACCAGCCACGGCGTACACCACGTGCGGGTCGCCGGGGGCCGCGCGAAGTGGGCCGGGAGCACCTGGGGAGTGGGCGAGAAGCGCCGGCGGCCGCCAGGTGCGACCGTCGTCCTCGCTGGTGACCACGGCGGTGGCAGCCGCCACACGGCCGGTCTGCTCCGGCGGGAGAGCCTCACCGGCGACCGGAGCGTCGGGCGACGCCTCGGCCAGGACCTCGACGGCCAGGTGGACGGCGTCGGCGTTCGAGCTCCCGGTCGCCACGCTGATCGCCGCGACCGTGTCGGTGTCGCGGCTCAGCAGCGAGCCGTCCGGACGTCCGGCCGGCAGGGCGTACACCGGGGTCCACGTGCAGCCGTCGTTGGCGGAGCGCAGCACCGCCTTCCCGTTGGTGACGAACCACCGTTTGGGGTCGAGGGGGTCGACCGCGTGGGCGGTGGCCTGCGCCGGTCCTGTCGGGAAGTGCGGGGCGGGCAGGACCGTCCACGTCCCGGTGGTCCCGGTCAGGACCTGCCCGCCGCCGCCCGCGCAGGCGGGGACGCTGGTGGGTGCCGCCGGCGAGTGGACGTTGCTGGCCGGCGCCACCAGGAGCGCTGCCAGCAGCCACGCGGGCGAACGCCGACGAAGGGGGCGCGGCCGGGGAGCCGCCGGGCGCGGCCGCCCGGGTCCCCGGACGGTCGCCCCCGTCGCGGAACTGGCTGTGGCTGCCCACATGTCCGACCGACCGTTCGCCGCCAGTGTGTCACCGGCGACGGACCCGGCCAAACGCCCGCGCAGCGGGGCTGCGGAGTGGCGGCGGCCGGGTCCGGCCGAGGGCAGCCTCGGACCTTCTCCGGATCGCGCGTCGTGGCGGTCACCGGCGCTCTTGGACACGCACGATCGGGGCCGGACGCCCCGCCGACTGGGTCAGCCTCGGTTCTCGGCCCCTTTCCGGATCGTGCGTCGTGGCGGTCACCGGCGCCCTTGGAGACGCACGATGAGGGGCGGGACGGCCGCAGACTAGGGTCTTTCTCGGCCTCGGACCCTTCTCCGGATCGTGCGTCGGGGCGGTCACCGGCGCCCGTGAACAGCCACGATCGGGCCGGGACGGGCTACTCGACCACCGACACAGGAGGAGACAGGGGTTCGCCGGTCGCACCCACGGTGGGATGCGGCCAGCCAGGACGACCGACCGTGCTGAAGGGCGTCGTCGTGTGGATGGAGACCGGCGGTTCCGCCGGGTCGAGCCCTCGATCGGCGCCCCGCTCGGACAGCAGGTACGCCTGCATCGTGGCCGGGTCCAGGGGCCGCGCGAGGTGGTAGCCCTGGCCGCGGTCGCAGTGCATGGCCTCCAGCTCCGCGAGCTGGTCGGGGGTCTCGATCCCCTCGGCGACCACCAGCAGCCCGAGGGTGTGGCCCAGCTTGACGATCGCGCGCGCCAGCCCGGCGTCCTCGGGACCCGTCGCGACGTCGGTCACGAACGTCCGGTCGATCTTGAGGATGTCGACGGGGAAGCGCCGCAGGTAGCTCAAAGACGAGTAGCCGGTGCCGAAGTCGTCGATCGCGAGCCCCACCCCCAACCGCTTCAGCCGCTCCAAGGTCTGGCGCGCGGACTGGGCGTCCTCGACGAGCACGCTCTCCGTCATCTCCAGTACCAGGAGCTCTGGGGGGAGCCCGGACCGGGCGAGCGCCGCCGCCACCTGGTCCACCAGGTCCGTTTCCCTCAGCTGTCGAGCCGAGAGGTTGACGCTGACCGTGAGCGGACGCTCTCGTGTGATCGCCTCGTTCCAGCGCTGCACCTGCTCGCAGGCCTGCTCCAGCACCCAGCGCCCGATGGGCACGATCAGGCCGGTCAACTCCGCCAAGGGCACGAACTCGCTGGGCGGGACCACTCCTCGCTCGGGGTGCTGCCAGCGGACTAGGGCCTCGACTCCGGCCAGTTCCCCGGTCGCCAGGTCGAACGTCGGCTGGTAGTGGACCCGAAACTCGTCGTGATCGATCGCCCGCCGTAGCTGCGCGTGCAGGCCGAGGCGGTCCAGCCGTCCGTCGTCCGTGCGGCCGTCGAACAGCTCGTGCCGTCTCTTGCCGTTGCGTTTGGCCAGGTCCATGGCTGTGTCGGCGTTGCGCAGCAAGGCCTCGCCTTGGGCTGCGCCGCGGTCGACCGCGATACCGATGCTCGCCCCTAGGAAGACCTCGCGGTCCTTGACGACGAACGGGGCGTCGAGCGCATCCAGGATCCGCAGAGCCACGCCGGTGGCGTGCTCCGCGTCGGCGTCGTCGAGCAGGATCGCGAACTCGTCTGCACCCAGCCGTCCCACCGTGTCCACTGCCCGCACACAGCGCCGCAACCGGTCACCGACGCTGATCAGCAGACTGTCACCGGCGGCGTGCCCCAGTCCCTTGTTGACCGCCTTGAAGTCGTCGAGGTCGATGAACAGCACCGCCGCGGACCCGTCACCGTGTTCGGTGCGGGCCGCGGCCTCGTGCACGCGGTGCTCGAAGAGGTGGCGGTCGGCTAGTCCCGTGAGTGGGTCCTTGAACGTCTCCTCGTTCATCCGCCAGGAGACCAGCTGGACGGCACTGGCGGCCAGCACGAAAGCGGAGTGGATCATCGCCCACTTCCACGGGTGGAGGATCGCGTCCGGGTGGTTATAGACGCTGCCGGGGTCCAGCGCCCCCATCGTTCCGTGATGCACCGCCACGAACACCACCGCAAGCAGGAACGGGAGGTAGTCCTGGTACAGGCCGATGACCCCGACCATCACGACGACGTGGATGTGGGCTTCGATGTAGCCGCCGGAGAGGTGCACCAGTGCGGCCGAGGCGGTCACCAGCCCGAGGGTGGCGGCCCCCGACCGCACGAAGCGAGGCAAGCCGTGCGCCCCACCAACCACGGCCGCGACCGCGACCGGCAGCGCCCCCAGGAGCGCATGGACCCAGCCGCGTCCGGTCAGGAGGGCGTACGCGAGGACCGTCACGCTGTGGACCCACAGCAGCACGAGGATGCCCCGGTGTCGCCGCGACCACACCTCGTGCGGCAGCGCTCCCCCCTTCGGCATGGAGCGCCAGAGAGTCAATAGACGCTGGCGAGCGGTTCGACCTGGCATGTACCAGTAGTCGGCGGCTCCGATACCGCCCTGCATGGTCGGGCGGGGTGGTCGTGGCCTGACCCGAGTGGGCTGGTCAGGTGAACCGCTGGGGCGCCCGGTCGACGCCGGTGAGGTCCCCGAGCACGGCCGGGCCTCCATATCGTGCGTCGGCTCGGTCACCGGCGACCGCGCGCACGCACGATCGTCTCCGGACGGGGCCGGAGGTCTCACCCCTCCGCATCGTGCGTCGCCCCGGTCACCGGCGACCGCGCGCACGCACGATCGGAATGCGGCGTGGTCGGCGGGGACGACCGGGGTCACGCCGTGGTCGGTAGGGACCGGGGTTACGCCGTGGTCGGCGTGTCCTCCTCCGCCGTCTCCTCCTCGGAGTCGGTCTCCGACCGCGGTGCGATGGCGCGGCGGAGCGCGTACCCGCCTGCGGCGAGCGCCCCGCCCAGACCCGCCAGCGCACGTGGGTCGATCCCGGTGCGCGCCAACTTCTTTCCGGCCACGTCGGCCGTGGGACCGCCCGCGGGTGCGGGTGGGGAGGGGGCCGCGAGCACCGGCCGCTCGATCACCAGCGGGGCGACTTGGGGTGGCTGTTCGGTCGGTCGCGAACCGGGGGGGCGAGCCTGCTCCGAACCGCGGACCTCGCCCGGTGCCGTCTCCGTGGGTGAGGGGCGCGGCGTCTCCTGCGTGCGGGGCGGCGTCTCGCGCGGTGCCGGGCTCCCGGTCGCAGCCAACACGCGGACGCTGTGCAGCGTGGGGCGCGTCCAGGCGACCGCCATGCCGGCCGTCGTGCTGGCGAGCAGGACCTCACGCCGGGTGAGTCTGCGGTCCGGCTCGCTCCTGGGTGGCATCGAACCTCCGTACCTGACACTACGGAGGGTAACGGAAGCGGAAGGCGGCCCCGCCCTACGAGCGCGTGAACGCGCCTACGTCAAACGGAGGAGTCGCCGCCGGGCTCCGCGCTCTCGATGCCGGGCTCCACCCTCTCGATACGGTAGAAGATCTGCCAGAAGCCCAGGTGCTCAGGTCCAGCCGCCTGGTCGGGCGCGTAACGACCCGGCCAGGATTCCGGCTGGGAGGTGAACTCCCGCTCGTAGACGTCCAGTGACTGGCCGGCGGTGCGGTCGGCGAGGGCGATCCTGATCCGAAGGTGTTCGTCGACCTCGCCTTCGAACGCCGTCTCGGCCAGCTTGAACGACCACGGTGACACCAGCCGGTAATGGCCGACGCTCGGCAGCCGTGTGCGCTGCTCTGTGCCGCCGCGGTCGTCGGTGCGGACCAGCACGTCCAGACCGATCTCCCGGGTCCCATCGACGGTCGGATGACGCCGGTCGAGGATCCGGACCTTCTCGAGGATCACCCGCACCTTCATCGCAGCCCCGTCCGCATCACCTCATCGGGACTGCAGCTCAGCGAGCTGCCGTTCGAGCGTGGCCACCCGTCGGCGCAGGCCGGCACGCTCCTCGTCCGTCGAAGCGAGCAGGTCGATGAGCTCGGCCACAGCCTGACGGGCGGCCGGGGCCTGTTCGGGGCTCAGCATGGTGCCGGCGCGCTCCGCGTCGACCACCTCATGTTCGTACGGCAGCACCGCCGCGAGGGGCAGGCCGTGATCGTGCTGAGCGGCCACGAACAGGGTCGCGTCGTCGGGGCGCCGCGCCTTGTTGCCGACGGCGTAGATGCGGGGGATGCCCAGATCCTCCGCCAGCGCGCGGATGCGGGCGGCCGCTCGGATCGACTTGCGGGTCGGCTCCACGACCGCCAGCAGCACATCCGCGTACGCCAGCGTGCCCCCCGACCGGCTGAGGTGCTCCAAGCCGGCCTCCATGTCGACGATCGTGACGTCCGCCTCACCGTCGATCGCCGCGCCCAGCAGGCTGCGAACAGACGCGTGCCCCGAGCACATGCAGCCGGCAGCGGCCCGGTTGACCGACATGGCGTGCACGAGAATGGCCCCCGCCGGCGTGCTGACGCCGTAGCGGTCCACCAGGTCGGCCGGCGGGGTCGCGCCGTCACCCTCTCCGACGATCAGCGAGCGCGGCAGCACCGGGACGCGATCAGCCTCGGCCAGGTCCAGACCGAGGCTGAGGGCGAGGTTGGGGTTGGCGTCGGTGTCCACCGCCAGCACCCGCGCGCCGCGCTCTGTGTAGGCCTGGACGAGCAGCGCCGCCACCGTGGTCTTGCCGCTGCCGCCCTTGCCGACGACGCCCAGCTTCATCGGCTCCCTCGCCGCGTCCCGCACGTCACGACTGGGACTACTCCGCTTCCAGCTCGGCGAGGCGCTGCTCCGCCTGCTCCTTCAGCTCGCGTAGTTCGGCGATCTCCTGGCTGCGCGGCTTGGCTTCGACCGGACCGCAACACCCGCAGGCGCAGCCACCGGAGACGGTCGTGATGGTGGGTTCGCGCTCGACCGTGTCGTCGATCATGTCCATGTGTTCCTCCCCGATCTCGGTGGAGCACCACGGTAGCGGTTGGAGTGGGCTCCAAGGTCAAGGTACGCCCGCGCAGCGGGGGGCCTTTGCCGGCCGTTGACCGGGCTCGCCACCCGCGAGGGCCCCGCTGTCAGCGCGTGAGCGCGCGGAGGCGTGCCGCGGGGCTCGGCGCCACCCTCGTCGCCGGGGCGCCCGACACCATGCAGCAGCCGTTGACCGGTCCGGTTTGAACCCCACCACGGCTGTGCCGCGTCCCGGCCGACGGGCGTTGGAGCCGCACGCGGCCGGCAGACAGGTCGGTCCCAGCGACTCACCCTGACAGCCGACCGCGGCGGACGGCCGCGCTCAGGTTTGGTGGGGCGTTGAGGCGGACGGACACCGCCCAGGGCGACGACCTCGGGCGGTGGCGGCCTGCCCCGACGGCGGGGCGTTGACGCGGACGGACACCGCCGAGGGCGACGACTCGGGCGGTGGCGGCCTGGCCCGACGGGCCGGCACTCACCCCGTGGGAGCAGTGGTCAGCGGCTGGCCTTCTTGGTGGTCTTCCTCGCCGCCTTCTTGGCCGATTTCTTGGTCGCACGCTCCGTCTTGACCGGCTCGCCGTGGTCGTGCACGTGCGCCTCGCTGTGGTGTTCGGAGTCGAAGTCCTGGTGTGGGATGTGTGAGTGCGCGAGCGCCGGATGGTCGTGCTCGTGCTCATGCTCCGAGTACAGGTGGTCGAACCCGCCGGTCATGCTGTTGCGGTTGTGCGTGACGTGCAGGTGCGCGTGCGAGTGCACCAGCTTCTCGTGAGCGTGTTCCTCGAAGTGATGGGTCATCGTGGTCTCTCCGGTCGCCGGGAGGTTGCCCGACATTAGCCGCCGCGCGACTGGGACGTAGAAGCCGGTCGTGCACGTCGGCGGTGGAGCGCCCGGGCAGAACACGCCGGGTGCCAACACGGACGAACGGGGCACGCGTCTCGCGGTCGCCGCCAGTCGCTCAACCGCGGCGTCGGCGCGAGGGCTGCACCCGGCGGGGCTCGCCCTCCTGCTTGGGGAAGTGGGGCGGCCACGGGGCGTCACCCAGGCCCTGATCCTCGTCGCGGCGGGCCAGGTCGTGCAAGGAGTCCAGCGTGCCAACGGCCTGGTCGATCCCCGCGGACAGATCCCCCACAACGAGGTACCGCTGCTCGGCGAAGCGGTTCATCGGGAAGTCGCGTGGGTCGACGTCGGCGACCTCGTTCCACCGCAGCGGTGCCGAGACTAGCCCGGTTGGTCGCACCGAGTACGCGGACGCCACGGTGCGGTCGCGCGCGTTCTGGTTGTAGTCGACGAAGACGCCGTGGCGCTGCTCCTTCCACCACGCGCTGGTCGCCAGGTGGGGCGCCCGCCGCTCGACCTCCCGCGCCAGCGCCAGCGCGGCGCGGCGCACCTCGGTGAACGACCAGCGGGGCGCGATGCGGACGTTCACGTGGATGCCGCGGGATCCTGACGTCTTCGGCCAGCCGGTCAGCCCGTGGTCCTCCAGTACGTCACGGCACACCAGCGCGACCGCGCGCACATCCGCGAACGACGCCTCGGGCGTGGGGTCGAGGTCGACGCGGAGCTCGTCGGGGCGGTCGACGTCCTCCGCGCGGACCGGCCACGGGTTGAGGTCGACGCAGTTGAGTTGCGCCATCCACACCACGTCGGCAACGGTGCGTGGCACTAGCAACTCGGCCGAGCGCCCCGACGGGAAGCGGATCGTGGCGTACTCGTGCGCCGGGTCGATGGGGGCGCGCTTCTGGAAGATGGGCTCGCCGGCCACACCGTCGTTCCACCGCTTGAGCACGGTGGGGCGCCCCCGCACGCCGCGCAGCGCCCCCTCGCCGCACGTCAAGTAGTGGTGCACCAGGTCGAGCTTGGTCCACCCCTGCTCCGGGAACATCACCTTGGACGGGCTCGTGAGACGCACCTGGCCGCCCGGCGCGTCGACCGTCCTCTCCTCGCGCGTCACGTCGCGGTCGCCACCACCTGCCGGAAGGTGGGACCCTCCGGACGTTCCAGCTGATCGAGCGTGCACTCGGCCGGTTCCTTGTCGGGCCGCCAGCGCTCGAAGCGGGTGGCGTGCCGGAAGCGACCGTTGGTCAGCTGCCCGTAGGACACCTCACAGACGAGTTCGGGCTCCAGGGCGACCCACGACAGGTCCTTGTTGCCCGTCCAGCGGCTGGGCTCGCCCGGCCGGCGCGCCCCCTGCTCGAAGGCGTCACCTCCCCCGGTACCCCGGCCCGCGTCGACCCGGAGGTCCTGCAGGCGTGCGTGCAGCGCGACGCGTTCCTGGTCGGAGAAGTTGGAACAGTGCCCGAGGAAGTGCAGCCGACCGTGATGGTCGTACAGGCCCAGGAGCAGCGAACCCACCCCGGCCTGAGGTCCGTCCTTGTGGACGCGGTAGCCGCCGACCACGCAGTCGACCGTGCGTCGGTGCTTGAGCTTGACCATCGCACGCTGGCCGTCGACGTAGGGTCCGTCGAGCAGCTTGGCGACGATCCCGTCACAGCCGGCCGACTCGAACTCGTCGAACCAGCGCCGGCCCACCTGCGCGTCGGTGGTGGAGGGCGTGAGGTGCCATGGCGGGGCCAGGTCCGACAGGAGCTGCTCCAACCCGCGGCGGCGGGCTCGGAACGGTGCGCTGCGCAAGTCGCGACCGTCTTGCGCCAGCAGGTCGAAGGCGACCAGCTCGGCAGGGGTCCGTTCGGCGAGCAGCTGGATGCGGCTCTGCGCTGGATGGATGCGCTCCGACAGGGTGTCGAAGTCGAGTCGGCGAGCGCGCACGGCGACCACCTCGCCGTCCACCACGGTGCCCGCCGGCAGGGTCCGCAGCGGCTCCTCCAGCTCCGGGAAGTACCGCAGCAACGGCTTGTGGTTGCGGCTGTCCAGACGCGGGCCGTCGGCGTCCGCCGACCAGCACACCACCCGGAAGCCATCCCACTTGGGCTCGTACGCCCAGTCTCCCGCCGGCCAGTCCTCCTTGACGCGGGCCTCCATCGGGCTGATCGGCGGGGCGAAGGGCCAGCTCGTCACAGGCGTCCTCCGGGTGTCGAGCCACGAGGCTAGCTGGCCGGCTTCCATCAGCGGGATAGGAAGAGCGGGTCCAGGTCGTCACAGGTGTCCTGCGGGATGACGAGCCCTTGGCGAGCACGACCCTCGTCGACCTGATCGCCGGGCGACCCGCCAGCTCGTGACGGGTGTCCCGCTGCCCAGCCCCGCCGCGAGCCCGGACATCCAGCCGTGATCGCTGGGCGAACCGCCAGCTCAGTGGCGGTGTCCCGCTGCCCTCCCTCGACGCGAACCCGCACCACGCTGGCAAGAGACTGCATGGCTGGGGCGAATCCTCCATCGGGGTGGCCGGCGGGGCGAAGAGCGCACGCCGGCCTGGCGCCCGACCTGCCGGGCAGTACCATCCCCTCGGCCAGCGTCGACCGTGCCAGCTCGGCGACCTGGGTCCTCGCAGATGACCTGGCAGGCGCCGATGTGCTCGGCAGGGTGACGGGCCCGCTCGCCAGTCCCCGTCCTCGGTGGATGGATCGGACCGTCGCCGGCTGGGCCGAGTGCGCAGCGCAGCCCGCGAACGGAGTTCGGGGCGACCGATGAGTTGCCTGGCGTCATACCGTCCAACCCTTCGACGCGCAGGATCGGCGACCTGTCGCGGTGGTAGTCACCGCCCCCACCGGTCCCGTCGAGGTACAACCGCCCACTGGGAGACGATATGAACGAGGTGATCCGCGCAACGGGTCTGGTCAAACACTACGGCCAGGTCCGGGCCCTGGACGGGCTCGACCTCAGCGTGCCGCAAGGCAGCGTGCTGGCGCTACTCGGACCCAACGGGGCGGGAAAGACGACGGCTGTGCGGGTCCTGGCCACCTTGCTGGAGCCCGACGCGGGTTCCGCCCAGGTCGCCGGGCTCGACGTCCGAACCGACGCCGCCAAGGTGCGGGAGCGGATCGGGCTCTCCGGCCAGTACGCGGCCGTGGACGAGTACCTCACGGGGTTCGAGAACCTCGACATGATCGGTCGGCTGTACCACCTGGGCCGCCAGGCGGCGCGGTCACGCGCCCGCGAACTGCTCGAACGGTTCGCGCTGGCAGACGCCGGCGACCGCCCGGTCAAGACCTACTCGGGCGGGATGCGGCGGCGGCTGGACCTGGCCGGTGCCTTGGTGGCGAACCCGGCGGTGCTGTTCCTGGACGAGCCGACCACGGGGCTGGACCCCCGGGGCCGCATGGACATGTGGGAGGTCATCCGCGATCTGGTCGGGATGGGCACGACGCTGCTCCTGACGACCCAGTACCTCGAGGAGGCCGACCGGTTGGCGGACAACATCGTGGTGATCGACCAGGGTCACGCGATCGCGGAGGGGACCGCCGACCTGCTGAAGCGGCAGGTGGGTGGCGAGCGCGTCGAGCTCGCCGTGGAACTAGCCGCCCAGCTAACCATGGCCCAGGCGGTGCTGGCGGAGCTGGCCGTGGGCGACGTGCTGGTCGACGAGCGCGCACGCAGGCTGACCGCCCCGGTGGCCGGCGGCGCGCCCGTCGACCAGCACGTCGCCCACGGCCAGCTCCGCCAGCACCGCCTGGGCCATGGTTAGCTGGGCGGCTAGTTCCACGGCGAGCTCGACGCGCTCGCCACCCACCTGCCGCTT
>DASZZX010000072.1:0-3802 GCA_036260415.1 Nitriliruptorales bacterium
ACACCCGCCGAGGCAGAGGCCGTCGCGCGCCTCAAGCAGGAAACGGCCGACCATCTCCTGAGCCTGCCCGCCGAGATGGTGTACGACGCCACCGTGCGATAGGCGCACGGTGAGCAGGTAGACGACCGCGTTCGTCAGGGAAGGCTCTGACTCGGCACGACCGCGGGTGACTCGGCCTGTCGCCCCTCGGTCCTGATGATCTACGCCCTCGTGACGACGACCAGCTCGATACCGGCGCACAGTCGCGGGGAAGGGCCCCATCCAGCACTTCGGTCCAGTCCCCCTCAAGACCTCTCGAGTGCAACCCTTGCCGGGATGGACCGGCATCGCGATGTGCTCGTAACCGCAGTGGTTCTGGCGAGGCCGTGTAGCCGTTGCAGCAGCCCATGACGTTCGATTCCATGGACGATGACGGCCGGGAGGAATGCGGATCGGGTTGGAGGTGCGCCTCACCCGGTTGCGTGACCTGAAGTGGACTCGAACTCGTACATTGTGACCGTGGAGCCTCGTCGTGATCGAGGAGACGCGGATGTCGGGTGTCGCCGTTTGCACGCTCCAGGAGTTGCGCGAGAGAGGCCAGGTGCTCGCCACGGTCGGTGAGCGTCGGGTGCTCGTGGTTGAACACGAAGGCCGGGTCTGGGCCATCGACAACCGGTGTCCGCATATGGGCTTCCCGCTGCACCGGGGGACTCTGGCGGACGGGATCATCACCTGTCACTGGCACCACGCCCGCTTCGAGCTGTCGGGAGGCTGTGCCCTGGACCTGTTCGCCGACGACGTTCGCACCTACGCAACCGAGATCGTGGACGGGAAGGTCCACGTCGCACCCGCACCCCGACCCCGCGACGAGCGGGCACACGCGCTGATCAAGCTCGAGCAGGGCCTGGAGCACCGCCTCTCGCTGGTTCTGGCGAAGGCCTCGATCTCCCTGGAGGAGACCGGGGCACGGACCGCAGCCCTGCAGCGGGCCGCCTCGTTCGGCATCCGCAACCGCGCCGACGGATGGAGCAGCGGGCTGAGCATCCTCACCTGCTTGGCCAACCTCATGCCCCACCTGGATCCTTCCGACCGGTCGCGTGCCCTGTTCCACGGGATGGTCCACGTCGCGGCCCGGACGGCAGGGTCACCTCCCAGCTTCGACATCGCGCCGATGGTCGACCCGGACGACGACCCCGAGCGCCTGTTGGGCTGGTTCCGGCGCTTCGCCGAGACCCGCTCGCAGGACGCAGCCGAGCGCGTGCTGACCACCGCAATCCATCGGGGCCTGCACATCCAGGCCGTCGCCGAACTGGTCTACGCCGCCTGCACCGATCACCGCTACCTGGACCAGGGACACACGCTGGACTTCGCGACCAAGGCGTTCGAGCTGCTGGACCACCTCGGCTGGGATGCCGCGGGGCAGGTGCTTCCGGCCTTGGTGCCGCCACTGGTCAGCGCCACCCGGATGGAGGAGACCTCCAGCTGGCGTGCGCCCGTCGACGTGGCCGCCGCGGTGGAGGCGGCCATCCCCGAGTTCCTCGCAGCCCTCGATGCCGGTAGCGACGGGGTGCAGCAGGACTGGGCTGATCACGCCTCGACCGCCGCTGCGGTCCTGGACGGTGAACCGGACGAAGCTCTGGCGCTGCTGGTCACCCAGGCCGCCGCCGGCGCGCCCATGGCGGAACTGTCGGCCGCGGTCGCCTACGCGGCGGCCCTGCGTGCGGCGCACTTCCCGACCTCGAACGAGCACAACGACTGGGACACCGTCCACCACACGTTCACGTTCGCCAACGCGGTCGACCGGGCGGTGCGCCGGCATCCCTCCCGCCTGCTGGCCCGGGGCATCCTCGACGCCGCCGCATCCGTCCACCTCGAGCGATTCCTGAACGTCCCCAAGCGTCCCCTGCCCGCAGGCAGGCTTTCCGACGTGACCCCCGCCGAGCTGCTGGCGACGTTCGACGCCCACGGTCACGTCGACGAGGCCGGTGAGATCACCGCGACACTGGTACGCACCGGCGGAGCCGCCGAGGTCATTCGCACGCTGGGCCACGGGCTGCTGCGCGAGGACGCCGGGTTCCACGACTACCAGATCCTCGACGCTGCCGTCCGCCAGGCCACCAACTTCGACGGCCGACCCGAGGCCGGGCACATCCTCGTAGGCGCAGCCCGCTACCTGGCGGCCCAGTACCCAACGGTCCGTGCCCGCCGCCAGACCTTCGACATCGCCCGGCGGCTCCACCGCGGCGAAGCCATCCACGACCTCGAGGAGTGACGCGTCGGGGAACTCGGCACCTCGGATAGCACGATGGGAGGCGACCAAGCCCCACACCACGACGGTGTGTGGCCCCGGGGTTCGACGCGTGTGACCCGAACTCCCGCCGGCGGTCACCAGCCTTCGAGGTGCACGACCCCCTCGAAGGCCCCCCGGTCCGGCTGCTCGATGCGCCGCAGCGATCTGCCCGGCACGAGACGACCCTTCGGAGTCCCAGCGGTCAGTGCGGCCCTACGCCTCTCGACCGCGTCGGTCGAGTTCAACCCTCGCCGGGTTGTGCCGCGGTCGGTTATGCGCGTCGACTCAAACGAAGCCCGTCTCGTGAGACCGCGCGACAACCACGGCTTTCGCGCCGTTTGCGGGCAAGAGTGGACGGACCGCCGTCGTGGGCGGCCAGGCCTGTGCGGATGGGTCATCGGGCGCCGGTGGCTCCGGCGACGTAGGTGGCCACGATGTAGGTGGGGTTGCGGTCCAGCGCTCCGCGGGCGCGGTCGTAGCGCCGGGTCTGGCGTGGGTCGGCGTGTCGGGCGTAGTCCTGCACGTCCCGCAGGCTGCATCCGGCGTCGAGGGCTGCAGTGATCGCCGCGTGGCGCAGCGAATGGGGTGAGATCGGCTTGGTGATCCCTGCCCGCTTGGCGAGACGTCGGACGATGCGTCCTGCGGCGTGACGGTCGAGGCGACTGCCATCGGCCCGTGCCATCAGCGGTCCGCCGCTGCGTTCCCCGACGGCGGCGTCGATGGCTCGGGCGGTGCGAGGGGCCAGCGGGATCAGCGCAGGCTGAGCGCCCTTGCCGACGATCCGCAACGTGCGGTGCCCGTTGGCAAGCGCGAGATCGTCCAGGTCGGCGCTGCAGGCTTCCGAAACGCGTAGCGCGTTGAGTCCGAGCAGACACGCCAGTATGTGGTCGTTGACGCCGGACAGACCGGCCTGGACCAGGAAGGCGCCGAGCTCGTTGCGGTCGAGGCCGACCCGGGTGGACTCCTGGGAGACCTTCGGGCGGCGGACGTGTACCGCCGGCGAGTGTTCCAGCAACTGCTCCTCAACGCAGTAGCGGTAGAAGCCGGTAGCACGACAAGCTTCAACGCCACCGTCGCCACGGCCAGCCCCCGAGCTTCGAGCTGGCGGGCGTACAGCTCCACGTGCGGGCGACGGATGTCGCCCAGCGGGTCGAGGTGATGGCTGGCACACCAGGTCATCCACAGCCGCAGCTGGGTGGTGTAGGTCCGTCGGGTCGCCTCCGACGAGTAGCTGGCGATGAACGCGACTGCCGCCCAGCCGGCCGTGTCCTTGTGCTGGCTGGTGGGCAGTTCGAGGGTGAACGTGGACATGATCGACCTCCTCGCGACGCCGGTTCGCGTCGCCGGGTCGAGCATCCACAGATGCAGCAAGAGAAGCTCCTGGAGATGGGTTCCAGGCCTACACTCGTCGCATGACCGAGCAGCAGGCCGACCTGATCACCGTTGACCCCGACATCGTCGGCGGTCAAGCCCACGTCCGCGGTACCCGGATCCCGGCCAGTGTGGTGTTGGACTGTCTGGCCGCGGGCTTGT
>DASZZX010000073.1:0-3851 GCA_036260415.1 Nitriliruptorales bacterium
CCCGGCGACGTGCCAGGCGCACTCCCCGGCCAACGGGCAGCCGGTGCAACCCGGCGTCCTGGCCGTGCACACGGTGGCGCCGAGGTCGAGCACGGCCTGGTTCCACGCCCAGCTCTGACCGGGCGGGACCAGGCGGTCGGCCAGTGCCTGCACCTCACGAGGCCGCAGCGACCGTCCGGCGACCGCACGCGCCAGCACGCGGGCGGCGTTGGTGTCGACCACGCCGTGGTCGCGCTCGTAGGCGAACACGAGCACCGCCCGGGCCGTGTAGGCACCGACCCCTGGCAGCGCCCGCAGCTCGGCGAGCCGGGCGGGCACGCGTCCGCCGTGCTGCTCGACGATGACGGTCGCGGCGCGGTGCAGCGCGACGGCCCGGCGGTTGTAGCCGAGCCGCTTCCATTCCCGCAGGACCGCTGCCACCGGGGCGGCGGCGCAGGCAGCCGGTGTCGGGAACTCGCCCAGGAACCGCGCGTAGCGGGGCACCACCCGACCCACCCCGGTCTGCTGCAGCATCACCTCGCTGACCAGCACCGCCCAGGGGTCGTGGGTCCGCCGCCACGGCAGGTCGCGGCGAGCGTCCTGCCCCCAGGCGAGCAGCGCGGCGGCGAGGTCGGTCACGGCGCGAGGGTAGCCACCTACCGGATGGGGGTCGCGGCGGTGCCACGGGGATGCGGCGGGTGTGCGCGGCCCGCGGGAAGGGACCGAGCCGGGCGGGGCGGCCGACCGACGGTCGCCCCCTCCCGGCCGGACTGCTACTCGGCCTTCTCGTCCTGCTCCAGCCCGCCCGTGCCGGCCAGCTCGACCGGCGGGACGTCGGGCGTCTGCGGCGAGTCGACCGCGCGGAACACCACCTGGTCGTCCTCGACGTCGGCCACGACCAGCTGCCCGGCGCGGTAGTCGCCGTGCAGCAGCGCCTCGGACAGCCGGTCCTCCAGCTCGCGCTGGATCGTGCGGCGCAGCGGGCGTGCGCCCAGCTGCGGGTCGTAGCCCTTCTCGGCAAGCCAGCCCTTCAGCTGGTCGGTGAGCTCCAGATCGATCTGGCGGCTCTGCAACTGCTCCTTCACCCGACGGACCATGAGGTCGACGATCTGCTTGACCTCCTCCTTGGTCAGCTGGTGGAAGACGATGACCTCATCGATGCGGTTGAGGAACTCGGGACGGAAGTGGCGCTTGAGCTCCTCGTCGACCTTCGCCTTCATCTTGTCGTACAGGGAGCGCTCATCCGACTTGGCGGCGAAGCCCACCGCCGGGGCGCCGATGTCGCGGGTCCCGAGGTTGGACGTCATGATCAGAATGGTGTTCTTGAAGTCCACCGTGTGACCCTGCGCGTCGGTCAGCCGACCGTCCTCGAGGATCTGCAGGAGCGTGTTGAACACGTCGGGGTGGGCCTTCTCCACCTCGTCGAACAGCACCACGCTGAACGGTCGCCGGCGTACCGCCTCGGTGAGCTGACCACCCTCCTCGTAGCCGACGTAGCCGGGGGGCGAGCCGATCAGACGGCTGACGGTGTGCTTCTCCATGTACTCGGACATGTCGAGGTGGATCAACGCCTGCTCGTCGCCGAACAGGAACTCCGCCAGCGTCTTGGCGAGCTCGGTCTTCCCGACGCCGGACGGCCCCAGGAAGATGAAGGAGCCGGACGGGCGCTTGGGATCCTTCAGTCCCGACCGCGTGCGCCGGATCGCGCGCGA
Organism: Nitriliruptorales bacterium; assembly: GCA_036260415.1. Taxonomy (GTDB): domain Bacteria; phylum Actinomycetota; class Nitriliruptoria; order Nitriliruptorales; family JAHWKO01; genus DASZZX01. Next base: position 1,692 of record DASZZX010000073.1, read on the forward strand.
CACCGCCTGGATCGCGTCGTGCTGACCGATGACGCGCTTGTGCAGCTCCTCCTCCATTCGCAGGAGCTTCGCGGTCTCTTCCTCGGTCAGCTTGAACACCGGGATGCCGGTCCAGTTGGACAGGACCTCGGCGATGGTCTCCTCGTCCACGGTGAGGACGGTATCCATGCCCTCGGAGCGCCACTCCTTCTCACGGTTCTGGCGGCGCTCGATGAGCTTCTTCTCCTCGTCACGCAGCGCCGCCGCCCGCTCGAAGTCCTGGGCGTCGATGGCCGTCTCCTTGGCCTTGCGGGTCTGCTCGACCTTCTCGTCGAGGTCCTTCAGGTCGGGCGGAGCGGTGAGGCTGCGGATGCGCAGCCGCGAGCCGGCCTCGTCGATGAGGTCGATCGCCTTGTCCGGCAGGAACCGGTCGGAGATGTAGCGGTCGGCGAGGTTGGACGCCGCCACCAGCGCGTCGTCGGTGATCGTCACCCGGAGGTGCGCCTCGTAGCGGTCGCGCAGGCCCTTGAGGATCTCGATCGTGTGGACGACGGTGGGCTCGTCCACCTTGACCGGCTGGAAGCGTCGCTCGAGGGCGGCGTCCTTCTCCAGGTGCTTGCGGTACTCGTCCAGCGTGGTCGCACCGATCGTCTGGATCTCGCCGCGGGCCAGCATCGGCTTCAGGATCGACGCGGCGTCGATGGCACCCTCGGCGGCTCCAGCACCCACGAGCGTGTGCAGCTCGTCGATGAACAGGATGATGTCACCGCGTGTGGTGATCTCCTTCAGGACCTTCTTGAGCCGCTCCTCGAAGTCACCGCGGTAGCGCGAACCAGCCACCAGTGCGCCGAGGTCCAGGGTGTACAGGTGCTTGTTGCGGAGGGTCTCGGGGACGTCGCCGGACATGATGCGCTGGGCCAGGCCCTCGACGATGGCGGTCTTGCCCACGCCCGGCTCACCGATCAGCACCGGGTTGTTCTTGGTCCGGCGCGACAGGACCTGCATGACCCGCTCGATCTCGCGCTCGCGACCGATCACCGGGTCCAGCTTGCTCTCGCGGGCTGCCTGCGTGAGGTTGCGGCCGAACTGGTCGAGGATGGTCGAACCCTGGGGCGACGCCTGCCCGCCGCCCACGCCCGCGGCCTCCTTGCCCCCCTCGCCACCTGCGTAGCCGGACAGCAGCTGGATGACCTGCTGGCGGACCCGGTTGAGGTCGGCGCCCAGCTTCTGCAGCACCTGGGCGGCGACACCCTCCCCCTCGCGGATCAGCCCGAGCAGGATGTGCTCGGTCCCGATGTAGTTGTGACCCAGTTGCAGGGCCTCGCGCAGGGACAGCTCGAGCACCTTCTTGGCCCGGGGGGTGAACGGGATGTGGCCGGACGGGGCGGTCTGACCGCGACCGATGATCTCCTGGACCTGGTCGCGGACCGCCTGCAGCGAGATGCTCATCGACTCCAACGCCTTGGCGGCGACACCCTCCCCCTCGTGGATCAGGCCGAGCAGGATGTGCTCGGTCCCGATGTAGTTGTGGTTGAGCATCCTCGCCTCCTCCTGGGCGAGGACCACCACACGTCGGGCCCGGTCGGTGAAGCGCTCGAACATCGCTCGTCTACTCCCAACTCGTCGGGAGACCGCTTCCTCGGGGGAGAGGTGTCCCTGACGGCATGCTACCTGTCGCCTGCTCCCGTGCCCCGCCGTCCAGAGGCGGTGGGTCGCGGCCCGAGGGACCGACGGGGGGTGGTGCGGACTGGACGAGGGAACCTGACTGCCCCGCCGGCACGGGGGTCAACGCCGGGCCGCGTGTGCATGTTCCATGCGGCGGGCGCGCCGCGGCTGTCCTTGCCCACCTCCTGGTCGGTGTCGAGGGTCGCGACGAGGGTAACAACGCCTCCTGCCTCACCATCGGGTCACCGACCGCCCGACCGGGGGGCGTGATGGCCATCCCTACCCGGGACCGGGGTCGTCGGGTCACGACGCGACAATCGCCCGCAGGCGCTGCTCGGTGTCCTCGCTGATCGCCGCGGGTCCCCCCGCCAGCATCAGCGCCTGGAAGCGGTCGGCGCGCTGGCGCAGGAAACCGGCCGAGGCTGCCGACCGGTCGAGGTCCTGCCCGTCGATCAGCACGAGGAGCCCACGGGCGGCTCCCGCGGCCGCGCCCGCCGCCACACCGTCAGGGAAGGC
>DASZZX010000074.1:0-12629 GCA_036260415.1 Nitriliruptorales bacterium
CCGGCTCCTGACCGAGGACCGTCTCCGCAGCTCGTACGCCGCACGCAACCTCGGGATACGCAACGCGCGCGGGACCCTCATCGCGTTCATCGACTCTGACTGCGTGGCGGAGACAGGGTGGCTCAGCGCCGCGGTCAGGAGGATGCTGGACTCAGGAGCGGACGTCGTCGGCGGCAACGTCGTGTTCGACTACGTGGGCCGACCGTCGGGAGCACAGCTCTTCGACTCCATCACCAACATGCAGGTCGAGCGGAACGTGCGCGAGCGGGGCGTCGCGAAGACCGCCAACCTGCTCGCGCGCGCCACGACGTTCGGCTCGGTCGGACTGTTCCCCTCGACCATGACGTCCGGCGGCGACGTGGCCTGGACTGCGCGGGCGTCGCGTGCCGGACACGACCTCGTGTACGCACCGGACGCCCGCGTTCACCACCCCGCGCGTGATCTGCGCGAGCTGGTGCGCAAGCAGTACCGGGTCGGTCGGGGCCAGCCCTCGGCCTGGATGCGTCGGGGCCTCTCCCGGCGTGGGTTCGCGCGGCTGTCGCTGCGGACGCTGACAACGAGGCCGAGCCCGGCGAGGATCCGTGGCGAGTTGCAGCGCCGTGGCGTGACCGCGTCCCGGACGGACGTCCTGCGCGCATGGCTGGCGGGTCTCCTGGCCGGGATCGCCGCCGTCGCCGGCATGGTGCGGTCCGTTCCCACCCTGACCGGTCGCCGTCCCGCCCAAGAGGTCGTGCCGTCGTGACGCGACTGTCGGAGCTCCTCGAACGGTCTGCTCGCGCGGCGATGTCGACCCAGCGAGCCGACGGATCCTTCCCTGCCGGTCACAACGGGCCGTACCGGGATCCCGAGACCCCGGTGCGCAACACCGCCCACTGGGCCGTCCTCCTCTCCCATGTCCACTCGCTCACGGCGAGTCGCGACCTCGAGGACGGGGTGCGACGGGCGGTCGGCTACCTGCTGTCGACCGCGGCGCGACCGGACGGCCGTGGCTTCGTCTGCCGGACCAACCCTCGCAAGAACGCGTGCAACGGCCTCATAGGCCAGGCGTGGGCGATCGAGGCCTTGGCCACGACCGGCCTCGCACACGGCGAACGCGGGTGGGTGGACGCGGCAGCCGAGGTCTTCCTGGCACACCCGTTCGACCCGCAGCGGCGACTGTGGCGCATGGTGGAGCCCAACGGGAGGGACCTCGGCTTCGACCCGACGTTCAACCACCAGGTGTGGTTCGCTGCCGCAAGCGGCTTGCTAGCGGATTCGGACGACGTCGTGCGGCAGCGTGTCCTGGCGTTCCTCGACGCGACCCGCTCGCGGCACCTGCGGACCGCCCGGTCGGGGCGGATCCGGCACGCGCTGTGGTTCAACCGGCGGAACCTCGTGCGCCACCCGGTCAGGAGCCGGCGTGTCCGCTGGGAGCTGCCCGTCAAGGAGATCGGCTACCAGTCGTTCAACCTCTACGCGCTCGCGCTCCTGCAGCGCCAGTTCCCGGACCACGAGCTGTGGGCCGCCCGGCCGTTCCAGCGCTCGCTGGACTACCTCGACTCGCGCGAGTACGAGCAGGGGATCATCACCAACCGGTTCGGCTTCCAGTACAACCCGCCCGGCTTCGAGGTGCCGTTCGCGCTGGAGGTCTTCCGAGGAGCGGGCCCGCAGTGGATCGGCGGATGGGTGGAGCGTCAGCTGGCGTTCGGCTGGGATCCGCAGACCGGCCTCACGTCCCGCAACGCCCCCGATCCCTGGACCGCCGCCGCCCGGTTCTACGAGGCCACCCGCCTCAGCGACCTGTCGGTGGACCTCGGGGTGGCGGGGCGGTCGCGACCCTCGACCCCGCAGCCCCCCGCGACGGCCGCTCCGCGGCCGGCATGAACGTCGACCGCCCCGCGGGCGCGGGGACCGTCATCCACGCGCGTCCGATCCGGGAAGGGTGGGCCCCGCCGTGCCGACGAGCGCCCGCAGGGCGGCTCGGCTCGTCGCTCGTCCCGCCAGGGCACGCAGCGCCTCGTTGAGGACCACGGCGGACCGGAAGGCGGTGGTGCGTGCCCTTCCGTGACGGCGCGCGAACAGCCGGACCCGGTTGCGGCTGAGCAGCGCCCACAGCTGTGGCGACCGGTGCGCGTCGCCGCCGAGGTGGGTCGCGGTCGCGTCGGGCAGGTACCACGTCACCAGGCCGGCGTCCCTGGCCCGCAGGGCGAAGTCCGTCTCCTCGGAGTAGAGGAAGAACGACTCGTCCCACGCTCCGACCCGTTCGAGGCAGTCACGGGAGATCAGCATCAGGGCCCCCGTCGCCCATGTGACGGTCCGGGGGTGCTCGTAGGCGGCGGGGTCGGTGATCACCTCGCCGAACGCGGGGACGCGACCAGCACGGTTGCCTCCGAGTACGGCTTCCCCCACGGCTCGCAGGACCGTGGGCTCCCGCCGCAGGGTGCGCGCGACGGATCCGTCACGATGCAGGAGCTTGGGCACGACGATCCCGACATCCGGACGGTGGTGGAGCGCGCGCAGCAGCCGCTCGACGCAGCCGCGCCCCAGCCGCACGTCGGGATTGGCCACCAGCACGGCGCGGCTGGGATGACGAGCAGCGGCGATGCCGGCGTTGATCCCAGCCGCGTACCCCCGATTCGCGCCGACCACGAAGACCGTCGCCCCCGCAGCCAGGCGTGCGACGACCTCCAGGGTTCCGTCGGTGGAACCGTTGTCCGTGACGACGAGTTCGTGGGACGCGACGCCGTCGAGGCCGTCAGGCAGCGATGACAGGAAACCCGGAAGCGTCTCGGCGCTGTTGAAGGTCACCACGACGACCGTGACGTCGACCGCGCCGCCGGCCATCCTGCCTCCTCGCCGTGTCAGCAGGAGCGAACCGGCTCGTCCCTGCGAGCGCCAGGGACAACGGTCCCGCACCACCAGCGGGCTTCGCGGGTTGCGTACCGGCCACGTCGCCTCCGGAGGCTGGGCCGTTCGTCACCGCCCACGGGATCGGACTGTCACGCGTCGCCAGCGGAGGGGCCGGCGCCGGCGGGCTGCGGTTCACCGCTGACCTGGAGACGGCTGGCAGGGACCACCTTCGCCGTCGTCGGCGTGGGCACGGCTGCGCTACCGCGAGGCGCTGGGGGCAGCTGACTCGCCGCGCGGACGGCCACAGGCACAGCGCAGCGACTCGATCGCCTCACACCGCCAGACTCGTCCGTGGAGCTGAGTCGCGCGCCGACGTGACGGGGAGGAGTGGCTCTACTGGCCGACCGTCGGCCTACGACCGCTCGGGATCGAGGCTCCACCCTCCAACTGCCGCTGACCGACGGGGCCGGTGCGTCGCCGGCTCGAGCCCGGTATTGCCGCGGGCGGTGTCCAGTCTGACTCCTCGTACCACCAGCGCCACACATCCGCGGTTCCAGTGCAGACCCGGTTTATCTCCTCCACCGTCAACCTGTGGAGCCACGTCCACATGGCACGACCGCTGTCGCGGCGTGTGCCGCCGGGGTCTCCCACCGCCACCTCGGCCACGTTGCCGGACGCGTTCGCCGCCGCGATGGCTCGGCGGATGTCGGGGGACCACTCCAGCCCGACGCGGCGGTACAGGTCCTCGAACCCACCCAACGGATCGTCGGCGAGGTCCTCGTAGCGGACAACGTTCCAGTCGGGATGGTCGTTCTGGTAGCGGTGCACGACGCTGTTGAGCACCCGCCACACGAGGATCGCGTGGTCGATGACGTCGATATCGTGGCTCGCCGCTCGTTCGAGCTCGGCTCGGAAGGGCCGGAGGTCGCCAGCCATGAGCGCCGGTTGCTCCAGCAGGTAGCGGAGGGGGAGGCGCCAACCGAGGCGCTTGACGCTGCTGGCGAAGGCGGCGGGGTGGCGGACGGTGACGACGACCATCGAGTCGGAGGAGCGAGCGATCCACTCCGCGAGCAGCAGGGCGAGTGGGTCCTTGATCAGGGCGCGCGCGCCGCGGCGCCGGGCTCGCCAGGCTTCGACGGCTTCCTCCGCGACCCGTCCCAGATGCCGCGGTGAGTAGCGGCGCGAAGCGATCGCGAGCAATGGCGGGCGCAGCGCCACGATCCTCGACAGGTCCTCCGCGTACAGTCCCGGGCGATCCGGCGGCTGGTGGAAGAAGCGGTGGTGCGGCGGAGTCCGCAGCCACGATCGGCGGTGCAGTGGGTTGAACGGCTCGTGGACGTAGTGCACCCGCGGTGAGAGGGCCAGCATCCCGCCGATCCACGTGGAGCCGGAGCGGTGCGTACCCGTGACGAGGACGGGCCTCGTCTCGCTCACGGTCGAAGCCCTCCTCCGTCGGCCACCGAGGCCGTCAGCACGGTGGGGCCCGCACGACCCCGCGCACCAGCGACGGTCGCGACCGCCGACCGACGACCGCGACGACGGGGACAACGAGGCGTCGTCATGGCAGGCGGGTGTCGATCAACAGCAGCTGAACGAGAGGCTACCGTCGAGGTTGAGCGTGGCGGCCGGACAATTCTGACCGCACTTCGCGTACCCCTGGATCAGGACGTAGCCGGTCGGAACCGTGAAGGTGTACACCCCGCACCCGGCGGCGTTCACCGACTTCGTAACCGGCGCGTTGGCGTTCCAGAACGCGACCTGCTCGTCGGTCGCGCGATGCCAGGTGTTGCCGGCCAGGCACTGCTTCGACGGATCGTTGTTGTCGGGGTGGCGGCCCCAACCGCCGTCGCCCTCGTCGAACTTGAGCGCGAGCGTCGTGGCGCTGAGCACGTGCAGCAACAGCACCTGCACGTTCGAAGGGAACTCGGCGCCGAGCGGAGGCGGCGGGGGCGGCGGAGGCGGTGGGACCGGGCTGACCTGTGCGGAGGCGCTCACCGTCCCCAGGCGCTGCACGACCGGCGCCGTCCAGGCCAAGGTGACGCCCAGCCCCGCCAACCGCCGCATCGCGTCACGTCGTGTCACACCCTGGGCCGGGTCACCGTCCGGGCGGCCCTGACCCGGTGCCTCGGTCATGTCGTCCCCCGTCCCGTCGCACGCTGGCAACGGAAGGAAATCAGAGCGTCACAGACAGCGACAGGGGCACCTGTCCCTGATCCTCATCCGAGACGATGGTCGGTCCGCCGCCGAACCCGTACCCTCCGTCACCGCCGGGAGTGATCGGGGTGGAACGGTGAGCGAGGTCGACCCCCTTCCGCGACGAGACCTCCCCGCTGAGACCTGGCCCGAAGTGGCCCCATGTGCGGGGAGCGCATGACCGACCTGCTCGCGGGCACGCCGTTGGGCGTCCGCAGCGCTCTGCGGCGGTCGCGCCGGACATCGACGCCGCCTTCCTGCATGAGGTCCGGCCGGACGTGGCCGGTCTCACACGGTCGGGCCGGCTCGACAGCGCCGGGACCTGGCGGATGACTGCCGACGGCCCCTTGTCCGCGACATGTGCCGCGGTGGCGGCGCCAGCGTGAAGCAGCGGTCGGCGCGCATCGGCGAGGTGCTCGTCGCCAGTCTGCGAGCAGACGCCTGGTGCCACGGATCACCCGAGCTGCGTCAGCTCGCCACGGGCCACCCGCTACCAGGGCTGGCCGACGCTGCCGCGTTCCACGGCATCGCAGGCTATGTCCACCATGCCCTGCGGCACGTGTCCGGCGTCCCGCCGCGGGTGGTCGTCGACCTCGAGGACGCGTACCGCGTGGGGCTCGCCGGTCACCTCGGCGCGCTCGGGGGACTGCGCACCGTGGCTGCCGTCCTCGACGCCGCCGCCGTGCCCTGGCTGGTCATCAAGGGACCGGTCCTGGCCACGGCCGTCCACCCGCGCCCGGACCTACGCGGGTACGGGGACCTCGACGTCGTCGTGCCGGCGAGGACGTTCCAACGGGCGCTGGAGAGCCTCGAAGCCGCCGGTGGCACGGTGGCCGCGCCCAACTGGGCGTTGCGGCGTCGGATCACTGCCGGTGAGGTCCCTGTCACCCTGCCGGACGGCGGGGTGGTGGACCTTCACTGGCACGTCCTCAACCACGCCCGCCTGCGCGAGCCCTTCCGCATCCCCATGCGCGACCTGTTCGACCGTGCCGAGCCGGTGACGGTCGACGGCCGGCCGGTGCTCACCCTCGAGCCAACCGACACGCTGCTGTACCTCGCGCTCCACGCCAGCATGGCCGGCGGCAACCGCCTGGTGTGGCTCAAGGATCTGGAGCGGTCGCTCGCGCAACGCCCACCGGACCCCGAGGCGCTGGTGCGACGCGCCGACGCGTGGCACGTTGCCCTGCCGGTCGCGACGACCCTGGCGAAGGCACGGGCGGTACTCCGGGCCGACGTTCCGGAGACGATGCTCCGCGCGCTGGCACCTGGGCGGGTGTGGGAGCGCATCGCCGAGCTCGCCTGGCGGGCCAGCCCTCCCGCTCGGGCGCGACCGGGACGGTCGGTGGACCGCATCGTGTCGCGGGCAGCCCGACGCGACGCCCCGTCGAGCCTGCTCGAGTTGGCGCGCCGGGTGCTGTTCGTGGCGACCGGACCGCTGCGGACCGGACGGGGCGGAGCCTCGTCTCCCAGCCGGCACGTCGACGAGCCAGAGCGTGCGGCCTTCCTGGACACGGTGGTCAGCGGACCGGACGCCTACTCGCTGTAGGGACGCGCGGTCCACCTGACGCGCCCCGCTGGCGACGGCTGCGGTCGAGGTCGTTGCGGTTGCGCCCGTGACCGAAGTAGCCTCCCCCAGCGGCGCAACCGTCAGCCTGTCGCTCGCTCGTGGAAGCCCTCATGGGCTGGCTCCCCCGGGTCACCCTCATCTACCCGGACCTCCGAGCGCAATGACCTGTCCATATCACCAAGGTCGCGCGTCGGTGCGGCCCGCATCCAACGCTTGGAGGGTGATGACGATGAGTCGACCGGGCAGGTCAGACGAACCGTCCCTCTCCGCCCGCTTCTCGCCCAAGCAGGCTGTCGTCCTGGCCGCTCTGACCGCCCTCGGGGCTGTCTCGCTGCAGGCGCCGGCTGCCGGGCCGCTTGCGTCCGCGACGGCCGAGAGCGAGAGCCGTGTCGGACCAGCGAGGGGCGGTGGCGGGGATGGGCGGTCCTCGGTGCGCCAGGAGGCAAGGTCGGCGGCGGCCTCCACCACGGGTCTGGTACGTCATGGGGAGGAGGTGAACGCGTCGAACACCGGTCCGACCGCCTACCACGACGAGAGCTTGGGACGGCGTCTGCGTTACAGCGACCTGAGAGTGCATAACGGAACGTTCCGAACCAGTCACGACGGGCAGGTCATCGAGAAGCTCGATATCCGCAACGGCAACATCCGCATCTCCCACAGCAACGTCACCATCCGGGCGGTCCGCATCATCAGCAGCGCGGGTGAGGGGGGCGCGTACGCCATCAAGTGGAGCACGCGTGACGCACGAGGCGCCCTCATCGAATATCTGGAAGTCGATGGCAAGACCAACCGCAACACCGCCATGGCACTCCAGATCGCCAGCAACGGACCGGTCACGGTGCGCAACTGCCACATCTACGGGCACGCCGGCGGCATCCGCTTCGGGCCAGGCAACACGGTCGAGCAGTGCTACGTCCATTCGCAGAACACCTGGAAGGGCTCACACAACACTGCCATTAGCATGCACGGAGGCGACGGAGCAACGGTGCGCCGGAACAACCTCGTCGGCTCCACATCGTCCGCGCTCAGCCTGTACGCGAACAGCTCGGGCATCCGCAACGTGCTGGTCGAAAACAACCTGCTCAACGGCGGCAGCTACTGCACCTACGCAGGCGGCGCGGAGCGCAAGCCCTACTCGCACCTGAACGAGAACATCCGCTACCGCGGCAACAAGTTCGGCCGCCTGCTGTACCCCAAGTGCGGGGAGTACGGCCCCGTCAGTGCCTGGTCCAGCCAGCGCGGCGGCACCCAGTGGTGCAACAACACGTGGCAGGATACTGGCGAGAAGGTGGCGATATCGGAGGTCGGCTGCCGCAACTAGCATCACCCACCCCGGAGCGCAGCTGCGCGTCTGTCGAGTAACGGCTGGGGAGCTCCGCCCGGTGCCCGGCTGACGCGCCTGCTCCGGCAGGCCGTCCTCGCCGGCCGACCTCGTCGCGTCATCATGCGGGGAAGACGGAGTCGCCGGGGAAAGACACGGCGCGGCGATCGGGACGCTGACTGCGCCTCTGACGGCACCGGAGCCCCACGCGCCCATCTATGCACCGACGAAACCGCCGATTCCGTCACCGCTCGCGCGCGGGTAGCCGCTCACAGTCGGATTCGAGGATTCCCCACGATTCACGGGAAAATGGCTGGATGTCGGGTCGTTGTGATGGTTAGCATGCGCGGGGCGTTGGCCCGTGATGGTGCCGTCGTCCGGTGCCGCGAAATTCTCCTCGGGACTGGGGTGCACGATGTCGTTGCGTGGTCTCTCCGCCATCCTTGTGGCATCGACTCTGATCGGAGGGTTGCTCGTCACCGGCCCCCCCGGCGCCGGGGCCACGACCTTCCCCAGCGTCTCGATCGCCGGGACGGAGTTCTTGGTGGACGGGGAGGTGACCTACCCGGGGACCGCGGCGCAGGGTCTGCTGCTCAACGCCCGTATGGTCAACGCGGCGTTCGATGACGAGAACCCTGCGACGGTCGGGCGGTGGGCGTACCCGGACACCGGGCGGTGGGACGCCGATCGCAACGTTCGAGAGTTCGTCACCGCGCTGCCGTCGTACGCCGCCCACGGGCTGCAAGCGGTCACGATCAACATGCAGGGCGGCAACCCGGTCCCCGGGTGCAGCTGTCGCGCGTCGCACGACTGGATCACCACCGCGTTCACCACGAACGGGTCGCTGAAGGCCGCCTGGCTGGAGCGTCTCGACCTTGCCATCCGGGCAGCCGCCGACAACGGCCTCGTGGTCATCTTGGGGATCTTCTACGCCGGCCAGGACCAGCGCGTCGTCGGCGAGTCGGCGGTGGTCCGGGCCGTCGACAACGCGACCGACTGGGTCCTCGACCAGGGCTACACCAACGTCCTGATCGAGATCGCCAACGAGACCAACAACGTGCAACATGACCACAACATCATCAAGCGGCGCGTCCACGAGCTGATCGCCCGGGTGCAGCAGCGGTCACAGGGCCGCCTGCTCGTCTCGACCGGCTTCACCGGCGGCACCATCCCGCCGGACGAGGTCGTCGGCCAGGCGGACTTCGTGCTGGTGCACGGCAACGGTCAGGACGCTGCCGGCATCCGCCGCATGGTCGACACGATCCGGGCCTCGTCCGCCTACCGCCAAGACCCGAAGCCGATCGTCTTCAACGAGGACTCCACGCAGCTAGGCAACCTCCATGCCGCAGTGGCCGCCGGAGCGTCATGGGGCTACTACGACAAGGGCAACAACGACTACGAGAACGGCTTCCAGGCACCCCCGGTCGAGTGGGCCATCAACACCACCCCGAAGCGGCAGTTCTTCGGCGCGGTCGCCGAGTACGCCGGCGAGGTGGTCGCCGAGCCGACGCCGACGCTGACCGCCGAACCGCCCAGCCTCACACTCGCGGCCCCTGAGGAGGGTGGTCCTGTCACGGAGTCGGTGTCGCTCCGCGCCACCGACGGCTCAGCCGTGACCCTCGCGGTCGGCACGTCCGGCGACCCGTGGCTTGCGGCCGACCCGCCAGCCCTCACGGCCCCTGGGTCGGTGACCGTCACCGCCGACCCGACGGGGTTGGGTCCAGGCACCTACACAGGCACGGTGACGGCGGCGGCGGAGGGCTACGACCCGGTCGCGGTGGACGTCTCCTTCACCGTGACCGGACCCACCTCGCCTGGCTACCAGCTGCAACTGAGCCCGAGCAGCACCCGGTCCCCGGCGTCTCCACTCAACGGCGCCACCGTGAGGGGCGACGTCCACGTCTTCGTCACCCCCGACGACAGCGTCGAACACGTCGCCTTCCACGTCGACGACCGCGCCCGCGCGCGCCCCCCCTACCAGGTCGAGGAGCACGCACCGTTCGACCTGGCTGGCACGGATGTCGACGGCAGGGCCCGGCCGTTCGACACCTCCACGTTGGCTGAAGGCGAGCACACGATCACGGCGGTCATCCACCTCAGCGACGGCAGGCGTGTCCTGCTCGAAGCGCCCTTCACGGTCCGCCAGGAGGACGTGTTCGACCTGCTCGTCAGCGCGAGCTCGGACCGCAGATCGCCGACCCGTCTCGACGGCTCGACCGTCAGCGGCGACATCCACGTGTTCACCACGCCCGACACCGACGTGGATCGGGTGCACTTCTACCTCGACGATCCCCATATGTCCGGGATGCCGCACCGTACCGAGCGGAACGCCCCGTTCGACCTCGCCGGGGGGAGCGTCGCGTCGGCCCGTGCCTACGACACCGCCCGGATGCCGGTCGGTGAGCACGTGGTCACGGCGGTGCTCGAACTCACCGACGGGACCACCGCACTCACGTCCGCCACGTTCACCGTCACCCGCTGAGCGAGGAGGTCGCCCGGCGGCTTTCCCAGCGGACGGTTACCCGGCCTGCGCCGCTTGCACGCCTTCGAGGAGGCCCTCGTGGCCCAGGTTGCGGGCGAACGACACCACGTCCGCCTCGACGGCGGTCCGGTCAGTCCCGTAGACACAGACCAGGTCGTCCACCAGCGCCTCGAGGCGGGTCTGCCCGTCGAAGCAGTTCCACAGCAGCGTCGCGAGCTCGTCGAGCTGGAGCATCTCGCCGCTGCGGTACAGCACTGCACGGCGTTCCAGCTCCACGGCGGCGACGTCGCGCGCCCGGCGCGGAGCGAAGGACAGGTCGATGTCGTCGGGGTCGGTCATCAGGCGCATGTGCCCACTCCTCGCGCGAGAGCGTCGAACACCAGGTCGGTGGCCTCGGAGAGGTCCGAGACGGACAGGCGGTAGGCAGGAACGGCGGCCGCCAGCCTGCCGAGGACGTCCAGGGACCGCTGCGGCGCCTCCCGGAAGCCGAACGTGCAGCCGGCCAGTTCCCGTAGCGCGTCGACCGGTTCCAGGCGCCGCAACGCGGTCCGGACCGACGGGCGGTAGCGGGGGAGCACGATCAGTGTCGGTGTCGCGCTCTCACGCACCGAACCTGCCCGCACCGCGTCGGGTGGGACCTGCCACTGGTGGGGCAGCAGCGGCAGGACCGCCGGGTCCACGTCGGGCTCGAGGTCGGGGAACAGCTCCCACGACCCAGCGTCCAGCGACAGGGCCTTCGGGTACGCCGCCACCTCGAGCGTGACCGGATCGAGGGCGGCCAGCTCGTCGCTCAGGTACTGCGCGCCGGCGCGGACCAGCGTGGTGACCAGCGTCGTCTTCCCGGCCTCCATGCCGGCCGGGAGCAGCACCGCGCGGCCGTCCCGAGCCACCACCCCGGCGTGCAGCAGCAACCGGTCGGTGGTCACGCGGATCGTCTCCTGGTTGAGGTGCCACAGGAACATCGCGACGGCGTGGGCGGCGTCGCCCGTACGCACCACACACGCGTCGCCGAACCAGACGCTGGAGGTGCCTCCGGGATCGATGTCGAGCCGGTAGTGAGTGGGCGCCGGACGCGAACTCGCGAACGGGGCGAGCAGCGTCAGGAGGTAGCGCCTCAGCCCCGCGTGCGTGCACCGCAGTGTGAAGTGGTGGCCGAGCGCGACGAACCGCGGATCGTCGCCGTCCGCCACGGTGGTCTGGATCACGCTGCTCCGTGGACGGGTCGCCGCGACCGCAGGCGCTGCGGTGTCATCTGGAGACGCCCGGAGGGCGGGCACGGCAGCACCAGGGCCGGAGCCGCTCAGCACTTTGAGAACGTGAATGTCCCGTCGGGGTTGGCCGTCACCGGCGCCCCGCAGGCATCCTCGTGACCCTCCTGTCGGCACGTACCGTCCTTCGGCCTGCCCTCGATCAGCTCGCAGTCGGAGGGAAGGCGGAGGATGTAGCTGCCGGTCGTGAAGTCCTTGGTCACTGTTGCCTCGGCGACGAAGTGACTGATGACCGCGGCCGACGGATTCGCGAAGGCGTTTGCGAAGTCGCAGGTCGTTCCCGACCCGATCTTGTCCCACGTCGGATCATCGCCCTCGTCGAACTTCAGGCCGAAGATCGTGGCACCGAAGTCGTCGCACTGCACGAGGATCTGGAAGTTCGAGGGGAACTCCACACCGGGCGTCGGTGCGGGCGGCGGCGGTGTCGGTCCGGGGGGTGGTGGCACCGGACTGGCCTGCGCGAAGGCTCTGATCGTCCCGAGGTGCTGCACGACGGGACCGGCCCACACCAACGATCCGCCGACGACGGCCATCCGTCGCATGGCGTCCCGCCGGGTCACCACGTCGGGAGCTTCGGTCCCACGGCGCTGACCGGTATGCATCGGTCTCTCCCGTCCCCTCCGCTTGAGATGCGGCGGAGAGTGTGCACGTTGTTACGACGGGCTGCCAGAGGCAACTGTCCCGGCATGGTCGGGGTGCTCATCGTTCGAGGCGGCGAACGGGCGCAGACGCAGTTTGCGCTGGTGCTCGCTGGCGACCGCCCTGCCGGGCGAGACGCCCTGGAAGTAGTGCTTCTCCCAGCCGCGCCGTCCGGCGTCAGCGTCGCCGACGGCTAGTTGGTGCAGGAATCGGTGACGGCTCTCGGACCACGCCTGGTGGTCCCGTTGCAGTTCGGCGTCGGCCTCGAGATCGAGGACCTCGGGCAGGAACCGCTCCAGGTCGCCGCGGCTCTGGGGGACAAGCATGCAG
>DASZZX010000075.1:0-2166 GCA_036260415.1 Nitriliruptorales bacterium
CGACCCGGCGCCGATGGGCTGGACCGAGCGGGACTGGTATGCCGCACCGCACCGCGCCGCGTTGGTCGACCGGTCGGGCGACTGGACTTGACCCCTGAGGCGGGACACCTTGGATGAGAGGATGTCCTTGTGGGAGGTCAAGATCGAAGGACCCGGCGGAAGTTCACCGATGAGTTCAAGCGTGACGCCGTGGAGTTGGTGCGCAGTACCGGCAAGCCGATCGCCGAGGTCGCTCGTGACCTGGGGATCTATGACTCGACGCTGGGCAACTGGGTCAAGCAGGACCGCATCGACCGCGGTGAACGCGAGGGCCTGAGCAGCCAGGACCGGGCCCGTCTGCGGGAGTTGGAGGCGGAGAACGCCAAGCTGCGGATGGAGCGTGATCTGCTCAAACGAACCATCGCCTTCTGGGTGAAAGACACGTCGACGCCGTGACGCGCTACCGCTGCGTCGATGACCAGAAGGCCGCGGGGTTCCCGGTAGCGGCCGCCTGCCAGGCGGCGGGAGTGTCGACCTCGGCGTATTACGCCTGGGCGGTGCGCGAGGCGCAGGGCCCGACGCCGCGGCAGCGCGACGAGGCCGCGCTCGTGGTCGAGATCCGTCGTATCCACGGCGAGTCCGACGGCACCTACGGCGTGCCGCGGGTGACCGCCGAGCTGGCTCGCCGCGGCCGGGCGATCAACCACAAGCGGGTGCAGCGGCTGATGCGCCGCCACGGCCTGGTCGGGCACCGTCCCCGTCGACGGCGCAGCCTGACCAAGCCCGACCAGCACACGCCACCGGCACCCGACCTGGTGGGCCGGCTGTTCGATCCCGAGCGGCCCGATCACACCTGGTGCGGGGACTTGACCTGCATCCGCACCGATGAGGGCTGGCTGTATCTGGCCAGCGTGCTGGATCTGGCGTCGAGGCGGCTGCTGGGCTGGTCCATGGCCGACCGGCAAGACGCCAGCATCGTCGTCGACGCGCTCGAGGCCGCATTGGCCGCGCGTGGCCTCACGCGCATGCCGGACACGATCTTTCACTCGGATAGGGGCGCGCAATACACCTCGGCCGCGTTCGCCGCGGTCTGTGACCAGCGTGGCATCCGACGGTCGATGGGACGCACCGGGTCGTGTCTGGATAACGCCGTCGCGGAGGCCTTCTTCGCGACATTGAAGGTCGAGCTGTGCGACCGTCGCCAGTTCGCCACGCGGGCCCAGGCGCGGCAGGCAGTCTTTGCCTGGATCGCCCGGTACAACCACCGGCGGTTGCACTCCACGATCGGCTACCTGCCACCCGCCGAATGGGAACGCCAACACCGACAGCAGAATCGAATCGCAGCACCCCAAGCCGCATAGGCAACGTGTCCGGCCATCGGGGGCAGGTCCAACCCTCCTAGCTCGGAGTTGGGGAGTAGCCGGTGGAATGGCCAGGCGACGCCCGCGTTGAGGTAGAGGTCGCGGGCGCCGAAGATAATCCGCACGAGTCGGATGAAGGCCTTTAGCTACGGGATCAACCTTGTGCACAGCAGCACCGGCCTCCAGCAGAGGCCGTGCACGAATCCTCAGGCCCGGCGGCGGATCCTCCGGCCCAGCCATGCGAGCGGGTCGTAACGGATGTCCACGACGCGCTCCTTGAGCGGGATGATCGCGTTATCCGTGATGTGGATGCCCTCGGGGCAGACCTCGCTGCAGCACTTCGTGATGTTGCACATCCCGAGGCCCATCCCGGCCCGCAGCTGCTCCCGCCGCTCGCCAGTGTCGAGTGGGTGCATCTCCAGCTCGGCGTATCGGATGAACATCCGCGGGCCGGCGAAGTGAGGCCGGTTTTCCTCGTGGTCGCGGATCACGTGGCAGACGTCCTGGCACAGGAAGCATTCGATGCAACGATGGAACTCCTGCACCCGGTCGATGTCGACCTGCTGCATGCGGTAGGTACCGTCCGCGTCCTTGGGCCTTGGTCTGAACGGCGGCACCCGCTTGGCCATCTCGTAGTTGAACGACACGTCGGTCACGAGGTCGCGGATGAGCGGGAAGGTGCGGATGGGCGCGACGGTGATCGGCTCGCCCTGCGGGAAGAGGTTCATCCGGGTCATGCACAGCAGCCGCGGCAGGCCGTTGACCTCGGCGCTGCACGACCCGCACCTTCCCGCCTTGCAGTTCCAGCGCACGGCCAGGTCGTTGG
>DASZZX010000076.1:0-32044 GCA_036260415.1 Nitriliruptorales bacterium
TGGGACGAACCGGGCGCCGAGCTCGTCGGCGGCCGACCGGCCCAGCGCGATCGGCAGCACCGGGTCCTCGGCGCCCCACAGCACTGAAGCGGGGACGCGCAGCCGGTGCGCGGCGTTGCGACGTGCCAAACCGGGCAGCGCCTTGGTGGCCGCTCCCACCCCGCGCTCCACCAACGCGCGGCGCGACAGCGTGCGGTAGTAGGCCAGCCAGCCGCCCGGGTCGGCGCGGACCGCATCGGCGTACTCCGCGACCACGTCCGGGGGGAACACGTCGGTGCGGACGGCCGCGTAACGGAGGGCGAGCCGGACCAGGCGCTCACTCTCCAGGCGGAAGGCGACCTCCGGCAGGATCGGCAGGTTCAGCAGGGGGATGGCCCAGGCGCGGCGCAGGTCCAACTCCCGGTAGGGGCTGTTGGCGAGGACGAGCGCCCGCACCCTTCCCGGGTGCCGGAAAGCGGTCGCCAGGGCGACCGCGCCCCCCCAGTCGTGGCCGACAACCACCGCTTTGCGGACGTGGAGCCCACGGATGAGCCGGGTGATCTCGTCGGCGAGGGTGCGCGAGTCGTACCCCCGCCGAGCACCGGCGAGGCGACGCGCGGGACGCCGACGCCGCTCCCCCGGGCGGCTCAAGAGACGCGAGCGCCCCTCCAGCGAACGCGTCGACGAGCGCGAGCGGTCCT
This sequence comes from Nitriliruptorales bacterium, assembly GCA_036260415.1. Taxonomy (GTDB): domain Bacteria; phylum Actinomycetota; class Nitriliruptoria; order Nitriliruptorales; family JAHWKO01; genus DASZZX01. The sequence continues at coordinate 681 of DASZZX010000076.1, forward strand.
CGCGCTGCACCGAGCGGCCGAATCCCTTGAGGTCGGGGCAGGCCACGCGGTAGCCCGCGTCGGCCAGGATCGGCGCGACGCGGTGCCATGCCCGTCCCGTCCCCGGCCAACCGTGCAGCAGCAGCGCCAGGTCGGGACCGTGGCCGAGCACACGCACGAAGAAGCGCGTGTCGCCGCCGGCCACGTAGCCCTCGCGCCACGCCGACACCCAACCCCCTCGCTGCAGCGGCTCCCCCAGCCTACGCGGCCGCCCTCCGCCGTCACCCCGACCTCGGCCGGCGTCCATGCCACGCGTGGCGGTCACCCGCGGCGAGCTGACCGAACCGCCGCCGGTGGGCGACGGCCCCGCCGGAGCACGTCCACCGGGAGGAAGCTGTCGCTACGACGCGCGCATCAACCGCACGCACCGCTCACCTGCTGAGGCCGTAGAACAGCCGCTCGGTGACGCGCCGCACGCGGCGGCTGTGCCGCAGCTGGTCCGCCTCGAGGTGCTGCCGTCCGCCACGCCCGTAGCCCAGACTCCGCGCCAGCTTCTCAACCACCGGCGCGGACGTGGGCAGGCTGTCCACATCGTGCTGTCGCAACAGGTACAGGCGGTTGCGGACCCTCGTCAGGAAGCGGTGGCCGTCGCGTAGCCACTCGGCATCGCGCACGTCCAGCACCCCGGCGTCCTGCAGGGCATCGATCGCGCCCATCGTGGAGGTCGTGCGGACCAGCGGCTCGCGCCATCCGTGGCGGCGTTGCAGCAGCTGCACGGTCCATTCTATGTCCGACAGCCCACCGGGCCCCAGCTTCAGGTGACGGGCAGGATCCGAGCGCTTGGGGATGCGTTCACGCTCGATCCGGGCCTTCATCTTGCGCATCGCGGTGACCTCGGCCCGCCCGAAGTCGGCCGGGTACGCGTGGGCGCGCGCCAGCTCAATGAATGCACGGCCGAGCCGGCGAGACCCGGCGACGTGCCGGCCTTTGAGCAGCGCCTGATGCTCCCACGGCTGTGCCCAGCGCTCGTAGTAGACGCGGCAGGAACCCAGCGAACGCGACAACGGCCCGCTGCGTCCCTCCGGGCGGAGCTCGGCGTCCACCTCGAACGCGGTGCCCTCCGCGGTGACCGCCGACAGGGAGGTGAGCACGCGCTCGGCGACGTCCATCGCGAACGTGTTGGCGGCAGTGTCGTCCGCGCCGGGCACGGGCTCGTGCACGAACACCACATCGAGGTCGGAGGCGTAGTGCAGCTCCCCGCCGCCGAGTTTGCCGAGCCCCACGACCGCGATGTCCGCCGGGGCGCCGGACCGGTCCCCGCCGGCTCCCAGCTCCTGTAGCACCGCCGCCAGCCCGGCCTCGAGGCAGGCCTCCCCCAACGCGGTGAGCTCACCGCCCACGACCGAGACCGGCGAGTCGCCACCGAGATCGCGGACGACGATGCGGGCGAGCTCGCGCCGCTTGAAACGGCGCAGGACCGCCTGGCGCCCCGCGAGGTCGCTCTGCCAGCGCAGCATGCCCAGCGCGGCCGTGGCGAGGCTGTCGCGGTCCCGCGGCAGCGCCCGAGCCTCGGCGTCGGCGATCCACTCGATGCCCTGCGGCTGGCTGATCAGCAGCTCGCCGACGACCTCGCTGGTCCCCAGCAGGCGTGCGAGCAGGTCTGCCGCTGGCGGCTGGTCGCGCAGGGCGGCCACCAGCGTGCCGTCACCGGCGTGCGACTCCACCAGCGTCCGCAACGCGCGCATGCCCGCGTCGGGGTCGGGGCTGTCCGCGAACGCGTGCAACATCGCCGGCAGGACCACACGCAGGGTGCGCGCCGTCCGCGACACACCTGCGGTCAGCGCCTGCAGGTCGCGCAGCACCCCCCGCCCGTCGCGGAAGCCCAGCGCCTCCAGCCGCGTGACGGCCGCCTCCTGCGGCATCGCCGTCCCCGCGTCGACCAGCGCCGCGTCGCTGGCGGGCACAGCGGCGTGGACCTCGAGCAGCGGCCGGTAGAACAGCTTGGCGTGCAGGCCGCGCACGTCCGCCTGCACGCGGCGGAGGTGGCCGAGGAAGGCCGACCGCGCCGGCTCGTCGCCCACCGGCCGGAAGCCCAGGCTGCGTGCGAGCCGCTCCTCGGCCTCCGGGTCGTCGGGGACGGTGTGGGTCCGGCGCTCGTGGGCCAGCTGCAGCCGGTGCTCCACCCTCCGCAGCTCCCGGTAGGCGTCCGCGAACGTCGTGGCGTCGTCCCGGGCCACGTAGCCGCCCCGCGCGAGGGCGGCCAGCGCCGGCAAGGTGCCGCGGGCGCGGACGGTGCGGTCCGCGCGGCCGTGGACCAGCTGCAGCAGCTGCACCGCGAACTCGATGTCGCGCAGACCGCCGGGACCGAGCTTCAGCTGCCGCGCCCCGTGCCGCACGACCTCGTGCTTGGACTGCACGCGGCCCTTCATGTCCCGCACGCGTGCGATCGCGTCCGGGTCGAGCTGCTCGGGGAAGACGAAGCGTTCGGCGGCGGCCAGCAGCCGCTCGCCCAGGGCGCGGTCCCCGCCGACCGGCCGGGCCTTCAACAGCGCCTGGAACTCCCACGTCTCAGCCCAGCGCTCCCAGTACGTCACGAAGCTCTGGACCGTGCGTGACAGCGGGCCGTCACGACCCTCCGGTCGCAGCGTGGGATCGACCTCGTACGCCCTCCCCATGGTGGTGGAGGCGTTCAGCAGCTGCAGCAACGCGCCGAACGCACGCTGCGCCTCGTCGCGGGCGGCCTGCTCGCCCTCCGCTCCCGCACCAGCCGCTCCACCGGTCGGCTCGTGGACGAAGATCACGTCCACGTCGGACACGTAGTTGAGCTCCTCGCCGCCCAGCTTTCCCATACCGATGATCGCCAGACGCGCAGCGGGGGTCCGCCCACCGATCTCGGCGTGCAGCGCCTCGACCGTGCCGGCCAGGACCCCCTCCGCCAGACGTGCCAGGTCGCGGCCGACCTCCTCGACGTCGACCGCGCCGGTGAGGTCGCGGGCGGCGATCGCGGCGGTCGTGCGCCGACGGATCGCGGCGACCGCCGACGCGCGCGCGTCGCGCCCCTCGGCCGCGGCCAGCCCGGCGGAGACCTGGCGCGCCACCTCGGCCGCGTCCACCGCGCCGGGGTCGCGCAACCCGTCCAGCGCGTCGGCGTGGCGGGCGAGCAGGTCACCGAGGGGCCGTGATGCGCCCGCGAGCGCCACCACGCGCCGGCACCAGGCGCTGTCCGCGCGCATGCCTGCGTACCGTTCCGGCTGGCGGGCAGCCAGCTCCGCCATGACGTGGAGTGCGTCCTCCGGGGAGGCCGCGTCGGACACGAGCTCGACCAGGTCCATCGCGTCGGGTCCGGGGCCGTCGTCGGCCCACAGCCCGAGCTCCCGCAGCCGCACCTCCGCGCGGGCGGGGTCGAGACCGGAGGCGGCGAGCGCGCCCTCGACCGTGGCGGTGCGGCCGGGCGGCGCTGCGGTCACCGCTCGCCCTTCAGAGCAGGGGCAGGTAGCGGTCCAGCTCGTACGGCGTGACGTGACGCCGGTAGGCGTGCCACTCCTGCCGCTTGTTGCGGAGGAAGAAGTCGAACATGTGCTCGCCGAGCGCTTCCGCGACCAGCTCCGAGCGCTCCATCTCCGCCAGGGCCTCGCCCAGATCGGACGGCAGCTGACCGATCCCCGCCGCGGCGCGCTCGGCCTCGGTCAGCTCGTGGATGTTGTCCTCGGTCTCGTCGGGCAGTTCGTAGTTCTCTTCGATGCCGCGGAGGCCGGCGGCGAGGATCACCGAGAAGGCGAGGTAGGGGTTGCACGCCGGGTCGGGCGCCCGGTACTCGACGCGGGTCGAGGCCCCTTTCTTGGGCTTGTAGATCGGGACGCGCACGAGCGCGCTGCGGTTGTTGCGGCCCCAGGAGACGTAGACGGGCGCCTCCCCGGACGGGAACGGCCCGCCGAGTCCCGGTGAGAGCCGCTTGTACGAGTTGACCCACTGGTTGGTCACCGCGGTGAGCTCGCGGGCGTGGCGAAGCACCCCGGCCGTGAAGGCCTTGGCCACCTTCGACAGGTGGTAGTCGTCACCCGGGTCGTAGAAGGCGTTGCGGTCGCCCTCGAACAACGAGACGTGCAGGTGCATGCCGTTGCCCCACTGCTGCTCGAGCGGCTTGGGCATGAACGTGGCGTACACGCCCCGCTGGAGGGCGGTCTCCTTGATCACCAGTCGGAACGTCATCACGTTGTCGGCCATGGTCAGGGCGTCGGCGTACCGCAGGTCGATCTCGTGCTGGGACGGCGCGACCTCGTGGTGGCTGTACTCGACGCTGATCCCCATCTTCTCCAGCGTGTTGATCGCCTGGCGGCGGAAGTCCTGCTGGATGTCGAACGGGGTCATGTCGAAGTAGGTGCCGGCGTCCAGGGGGCTGGGATCGTCTGGTGACGGGAAGAGGAAGAACTCCATCTCGGGGTGCACGTAGAAGGTGAACCCGAGGTCGGCGGCGCGTTGCAGGTTGCGACGCAGCACCTGCCGGGGGTCAGCGGCGAACGGTTCGCCGTCCGGCGTGCTGATGTCGCAGAACATCCGTGCGACGCCCTGCGACTCGGGACGCCATGGCAGCACCTGGAACGTGCTGGCGTCGGGGACCGCCAGCATGTCGGCCTCCTGCACACGGGCGAACCCGTCGATCGCCGACCCGTCGAAGCCGATCCCCTCGCTGAAGGCGCCCTCGACCTCTGCCGCCGTGATGGCCACGCTCTTGAGGAAGCCCAGGACATCGGTGAACCACAGCCGGATGAAGCGGATGTCGCGTTCCTCCACCGTGCGCAGCACGTACTCCTGCTGCTTGTCCATACGCCTCCACTTCGCGTCGTCCGGCCGGTGCGCCGGGTCGGCCGACGGGCTCATCGTAGCCCTCACCGCCGGAAGGCCCCGGATGCCGCGGGGCCGGCGCCGCGTGGCGCCGGCCCCGTCGCGGTCGCACGGTCAGCTCTCGGCGGACACCGCCTTGGAGGTGGCCGGAACCGCGCCCCCACTCAGCCCGTACGCCGGCGCCCCGGCCGGACGTGACGGGTCGGCCGCCGACGGTCCGAGCACGATGTCGGGGTAGCCGGCGATCCCGTGCTCGTGGACGTCGAGACCCTCCAGCTCCTCCTGCTCGGTCACACGCAGGCCCATCAGCGCCCGGACCAGCAGGAAGACCACGAGCGCCGCGACGAAGGCGAACGACGCGGTGGCGGCCACCCCGATCGCCTGCACCCCGACCGTCCGGTCCGCGGCGTAGACACCGACGAACAGGGTGCCGACCGCACCGCAGACCCCGTGCACGGAGATGGCGCCGACCGGGTCGTCGACGCGGATGCGGTCGAAGGTCACGACCGCGAGGACGACCAACGCACCGCACACGAGACCCACGATGACCGCCCACCAGTTGGTCGCCAGGTCGGGACCGGCCGTGATGCCCACAAGCCCCGCCAGCACGCCGTTGCCGACCATCGCCACGTCGGGCTTGCCGGCCTGCAGCCTGCTCACCAGCATCGCTGCGACACCGCCGGCGCCACCGGCCAGCGTGGTGTTCAACAGCACCGTGCCGATGGTCTCCGCCATGCCCACGGCACCGAGCGTCGAGCCACCGTTGAACCCGAACCACCCGAACCACAGGACGAGCACGCCGGCGATCGCGAACGGGATATTGTGTCCGGGGATCGCCCGGGGCCGGCCGTCCTTGCCATACTTGCCCAGCCGCGGTCCGAGGACGAGCACACCGGCCAGGGCGGCCGCGCCGCCGGTCAGGTGCACCATGGAGGAGCCGGCGAAGTCGTAGAATCCGAGGTCGAACAGCCAGCCGCCCTCACCTGACCACTGCCAGTGGGTGATGATCGGGTAGATGATGGCGGTCATGGCCGCCGCGACGACCAGGTAGCTGCCGAACTTGATCCGCTCGGCAACGGCACCCGACACGATGGTGGCGGCGGTCGCGGCGAAGACCAGTTGGAAGATGGCCTGCGTCCCGTCGTCGAGGATCTGTGCGGGGTTGAAGAACCCGCTGGTCCCGATGAAGCCGCCGAGGTTCTCGCCGTAGGCCAGCGCCGCCCCGGTCGCCCAGTACGCGACCGCGCCGATCGCCACCGTGGCGATGTTCTTGCCGACGATGTTGGCGGCGTTCTTGGCGCGGGTCAGTCCGCTCTCGACCAGTGCGAAGCCCAGGTGCATGAGCAGGACGAGGGCGGAAGCAGCTGCGACCCACGCCGTGTCGATGGCGTAGGCGAGGTCCTCGGGGGTCGGTGCGTCCTGCGCAGCTGCGGGCAGCGCCCCCACGAGCAGGAACAGGGCGGTGAGCGGCACCGCCCGGCGGAGTGTGCGCATGGAGTGTCCTTGTCGCGTCCAGATGTACTGTCGCGCCGCCCCGCCGGACCGCGGGCCGACACCGGGGTTTGCGCGCCGGAACGTACGGAGGGACGGTTCCTGCACCGTTCCGCGTGTGTTCCATCGGTGTAACGGATGACCGCCCGTAGGTTGCATCCGTGTGAACGGGTGACGATGTCAGGAGGCCCGCGGTGACCCTCCGGGTGGCACTGGCGCAGGTCAACCCGCACGTGGGCGACATCGACGGCAACGTCGAGATGATCCTGCAGGCGTGGCGCTCCGCCGCGGACCACGGCGCGGACCTGGTGGTGTTCCCAGAGCTTGCCGTGTCCGGGTATCCGCCCGAGGACCTGCTGTTCAAGAGCGACTTCGTCGCCGCCAGCCGTCAGGCCCTCGACCGTCTGAGGGCGGAGGGTCCGAGCGGGCCGGTCGCGGTGGTCGGTGTCGTCCATGTCGAGCCCGGCGATCGCGACGAGTCGGAGTGGGACGTCGCCGTCGCGGCGTTGTCCGACCTGCGCAACGGCGCAGCGGTGCTCGCGGACGGCGAGATCCTGGGCGTGTACGACAAGGCACGTCTGCCCAACTACGGGGTCTTCGACGAGGCCCGCTACTTCACGCCGGACGACGACCCGCTGATGGTCAACGTCGCAGGCGTCGCGGTGGGCGTGACGATCTGCGAGGACCTGTGGAGCCCGACGGGGCCGGTGACCGAGGCGGCGCGCGCGGGCGCCGCGGTGGTCGTCAACCTCAACGCGTCGCCGTTCCAGCGCGGCAAGCGCGGCGACCGGGAGCGGTGGATCCGCCACCACGTGCAGCAGGACGGTGTGACCCTGCTGTACGTCAACTGTGTCGGCGGCCAGGACGAGCTGGTGTTCGACGGTGACTCGGTGGCGGTGGACCGCGACGGGCAGGTCGTGGCCCGGGGGGCGCAGTTCGCCACCGACCTGGTGATGGTGGACCTCGACGTGGAGGCCACCCCCGTCGCCGGGGCGCCGCACGCGCGGGGATGGCAGCGAGACCGTCCGGTGCTACCCGAACGCCCCGACACGCCGCGGCTGGACGACGTGGCGGAGGTCTGGCACGCGATCGTGCTGGGGACGCGCGACTACTGCCACAAGAACGGCTTCCGACAGGTGACGCTGGGGCTGTCGGGCGGGGTCGACTCGTCGCTCACCGCTGCGGTCGCAGCCGCCGCCGTTGGACCCGACAACGTGCTGGGGGTGTCCCTGCCGTCCAGCTACTCCACCGAGCACTCCCGCTCCGACGCCGAGCAGGTGGTCAAGAACCTGGGGATCGGCCACGAGGTCATCGGGATCGAGCCCGGCCGGGCAGCGTTCGACGAGATGCTGGCCGACCTGTTCGAAGGCACCGAGGAAGGGGTCGCGGAGGAGAACATCCAGGCACGCATCAGAGGGACGCTGCTGATGGCGATCTCGAACAAGTTCGGCCACCTGGTCCTGGCGACCGGCAACAAGAGCGAGGCGTCGGTCGGCTACGCCACGCTCTACGGCGACATGGCGGGGGGTTTCATGCCGCTCAAGGACTGCGAGAAGCAGCTGGTGTACGCGCTGGCTCGTCACCGCAACACGTTCGAGGACGGGGCTGTCATCCCCGAGAGCGTGCTGTCCAAGGCGCCGTCGGCGGAGCTGCGTCCCGACCAGCGCGACGAGGACGCCCTGCCGCCCTACGACGTCCTCGACCGCATCCTGCACCTGTACATCGAGGAGGATCGCAGCGCCGACGAGATGATCGGTGAAGGCTTCGATGCGGAGACCGTGCACGACGTGGTCCGCCGGGTGGACGCCGCCGAGTTCAAGCGGCGGCAGGCGCCACCGGGCGTCAAGATCTCACGGCGCGCCTTCGGCAAGGACCGGCGCCTGCCCATCACCTCCGGTTGGCGCGGCTAGCCCCCGGGCGGTGCGATCTCCGCTCGGGTACCACGTCGCGGGCACCGAGGGGCCCGAGCCCCACCCGGCCGCCCCGGCCGTCCCGCACCCATCGTGCGTGCGCACGGGCGCCGGTGACCGCCACGACGCACGATCCGCAAGCGGCCGAGCCCCGCCCCGCCCGTCCCGGCTGTCCCACCCGAGCGTGCGTGCGCACGGGCACCGGTGACCGCCACGACGCACGATCCGCCGCTACCGGCCGCTGGGATCGAACCGCTCCAGCTGCGTCGGCCGGTGACGACGGAGCACCGCCACCGCGCGATCCGCTTCGCGTGAGCGGTCGGAGTGGACCCCGACGCCCACCTGTCCCGGCGCCACCCGGTGGAACGTCAGCTCCCAGGCTCGCGACATCTGCGCCGCGCTGGTCGCGCCGGTCGCGGCCCCGGTGCCGAGGCCGAGCACCGCGGTACCGGCGATCGCCGCGAGCAGCACGCCCAGGCTGTCGGGGAACGTGCCGTGCAGCACGAGTCCGCCGGCGATAGCCCCCGCCAGAGCCCCGAAGGCCGCTCCCACCAGCCCCCCGACCCACGTGCGCCGCCACATCACCCCGGCGAACGCGGCGTCCGCCTGCCGCACCCCGAGGTCAGCGGCGGCCTCGTCCGCGGCCGGCCCGAACAGGCTGATCTGTGACGCGTCGATGCCGGCCATCTGCAGCGCCTGCACAACCCGACGTGCTGCGGACATGTCCGGGAGGGTGGCGATGACGTCGTACGCCGCGAAGCGGCTCGGCGGACGCTCGCGGCGTCCCCACGGGTCGCCGGGCTGCCGCCGGGACGGTTCGAAGCGGTCGTCCGTCGCGGACACCACCACATCGTGCCCGAGCGCCGTTCGTCGCGCCGCAGTCGCTGTGCCACGATGGGAAGACCGCTGGACCGGCATCCGGCCGGCCGGCAGGAGCAGGAGGTCTCCCGTGTCCACGCACGTCCCCCCGCCGCCGCCCCCGGCCGCGCGGCACGTGACCATCCACGACCTCACCGCGATGAAGCAGCGCGGCGAGCGTTTCCCCGTGCTGACCGCCTACGACCACCCCTCGGCCCGCATCCTGGACGACGCCGGCATCCCGGTCCTGCTCGTCGGAGACTCGCTGGGCATGGTGGTCCTCGGCTACGACTCGACCGTGCCGGTCACGATGGAGGAGATGCTGCACCACACCCGGGCGGTCGCGCGCGGTGCCGTGCATGCGCTCGTGATCGGCGACATGCCGTTCGGCTCGTACCAGGAGGGCCCCGCGCAGGCGTTGGGCAACGCCACCCGCTTCCTCAAGGAGGGCGGCGCCGGCGGCGTCAAGCTGGAAGGTGGCGGTCCGATGGTCGAGACGACCGCTCGCCTGGTGCGGTCGGGCATCCCCGTGATGGGCCACCTCGGGCTCACACCCCAGTCGGTGCACCAGCTGGGCGGGTTCAGGGTGCAGGGCCGCGGCGAGGACGCCGCCGCCCGAACCCTCGACGACGCGGTGGGGCTCGCCGACGCGGGAGCCTTCAGCATCGTGCTCGAGTGCGTGCCGGCCGAGTTGGGTCGGCGCGTCACCGCGGCGGTCGATGTCCCGACCATCGGGATCGGGGCGGGCCCCGACACCGACGCGCAGGTGCTGGTCTGGCACGACCTGCTCGGTCTGACCGGCGGTCGCCGACCACGGTTCGTCAAGCAGTACGCCGATCTGCGGGCGGAGATCTCGTCCGCCGTCAAGGCCTTCGCGGCGGAGGTCGCCCAGGGGGCGTACCCGACCGAGGAGCACACCTACACGTGACGGGTACCGGCACGTGACGGGCACCGGCCTCGTGTCGGGCAGAGTGCGACGTGGCGGCATCGCCGCCTGTCCGGGAGCGTGGAGCGATGGCGCCGTTCAGCGCTGGCGTGACGGCACGTGCTCTCCCTCGACCGCACGGGCCAGGACGTACAGGTAGTCCGAGAGGCGGTTGAGGTAGCGCAGCACGGTCTCGTCGGGGAGCAGATCTGCGCGCACGAGGCGGACGACCGCGCGCTCCGCACGCCGGCAGATGCTGCGGGCCAGGTCCAGCGCCGCAGCGGCGCGACCGCCACCGGGCACCACGAACCCCTTGGGCAACGGATGCTCCTCCACGACGGCGTCGATGCGCCGCTCGAGTTCCTCGACCATCGCGTCGTCCACGCGGCTGACCCCGACCTCGAGCTGGTCCCAGCGCTGGGGATCGGTGGCGAGCTGGCCGCCGACCGCGAACAGCTCGCGCTGCACCTCCAGCACGGCGTCGTGGAGAACGTGGGATCCGGCGGCGAGCTCGGCGCGCGCCAGGCCAAGGGCGCTGACCAGCTCGTCGGTGGTGCCGTACGCGTCGGTGCGTGGGTGATCCTTGGGCACGCGTCCGCCGCGGAACAGGTCGGTCTCGCCCCGGTCACCTCGCCTGGTGTAGACCTTGACCACGACGTCGCTCCCGTCCGTGCGCCGGTCAGACTAATCCGTTGCCTCGCCTGCCACCGGTCGACTACCGTCGCCCTGCCCCACGACGTGCCCGTTCCTCCACGGCGTACCGTCCACGATCCGGCACCCGACGAGGACGACGTGACCACCGAGATCAGGAAGTCCCCGCGGCACGCTTTCCGCGTGCTCACGCAGACCCGTACCGGCTTCGGTGGCGCCGTCATGCACGACGTGCAGTTGCAGGTCACGGCCAGCGGTGCGCTGGTGTGGGCGCGCACGTTCTCGGACAAGCGTGAGGCCGAACGCTGCCGTGAGGAGGTGGAAGCCGACCTGGACAGCCTCGGGGAGGCGGAGTTCCGCCGCCGGTGGAGCGTGCCCTCCACCGCGTGACGGACGACCGCACGCCGGCCCGGTCACCCGCGCCGCGGAGGACAGGACAGCGGGGCCGGTCACGGCAGGGGGTCAGCCACCCGGCTCGCGGCCGCCGCGAGCACCGTCGCTCGACCCCGGGGGGTGCAGGGTGCTCTCGTCGCGCTCGATCCCGTCGATCCTGAGCCCGGCGTGGACCCGGTAGCGGCGGTTGACGAACAGCAGCACCGGCGTCACGTTCTCGATGGACGCGCTGTTGCGGAGCGGTCCGCAGTCCACTCCCCACATGCCCGGGATGTCCGCCGCGAGGTGCGCCACCCGGTGCTTGGCGCCCGGATCGTCCCCGCAGATCAGCACGTCGCATCCGACCGGGTGGTCCACGTCCCACAGACGCTTGGCCGGCACACTCTGGAACGCGCTGACGACCCGGGCGCCAGGCAGCAGTTCCTGGCACTCCTCCGCCGCCGAGCCTGCCTCCACGCGCATCGCCTTGGGTCCGACCTCGTCGAACACCATGGGGTTGACGACGCTGCAGACGAGCTTGCCGGCCACCACCGCGCGCAGGTCGGGGAGGGTGGGGCGCTGCGCCTCGTACGGGAGCGTCACGACGACGATCTCTGACCGCGCACAGACCTCCAGGTTGGTCGCGCCACGCACGTCGACGTCGTCACCGGCCCGCGTCCGTACCCGGGCGGCGACGTCCTCCGCGCGCTCGCGGGACCGCGACCCGACGTGCACCGTGTACCCGGCTCGGCTCCACCGCGCGGCCAGACCCCGGCCCTGGGGCCCGGTTCCACCCACGATGGCGATCTGCTCGAGGCGGTCGGGTCGCGTCAACGCTTGGATCCTTCCGGGGAAGGCGCAGGGAGCATCCCACGCCGCCGGCCCCCGCGCGGAACGGACCGCTCACAGGGAGGTGACCGTATACTGCCGGCTAGCAGGGCGCCGTCCCACGATGGCGGACCCTCGTGTGGCGAGGAGGTCACGTGACGCAGACCGACCTCCCCGACCATCTGAAACTGCGCTGGCACCGCACAACCCTGGACGGGAAGGTTGCTTTCTACGGGGAGGCCGGGGACGGCCCTCCGCTCGTCTTCCTCCACGGCTGGGGCGTCAGCAGCCGCTCGTACGCGCGCATGCTCCCCGTCCTCGCCCGTGCCGGTACCCGCGTGATCGCCCCCGCGCTGCCGGGGTTCGGCAAGAGCGACGAGCTCCCGGGGCGGCTGGGATGGGAACGGCTGGCCAAGTGGCTCGATGACCTCCTCGAACACGCCGACGTAGAGGAGCCCGCCTTCTTGGTGGGCCACTCGTTCGGGGGTGGCGTGGCCGCGATGACCGCGTGGCACCACCCGCAGCGTGCCCGTTCGCTGGTGCTGGTCAACTCGGTGGGCGGTTCCACGTGGACGTCCGGCCGCAGTCTGGCCGAGCGACCGATCTGGGATTGGGGCCTGCACGTGCCCTACGAATGGGCGAGCAAGGGCTACCGCCGCGTCCTGCCGGTGGTCGTCCGTGACATCGTGGAGAACGTCGTGCGCCACCCGGGCAACATGGTGCGTGCCGGGCGTCTCGCCGCCGCCGCGGACATGCGCGGCGAGCTTGCCGACCTGCGTGCTCGCGGCTTGCCGGTGACGATCCTCTGGGGCAACCGCGACCGGGTGCTGCCGGAGGCGGCGTTCGTGTCGCTGTGCGAGGCGGCGGGCCACGACGGTGACCTCGTGCCGGGCAGCCACTGCTGGCTGCTGGCCGATCCCGAGGGCTTCGGCGAGGTGATGACGAACTCGCTGACGATCCACTCGCTGCTGACGCGTCGCCAGCAGGTACCGGGACCGATCACGTAGCAGCGGCGTCAGACCGCGCGCGCCTCGGGCAATCGCGGGGATCGTGCGCCGGTCCGCCTTCTGCACGACCCGGCGTCACTCCGGCGAATCGACCCCGATGGCCGCCATGCGACGTCGGTGCTGTTCGAGGAGCGCCACGGCGGTATGACGTAGCACCTCGTCGCCGACGTGCTCTTCGAGCCGCTCGAGCAGCAGGAGCAGCGCATCGGTGCTGGTGACCGCCCCCTGGAACTCGGTCAGCGCGCTGCCGGCGATCTCGGCGGTCAGTCGACGGACCCGCTGGTGCGGCTCGCTCCCGCGCGCCACCTCCATTGCGACCTGCTCGCTGGCGTAGCGTTCGAAACCGTGGCGCTCGGCCAACGCCTCCACGACGGCGGCGGCCGTGTCAGGATCGAGGGCCGGCGCCACCGCCCGGGCGAAGTCGGCCGCCATCGGCAGGCCGACGGCGAAGAACGTCGAGGCTGACACCCAGTCGTCGACCGGCAAGCCGTCGAAGAAGGCGTCCACCCGCGCCTTCTGGTGGTCCATCGGTGGTTCCGGCAGGTCGGTGAGCTGCTCCAGCCGGTCGCGCAGCCGCCGGTACGCCTGGTGCTCTGTGACCGCGAAGGCGGCCACGCGATCGGCGGCCCGCACGTCGGGTGCGTGGCGGATCGCACCGGCCGCGACCTCGAAGGCGCGCAGCTGCGCGTAGGTCAGCGCGCCCAGCAGTTCGACGGTGGCCAACGCCAGGTCGTCGCTCATTGCTGCACCATGCGCGCCTCAGCCGGCCGTGCCGATGGGTCCCTGCTGGCCCGCGCTGCTGGCCCGGCGCGGCCGCCAACCCAGCCGTTCGCTGATCTCCCGCGCGGTGCGCAACACCCGCAGCGCCACCGACTCCGGTTCGGGCAGCCGTGAGCTGGGCGCCACGATCCCAACCGCGGCGACCGCCCGGCCGGTGTGGTCGAAGACCGGTGCGGCCACCCCCGAGGCGCCCTGCTCGAGCTCGTCGCGTGTGAACGCGACACCGCGCTGACGGACCGGTGCCAACCCCGGATCGCGCGCTCCTTCCGGCAGGAACGCCAGGAGGGCACGGCCATGGGCGGCGATGCCCAGCCCGTGCCGGAACCCGACCCGGTAGTTGACCTGCACGAACCGCTCGGGCGGTTCGACGACCTCCACCACCACCAGGTCCCCGCGGTCGCGAACGGCCAGGCACGCGGTCTCGCCGGTGTCTTCCATCAGCGAGCGCAGCGGCGGACCGGCGAGCCGGCGCACCTCCAACCCCTGCGCGGCCCGCACGCCGAGTTCCAACATGGCGAGGCCCAGCCGATAGCGGCGTGTATCCGGGTCACGCGTGACGAAACCCTCGTCGGTCAGGGTCTCCAGCAGCCGGTAGAGCACGGCCCGGTCGAGATCGGTCGAGTCCGCCAGCGTGGAGACCGTCGCCCCGTCGCTGTGCTCGCCGAGTGCCTGCAGCAGAGCCAGCCCGCGCGCCAGCGTGCGCGAGCCCGTCGAGCGCCGGCCCCGGTCCCTCGACTCCTGGTCACTGTCACTCAAGACCCCGCCCTTCGCCGGTCCGGCGTGCGCACGTCCACCGGCTCCTCGAGGTGGGTGCTCGCGGAGCGCTCGGGCAGTCTGCGTGGGCGGCAGCCGCACGGTCAAGGGACGCTGTGAGGTTGCTGCTCCCAGGCGCTCCACGAGCTGATCGACGAGCGGCTGCGTGGGGGCGTCTTCACGATCGTCAAGGACCTGACCGACCCGATCGAGCTGTAGGTCAAGCACTGGGACGACAAGCCCACCCCGTTCGAGTGGCACCAGACACCGCGCAGATCATCGAAGGTCGGATGCGGCCGTGCCACGCTCGACCGCCAGCTCAGACGGGCGATAGACCACGGGCCGGTAGCGATCGCCTGGTCCCCATCAGCGTGACCAACGACCTTCCACCGCCCCGATCCAGACGGTCGTTGCTAGCGTCGCGTGCACCCGAGGAGGGCATCGTGGCCGGACCGTTGGGGACCGGGCAGGTGGACGAGGGCGCGCTGCTGTGGTCGCCGCCCGCCAACGCCATCGAACGTCGCCAGGTGGGACGGTTCCTCCGGTTCCTGCGCGACCGGGGGGACCTGGTCGCCGAGGGCTACCACGATCTGTGGCGCTGGTCCGTGGACGATCTCGACGCCTTCTGGGCAGCGGTGTGGGACTTCTTCGCGGTGCGTGCGCACGACCCGTACGAAAAGGTGCTCGCCCACCGTTCGATGCCCGGTGCGCGGTGGTTCACGGGGGCGACGCTGAACTACGCCGAGCATGCGCTGGCCCGGGGCGGCAACCGCCCCGCGGTCATCGCCCGCTCCGACACGCGTGGGGACGACATCCTCACCTTCGACGACCTGCGTGACCGCGTGGCCCGCGTCGCCGCCGGCCTGCGCCGGCTCGGCGTGCAACCAGGCGACCGGGTCGCCGCCTACCTGCCCAACCTGCCCGAGACGCTGGTGGCGTTCCTCGCGACCGCGAGCATCGGGGCGATCTGGTCCAGCTGCGCACCCGAGTTCGGCACCCGCAGCGTGATCGACCGCCTGCAGCAGCTCACCCCCAAGGTCCTGCTCACGGTGGACGGCTACCGCTACGGCCCCAGAGAGGTGGAGCGCGCCGAGCAGGTGGCGGAGATCCGCGCGGCCCTGCCGGGGCTGCGTGCGACCGTGCTGCTGCCGTACCTGCGACCCGCGCGCGACCGCTCCCGCCTCCCCGACATGGTGACCTGGCAGGAGCTGACCGCGCAGCCCGCGGCACTGCGGTTCACCCCGGTGGCCTTCGACTACCCGCTGTACATCCTGTTCTCCTCGGGGACCACGGGGATCCCCAAGGCCATCGTCCACGGACACGGCGGCATCCTGCTCGAGCACCTCAAGGTCCTGGCGCTGCACCACGACCTCACCGCGTCGGACCGCTTCTTCTGGTTCAGCACGACCGGCTGGATGATGTGGAACTACCTCGTCAGCGGTCTGCTGCTCGGCAGCTGCATCGTGCTGTTCGACGGCGACCCCGCGCATCCTGACCTGACCCGGCTGTGGCGGATGGCCGCCGACACCCGCATCACCTACTTCGGGGTCAGCGCCCCGTTCCTCCTGCACTGCCGCCGGGCAGGCCTCCGGCCGGGCAGGGACCTCGACCTGTCGGGGCTGCGGGGGGTCGGCTCGACCGGCGCCCCACTGCCACCCGAAGGGTTCGCGTGGGTGTACGAGCAGGTCGGCCGCGACCTGCTGCTCGGGTCGGCCAGCGGCGGGACCGACCTGTGCACCGCCTTCGTGGGTCCCAGCCCGCTCCTGCCCGTCCACGCCGGCGAGATCGCGTGCCGGTGCCTTGGGGCCAAGGTAGAGGCCTTCGACCCCCGCGGCCGGCCCCTCGTCGGCGAGCGCGGCGAGCTGGTCATCACCGCGCCGATGCCATCGATGCCGGTGGGGTTCTGGGGAGACGACGACGGGAGTCGCTACCGCGCCGCGTACTTCGACAGGTACCCGGGGGTGTGGCGCCACGGCGACTGGATCCGCATCACCGAACGTGGCAGCTGCGTGATCACCGGTCGGTCGGACGCCACGCTCAACCGCGGCGGGATCCGCATGGGCACCAGCGAGTTCTACCGCGCCCTGGACGACGTGCCGGAGGTGCGCGACGCCCTCGTCGTGCACCTGGAGGACACGGCGGGCGGCCCAGGACGTCTGGTGCTGTTCGTGGCGCTCGCGGACGACAGTGACCTCGAGCAGCTGCGGCTCCGGCTCGCGCAGCAGCTGCGCGAGCGCCTTTCCCCCCGGCACGTGCCCGACGAGATCCACGCCGTGCCGGACGTGCCACGGACCCTGTCGGGCAAGAGGCTGGAGGTTCCCGTCAAGCGGCTGCTCGCGGGCGAGGCCGTCGAGCACGTCGCGAGCGAGGGGGCGCTGGCCAACCCGGGATCGCTCGAGGCGTTCGCCGCGATCGCCCGCAGGGCGTCCCACCACCCGGGCTCGTAACGTGCGCGCCACGCGGTCGTTCCCCTCGGTAGGGAACGCTGGAACCGTCCGCCCTTCCCGAGTCGGCGCCGTCGCGAGGCCCCGCAACCGCGCCGCATCGGCTCGCCCGGTCCGGGTTTAGGGTGCACCTCCGGCCGACCGACGGAGCGGCGACGTGCCGAGCGCGAAGAACGGCCTGGCCAACCTGGGCGGGGTCGTGTCGATGGGCGTCGACGGGGCGCTGGCGCTACGCAAGGGCCGCTTCCCGGTGCGGGAGTTCATCGACCAGTGCTGGTTCATCGCGAAGGTGACCAGCCTGCCCACCATCTTGGTGTCGATCCCCTTCGGGGTGATCATCGCCCTGCACGTCGGGTCCTTCAACGAGCAGCTCGGCGCCGAGGCCCACATCGGCGCGGCGATGGTGCTGGCGGTGGTGCGGGAAGCCGCCCCCGTCGCCACCGCGCTTCTGATCGCCGGCGCCGGCGGTTCGGCGATGACCGCCGATCTCGGCTCGCGACGCATCCGCGACGAGCTGGACGCGATGGAGGTCATGGGCGTCGACCCGATCCATCACCTGGTCATGCCCCGCCTGCTCGCCGCGTCGCTGGTGGCGATCCTGCTCGACGGGATCGTGTCCGCCGCGGGCATCCTCGGCGGCTGGGTGATGGCCGTCCCCGTCCAGGGAAACTCCTCGGGCTCCTACTTCGCCTCCTTCAACGAGTTGGCGATCCTGCCCGACCTCTGGCAGGCGTTGCTCAAGGCG
Organism: Nitriliruptorales bacterium; assembly: GCA_036260415.1. Classification (GTDB taxonomy): domain Bacteria; phylum Actinomycetota; class Nitriliruptoria; order Nitriliruptorales; family JAHWKO01; genus DASZZX01. The sequence continues at coordinate 18,266 of DASZZX010000076.1, forward strand.
TCCGTGTTCGGCTACATCGCCGCGGCCATCTCCTGTCACTACGGCTACCACGCCCGCGGCGGCCCCAAAGCGGTGGGCGAGGCCGTGAACAGCTCGGTCGTCATGACCTTCATCGTCCTGTTCTTCGTCAACTTCATCATGACCACCGTCTACTTCAACGTCGTGCCGCCGAAGTTCTGACCAGGAGCACCGTGGCCACCGCCCAACGAGCCCTCCCGGCCGAGGCACCCGCCACCGCCCGCGCGCTGCGGGTCATCACCCGGCCTCTTGCGCCGTTCGAGGAGCTGGCCCACCAGGCCCGCTTCTGGGGCCGGGCGCTGCGTGGCATGCCGGTCGCGCTCGTCAAGTACCGGCGCCTGATCCTCGAGATGATCTCGGACGTGGTGGTCGGCGTCGGCGCGTTCGTGGTCGGCGGCGGGCTGCTGTTCGTGATCGCCACGATGTCGTTCTTCACCGGCACCCAGGTCGGACTGGAGGGTGTGGCTGGGCTGCGCACGATCGGCGCCGAGGCGTACGTCGGGCTCGTGTCGATGTGGGCCAACACCCGCGAGATCACCCCGCTCATCGCCGGCCTCGCGCTGGCCGCGAAGGTCGGCGCCGGGTTCACGGCCGAGCTGGGAGCGATGCGCATCAGCGAGGAGGTCGACGCCTGCGAGGTGATGGGCGTGCCCTCGATCCCCTACATGGTGTCCACCCGGCTGTGGGCGGCGCTGGTCCCGACCGTGCCGCTGTACCTGCTCGCGCTGTTCTCTTCGTACCAGGCGACCCGGATCATGGTGACCCGGTTCTTCAGCGTGTCGACCGGCGCCTACGACCAGTACTTCGACCTGTTCCTGCCCCCCGTCGACGTGGTCTACAGCCTGCTCAAGGCCGTGCTGTTCGTGATCGTCGTGATCCTGATCCACACCTACTACGGGTACCACGCGCAGGGCGGACCGGCCGGGGTCGGGGTGGCGGTCGGCCGGGCCATCCGGGCCAGCATCGTGACCGTCGTGGTCCTCAACATGTTCATCTCCGTCCTGCTGTGGGGCGTGGGCGGCGAGACGGTGAAGATCGCCGGATGAGCGCGCCCACTGGGCACCCACCCGGACGCCGCCGGTGAGCGCGGTCGGCCGACGCATCGCCGGAGCGCTCGCCGTGGTGGCGACGGTCGTAGCGGCCGTCGCCCTCACCCGTGTGGTGGGCGCACCACCGTCCGGCTCCTACCGGATCACGGTCGAGCTCGGGTCCCACGCCGGCAAGGGGCTCGACCCCGGCTCCGACGTCAAGGTGCGCGGCGTGCTGGTCGGCACCGTCAACGAGGTCCGGCTTGACGAGGACGCCGATGCGGTGGCCACGCTGACCATCTTCCCCGAGCACGTCCTGCCCCGGGAGATGGACGTCGCCGTCACGTCCAAGACGTTCCTGGGCGAGAAGCAGGTGGAGCTGCGCCCGCGCCCCGCGTCGCTGAGCACACCACCGCACCTCGCCGAGGAGGACGTGCTCACCGTGCCCCCCGAGGAGGGACCCACCGAGGTCCAGGAGCTGCTCGCGGCGCTGGAGCCCGTGCTGGATGCGGTGGACCCGGTCGAGCTCGCCCAGGTGGTCGACGCCCTGGGCTCGTTCGACCTGCGGGACGCACAGACCGCGGGGCGCAACATCGACGTGACCGCCGACCTCCTCGGGTTCGCAGCCGACACCGCTCCCCAGCAGCTCGACCGGATCTCGGGACTCGCCACCCTGACCGGCGAGCTGGCCACCACGGCCGCAGATGTCAACCGACTCAACCGGTCGCTGCCAACCTGGGCGAGCCTGCTCCCCGACCGCCAACAGGACGTCCGCGCCAACCTGGAGGCGCTGGCAGCCTTCTCGCAGGTCCTCTCCGACTTCCTCGGGGTCGAGGAGGACCCGATCGCGCAGGTCCTGCGGGTCACCACGCTGGTCAACGGCGTCGTCGCCGGCCAGGCCGACGACCTGGGCGACGCGATCTTCGGCCTGTACCGCTACGCGTTCAAGCTCGGCTTCCACGGCGGCAGCCTCACCGACGGGACGGAGCACGGCTGGTTCACCGTCTTCAGCGGAGGCGAAGGCGAGCTGCAGCGGCTGTGCGGGTCGCTGCCCGCCCCGCTCCAGCAGGAGGCGCCCCTGTGTGTGGCGGGCGCCGATCCCGGCGAGGACAACCAGCCGGCGGAGCCGGACAGCGGCAGCACGGCGACGGAGACGGTCCCGTGAGCGGCGCTCCGAAGAAGCGACGCGAGAGTCGCTGTCGTAGGTCGCCTACGACGGCGACGGAGACGGTCCCGTGAGCGGCGAGCGCCCCCTGCTCAAGTTCGTGGCGTTCACGGCCGTCTGCGTGGTGTTCGCCGGCTGGCTGATCGTGACCATCGGCAACATCGCACCGTTCGCCGACCGTGTCAGCTACCAGGCCGCGTTCGCCGACGCAACCGGGCTGGTCGAGAACGACGCCGTGAAGATCGCCGGCGTCGACGTCGGCAAGGTCAACCGCATCCACGTCGAGCGGGGTCGGGCCATCGTCACGTTCGCCATCCGCGACGACCTCCCGCTGGGCCGTGACACCACGATCAGCGTCCGCTGGCGCAACCTGCTCGGCCTGCGCTACCTGTACGTCCACCCTGCCGGCACCGGTCAGCTGCCCGCCGGTCACCGTTTCCCCACCGAGCGCACCGTCGCCGTGGCCGACTTCGGTGAGCTGATGGAACGGCTGGTCCCCATCCAGCGGGCACTGGAGCCCCAGGTCGCCAACGTCGTCGTCCGCGCACTCGACCGGGCCCTCGACGACCGTGAGCTCCAGGTCCAGCAGCTCATCGCCGACGCGGGTTCGCTCACCACCACCCTGGCAGAACGAGACCGTCAGATCGGCCGTGTCCTGCAGAACGCCGCCGACCTGGCCGGCGCGTACGCGCAACGCGAGCAGGCGCTGCGCCAGTTGCTGAACACGTTCGCCGACGTGTCGGAGACGGTCGCCGCGCGCAACGACGAGGTGGAGCGCATCGTGGTGGACCTGGCCGACGCCCAGGCCGAGCTCGCCCGGTTCCTCGACCGCAACGAGGAGGAGATCCAGGGCGTCATCGACGAGCTGGACGCCATCACATCCATCCTGACCGTCAACCAGGCCAACCTCGAGGACATCGTGACCCACCTCGGTCGCGGCCTGGTCTTCTACCACCGCACCTCCCGCTGGGGGCAGTGGTTCAACGTGCGCGCGGCGGGGGTGTCCGAAGGCGGCGAGGTCATCTCCACCGACCGGGGCGCCTGCCTGCCCCGGCCGGTGCCGCCCGACCGGCAACGACCGGGCGCCGGCGGCTCCGACGAGTGCAGCGGCGACGGGGTGGTGCTGAACCCCGACGGGGACGGCCCCGCGGGCCCGGCCACGTTGCGCGGCCTGTTCGAGGCGGGACTCGGCCGGCCGGCCCAGGGTGGTGGCTGATGCTGCTCGAACGTCGCCAGTGGGTCGTCGGCCTGGTGGCCGCGGCCCTGCTGGCCCTCGCCACGATCGTGGGGATCATCTTCGACCGTGGCTGGATCACCGGTGGGGTGAGCGTGACCGCCTCCTTCACCGACGCGGCCGGCCTGCAGGCGGGCGACAGCGTGCTGATCGCCGGCGTGCGCGCCGGAGAGGTCGAGTCGGTCCGACTGGATCAGCGGGGGACCGTCGCGGCGCGGCTGCGCGTCGAGGAGCCGATGCCCGGCGACACCCGGGCGGCGATCATCCTGCAGAACTTCCTCGGGAAACGCGCCGTCATGCTGCACGCCGGCGACGACTGGGACGACCTGCTGGAGGACGACGACCGGATCCCCGTCGAACGCACCAGCACGCCGGTCGACTTCGCCGAGCTGAACCGCGAGACCGTGACGCTGCTACAGGGCTCCGACGTCGACGCCCTCGCCCGGCTGGTGTCCTCTGTGGCGGACATCACCGAGGGTCAACGGGACGAGGTCGCGCGCCTTCTGGACGGGCTGCGGCGGGTCAGCGCCGTGATCGCCGACCGCCGTCAGGAGCTGGCCGCTGCGATCGACCGTTCCGAGGACGTTCTCGCCGTGCTGTCCGACGAGGACCAGGAGATCGTGCGGATCGTGGACGCGTTCGGCTCCACGCTGGACGTGCTGGCACGCCGCCGCGAGGACGTCTCGCGGCTGCTCGACGAGACCGCCCGCACCTCCACCCTCGCTGCCGACCTGGTGACCGACGACCGTCAGCAGCTCGACCGGACGCTGCACCGGCTCAACGAGACGCTCGGCGTCGTCGACGCGCATCAGGTCGACCTGGCGCACGCGCTCGCCTACGGGGGCGTGTCGTTCGAGGGCTACGCCAACATATTCAAGCGTGGGACCTGCCACGGGGCGGCCTGCGACAACCCCTACTGGGGCAACGTGTTCGTGCAGTCCCTCGGGTCCGCCGGGGTCGACGCCATCGCCGGCTGCGGTGGTCTGGTCGATGACGTCCTCGACCAGGTGCTCGGTCCCGACCCGCGGACGTGCGAGGAACAGGACGGTGGCGCGCGTGGCCCGGACGGGGCGACACAGCCGCAGCCGCCCGCGTCGATCCGCTCGCTGTTCCGGCGGGTGCTGGGTGCGGGAGCGGGCCGATGAGCGGTCGGCGGCGTCTTCTCGCGACCATGGTGGTGATCGCGCTGTTCGCCGCCGGCTGCGCGGGCGTGTTCGGCGACGCCGCGACGCAGACGCTCGAGGCCGAGTTCGCCTCGACGTTCAACCTGTTCGAGGGGTCCGCGGTGCGTGTGGCGGGTGTGGACGTCGGCCACGTCGAACGCGTCGACGTGCCGCCGGGGTCCGACAGCGTGCACGTGACCATGCGGCTCGAGCCGGCGGTCCGCCTGCCCGCCGACGTCCGTGCGGTGATCGTGCCGCAGGCGCTCATCGGCGAGCGCTACGTCCAGTTGGAGCCGCCGTACCGTCAGGGCCAGCCCACCTGGGACCTGCGGCGCACCATCCCTGTCGCCCGCACCGCCGTGCCTGACGACTTCGATGAGGTCCTCGCGTCCCTGAACGACTACCTGCGGCAGCTCCCCGAGGAGGAGGTGGCACGGCTGGTCACCAACCTCGCCGGTGTCCTGGCAGGCCAGGGCGATGACCTCGGTCGCACGCTCGAGCACGCCGAGGAGGCGATCGACGTGCTGCGCGCCAACGACGACGAGCTGATCCTGCTCGCCAGCCACCTGTCGGATGTCAACGAGGCGCTCAACAGCCGCAGCCGCGAGCTCGGGGCGTTCATCGAGGACGCCAACACCGTGGTGTCCAGCCTCGCCGAGGACCGCGAACGGATCGACGCGGCGCTGGGTGGGCTGGCGCGCGTCACCCACGAGCTGGCCGACCTCCTGGTCGAGCACCGGCCCGAGCTCGAGGAGGACCTGGCGGCGGTGACCAGGGTGGGCCGCACCGCGGTCCGGAACCTGAGCGAGATCGACCGCTTCGTGTTCTGGTCGGCCGAGCTGTACCGCGGCGCCGAGCGGGTGTTCGACCGTGACGAGAACTGGCTGCCGCTGGTGGACAACGTGCCAGGGCTGTCCACGCTGATCGCCGACCGGGTCAGGGACCGCATCGCCGGGATGTGCCTGCGCGTCCAGGTGGACTGCTCGCAGCTCGACGACCGGCTTCCGGACCGGATCTGCTTCGAGCCGGTCCTCGCCTGCGATCGCGCCGCCGACCCCGACAGCACGGTCCCGCTGGGGGAGGTGCTCGACGACACGTTCCGGGCTGTGCCCGAGCTGCCCCGCCGGCTGCAGGAGCACGGCATCGACCCTCCCGAGGTCGTCGACGGCCTCGTCCCCGGCGACGAGCCGGACGACACGGGCGTGCCACTCCCGGACGCCGGCGCGCCGACGCCGGAGCCGTCCGGGCCGCTAGCGGACCCGCGGAGGACGCTGCCGTGAGGTGTCGCAGCAGCATCGTCGGTCGCGGCCCGCAGGTGACCGTAGATGGGGACGTCCGGCGTCCCCGCCGCGACGTCACCGCGCGACGGCTGCTGGCTCTGCTTGCGGCGCTGACGGTGGCCGCGTCGGGCTGCGCACGCGACGACCACCTCACCCTCGAGGCGGAGTTCAGCGACGTGATCGACCTCGTGGAGCGCGCACCGGTGTTCACCGCCGACGTCCGGATCGGAACGGTCACCGGCATCGAGCTGACCGACCGCAACCGTGCCCGGGTGACCATGGAGGTGCGCGGCCACAACGGCCTGCCGTCGGACGTCGAGGCCGTGCTCAAGCAGACCAGCCTGCTCGGTGAGCGCATGGTCGAGCTGGTGCCCCAGGGTGACAGCGGACGGCTCTCCGCGGGGGTCATCGAGGACACCGACGTCCAGACCGATCTCGAGGACGTCGTGCGGACCGGCAACGACCTGCTGGCGTTCGTCGCGGCCGACCGTCTCAACGCGGCCGTCCACGCCGGCGCCGTGACCTTCGCCGGGCGGGGCGGCACCCTCGGACAGGCGATCGCCGACGTCGAGACGTTCGTCGGCGACGTCGAGGAGGACAAGGGGGAGGTCCTGCGCCTGCTCGACGGCCTGGACGCGCTGCTCGCCACCCTGGCCAGTGAAGCCGAGACCAACGCGCAGGCGCTGGAGTCGCTCGCGCGGTCGAGCGCCGCGCTGACGGAGGAGGACGACCGGCTGCTCGACGCGCTCGGGGACCTGCGCGAGCTGGGCGGCGTCGGCGAGCGTATTCTGCGTGACAACCGCGAGCAGCTCGAGCACCTCGTCGCGCAGCTGCGGACCATCCTTGACGCGGTCACCAGGGTCGACGGCGCCCTGCAGGGGCTCCTCACCTGGCTCCCGCGGCACAACCTCCACGTCCCCAACGCCAACCAGTTGGAGTTCCTGCAGATCTGGCTCGATCTGGTCGGGTGCGGGACCAGCAGCGAGGACCCCGACAACCCCGCCAAGTCCTGCACACCGCCCAACCCGGGCCGGACGAACCAGCTACCGCCGGGGGCGGCAATCACGTCCTGCGACGAGCGGGCCGATGGCTGCCGCTACGGGGAGCACGGCACGCACAACGAGCCCAACGACTTCGGCGACGGCGAGCAGCCAGACGGCACGGACGGCCGGCAGGCGGACGCAGGATGAGGTCGCTGGGGCGGCTGTCCACCAACCTGGCCACGATCGTGGCTCTGACCCTGCTGCTCGTCGCGTACGCGGTCGTGCAGTGGGTCGGTGGCGCGCTGTTCGAGGACCGCTACGAGATCACGGTCCCGCTCGACCGGACCGGGGGGCTGTTCACCGGGCAGGAGGTCACCGTCCTCGGTCACGGCGTCGGCATCGTCGAGCAGCTGACGCTGACCGACCGGGGGGTCGAGGCGGTCCTGGAGATCCGCGACAAGGAGCACGTCCCGCAGCACACATTGGTCCACATCACGCGCCGCTCGGCGGTCGGCGAGCAGGCACTCGACCTCGTCCCCGTGCCCGCCGACTGGCGGCCGCCCCCGGGCGACCTGGTGCCCTCCGACGTGGACGCGGTCGCGGGGTGGCTCCCGGCCCAGCGGGACAGCCGCGTGGAGCCCAAGGCGGTCGTCTACCCCACCGAGGTCCCCGAGGTGCTGGCCAACGCCGTCGCCCTGTTCGAGTCGATCGACGAGCGGGACCTCGGCACGCTCGTGCACGAGCTCGCCTCGGCGATCGGCGGCCGCGCCGAGCTGTTGAAGGAGCTGAACCGCGACAGCCTCGACCTGAACACCACCCTGGTCGAGGGCATCCCACAGCTCCAGCGTCTGCTCGACACCAGCGGGCCGCTGCTCGACACGCTCAACGAGCACCGCCAGGCTCTGGCGTCGACCTTCCCGGACCTCGCGGACGTCTCCGAGACGCTCGCCGCCAACCGTCCAACGCTCGAACGCCTGCTCGACGACGGTCCCAGCGCCTTGCGCGAGGCCGAGTCCCTGATCGTGGACACACGCGCGAACCAGCACTGCCTGATCAGCGACGTCACCCAGCTCAACGCGATGCTGTCACAGCCGGAGAACCTCCACGACCTGGCGCGTGGCCTGGACACGGCGCACTGGTTCTACCAGGACGGCTTCGACGTCATCACCCAGCACGACCCGCTGCGGCCTGGCGTGCAGTGGCAGCGCATGAACGTCCTGCTGTTCGAGGCGTTCGGCGGGCAGGACTACATCCCCGACCGCCCCACCCCGCCCACCAAGCCGGGCGCGGCCTGCTCCTCCCCGTGGGGTGTGGGCGTCGACGCGGTACGCCAGCGCGACCACCAGCCGCCCGACCCCACCGCCCCATCGATCGACTTCGCGCCGCTGGCCGAGCGTGGCGGGGTGACGGAGCAGTCCGTCGGGTCGCTTCCTGGTGATGCGACCACGGCGGGTCCCGGCGGCCGCACGGAGCGGACGTTGCCGGCGACCGGCGGCGGGGCGGCTGCCGTCGCCCCGCTCGCGCTGGCGGTGGCCTGGGCGCTGAGGAGGAGACGATGAGCGAGGCACGCGCGATCGCCCCGACAGCCGCAGCCCACGGCGGGCCTCCGGCGCCCCGCGGCCGACGGCCCGCAGCGCCAGCCTGGGTCGTGGCCATCGTGACGGCGGCGGTCGCGACGGTGCTCTTCGTGTGGTGGTACCAGGCCGACCGGGCACGCGCGACCGACGCTCAGGTCACCCGGGTCGCGGGACAGGTGATCGACGCGCTGGTGAACTGGGAGGCGGACGACCTCGGCAGGGTGCGTGCCACGGTCGACCAGCTCGGCACCGACCGGTTCCGCGACGAAGCCCGCGAGCTGCTGGACGACCTGGCCGGCGGGCTGGCCCGGGCGGACGCGACCAGCAGGGGCGAGCTGCTGGACCTGGTCGGCACGGCCCGGGCCGGAGATCGCCGTCCGTACGGTGTCGCACTCGCCGTGGTCCGCCAGGAGGTGACCAACTCGTCGCTGGACGCGCCCGACGTGCAGTGCTGGGCGGCGCGCGCCGTCCTCCGACACCTCCAGGACCGCTGGCTGGTGGACCGGCTGGAGGTCTACGGGGACAACCAGTGCCCGCAGGACAGCTGACACACGACGATCGAGCGAGCCGACGTGTCCCACCCGGCAGACGCCTCCACAGGGCAGCCTGGGAGGGACGAGGAGCCCACCATGGCTGAGACGACCGACCGAGCCCGATCGTCCGGCGACGGCCGCCGCACCTGGCAGACCCCCCAGCCGACCCCAACTGCCCCCCGCACCGCCGCCGTCGACGAACGGGCGATCACGTCCGCGAACCAGTGGAACGACCTGGACCCGGACATGATCCCACCCCCCGACTACGACAAGACCCGCGACCCGGTCTGGCCGGGCAACACCCGGGTGGAGAACCCGGCGATCAGCGTCCGCAACCTGTCGAAGGCGTTCGGCGACCACCAGGTTCTGGAGGACATCTCCCTGGACTTCCCGCGCGGCAAGATCACCATCGTCCTAGGGCCGTCCGGGACGGGCAAGTCGGTGTTCCTCCGCCACCTGATCGGCCTGCTCAAGCCCGACCGTGGAGAGGTGTGGGTGCACGGACGCAACATCCCGCAGTTGCGCCGCAAGGAGCTGTACGAGGTCCGGCGCACGATGGGGGTGCTGTTCCAGGACGGCGCGCTGTTCGGCTCGATGAACGTCTTCGACAACGTGGCCTTCCCGCTACGCGAGCACACCGGCAGGTCGGAGCGGGAGATCCGCCGGATCGTGGAGGCGAAGCTGGAGATGGTCGGGCTGGAGGGCGCCAAGAACAAGCTGCCCGGCGAGATCTCCGGTGGGATGCGCAAGCGCGCCGGTCTGGCCCGGGCGCTGGTGCTGGACCCGGAGATCGTCCTGTTCGACGAGCCCGACTCCGGGCTCGACCCGGTGCGGACCGCGATCCTCAACGACCTCATCCTGGAACTGAACGAGGAGATCGGCTCCACGTTCGTCATCGTCACCCACGACATCCGCACCGCACGCGGCATCGGCGACTACGTAGGTTTGCTGTTCCGACGCAACCTCGTCGCCTACGGCACGAAGCACGACATGTTCGACAGCCAGTACCCGGTCGTGCGCCAGTTCCTTGGTGGCAGGACCAGCGGGCCGATCGGCATGTCCAACGAACGTGACCGCCCCGAGCTGCTGTAGGCGGCCGCCCGCACGAGGCCGGAGCGATCGGCGGTACCATCGGGCGACCGTGCCGCCGGCAGACGAGGACGACGTGGAGCTCGAGGAGCTGGCTGGCCTCAACCAGCAGGCGTTCCGCAAGCTGTTCGAGCAGCGGATCCTGTACCTCAGAGGTCCCCTGGACGACACCAACGCCGACGCGCTGGTCGCCCAGATGCTCGCCCTCGATGCCGATGCCAAGGACGACGTCACCCTGTACATCAACTCGCCCGGCGGCATCATCAGCGGGCTGTTCGCCATCTACGACACGATGCAGCTGCTTCGCTCCAAGGTGAACACCCGATGCGTCGGCATGGCCGCGTCGGCGGCGGCGGTGCTCCTGGCCAGCGGTACCGGCACCCGGTCGGGGACGCAGAACGCGCGGATCATGATCCACCAGCCCCTGGGTGGGGCGCGGGGCTCGGCTCGCGACATCGAGATCCAGGCCCAGAACATCGTGTTCCTGCGCGAGCGGATCAACGAGATCCTCGCCGAGCGCACCGGACAGCCGGTGGAGAAGATCCGCGAGGACACCGATCGCGACTTCTGGCTCACCGCGGCCGAAGCACGCGACTACGGCCTGATCGATCAGGTAGCCGGCCGCTCCGAGGGGCCCAGCGGCGCCTGAGCCGGCATGCCTCGCGAGCCCCGGCTCACACGCGCGGGGCGTGGAGGTAGTACTCGCCCTCGTCGTCGTCGAACTCCAGCTCGATCAGCCCGCGTGCGCTGGCCGCTTTGACGAACTGCAGGAAGCCGGAGTACCCGAAGTCCTTCTCGCTGAAGCCGCCCTCGTGCTTGCGGAGCTGGTCCTTGAGGCCCGACAGGGGCGGCTTGCCCCCGTTGCGGCCCTCGAGACCGGCCACCACGTCGACGAGCAGCTCGAACGCCTGCTCCTCGCCGCCGCTCTCCGAGGGGAAGTCGACCTCGGGGTCGCCCTGCGCCGGACCCTCCGACAGTGCCACCTGCCCCTCCGACTCGAGGTGGCGCAGCAGCTCGCTGAAGGCACGAAAGCCGTGGTCGGCCTCCGAGAAGGTGGGGTCCTTGCGCAGCAGCGCCCGTTTCAGGCTCGAGGCGTACACCGGCCCGGCGGAGGAGCGCTGCAGCCCCGACAGCGTCTGGGTGATCAGCCGGTTGAGGTCGTGCAGGGCGTCGGCTTGGCGGCGTGGTGGCGTTCGCCGTGGCGTGGCGGGAGGAGCGGCGCGGCCACCCCGCCCGTCACGGCGCGGGGCGTTCTCGAGACGGTCGTAGAAGATGAACTCGTCGCACGCCGGCGGGAGCATGGCCGACGTCGATCCCCTGATGCCCACGCCGATGACACGCCGGTCGAGTGCGCGCAGCTTGTTGACGAGCGGGGTGAAATCCGAGTCGCCCGACACGATCACGAACGTGGACACGTAGCGGCTCGTGAAGGCCAGCTCCATCGCGTCAACCGCCATCTTGATGTCGGCAGCGTTCTTGCGCACCGAGTCCTGTCGTTGCGGGATGTCGATCAGCTCGACGTGCCCGTCGACCAGCTCCCGTCGGTCGTCGCTGAACAGGTGCCAGTCGGCGTAGGCACGCCGCACGACCAGACGTCCGCGTTCGGCGAGGACGTCGGCGAGCGGCCCCACCTCGAAACGGAAACCGGTCTCGCGCGCGCCGATCGCGAGGTTCTCGTAGTCGATGAAGAGCGCGAGCCGCTCCTCGGTGGGTCCGTCCTGCATGGCCTCGTCCTGCGCATGGTGGTCTGCGGTCTGGTGCGTGCGACACTACCCTCGCGCGTCGGTCGGGCGGATCGCGTCGTCGTACGACGGCCGGAGGGGACGTGGGGGAGACGGCGCGCGGGTACCGGGTCACCCTGCGGCATCCGGTCGCAGGCCGTCTGGTCGTCGCGCACGCCGGCTCCGTGCTCGGCGACTACGCGGGGCTGGGCGCGCTCCTTCTGCTTGGCTACGAGCGCAGCGGACGCCAGGTGCTGGGTGCTGCCGCCCTCTTCGCCGTGCAGGCGATGCCCGCCCTGGTCGCGGGTGCCCTGACCGGGGGCTGGCTGGACCAGGTGCCTCGCCGACGGGCCCTGGTCGGCCTGAACCTGGCCGGTGCCGCGGTGGTCGGGCTGCCTCTCTTCCTGCCGGGCCTGGCACCCGTCCTGGTCACGGCAGCCCTGCTGGGCGCGATCCGGACGGCGTCGGTGTCGGTGCGGTCGGGGGTGATCGCCGAGACCGTGCCCGAGGACCGGCGCGCGTCCCTGCTCGCCCTGCTCGGCACCGGCGACCAGGTCGGGCAGGTCGTCGGCTACCTGGCCGGGTCCACGACCGTCCTGCTGGTCGGCGCCGCCCCGGCGCTGCTCGCCGACGCCGCGACCTTCCTGCTCGCCGGCGCGGTCGTGGCCGGCGTGCCGTTCGCCGTCCCGTCACCGCGTCGCGGCCGACCGGCGGTTTCCGTCGGGCTGCAGGAGATCCGCCGCCAGCCGGTGCTGCGGCTGCTCGCCCCGCTCGTCTTCGTCACCGCCAGCGTGACCGCGCTGCCCGAGTCGCTCGCCGCGGGGGTCACCGGCGGGGCGGACGTGTGGACACCGTTCGTGCTGGCGGCCGGTCCGGCCGGGCAGGCCGCCGCCATGGCGGTGCTTGGACGCGGCAGCGCGGTGGAACGACCGTCGTTCCAGCTGGTCCACCTGGCCTGGTTCGCACTCGCGTTCGGGGTCGCCGCCCTGGGACGTTCGCCGCTGTGGTTCGTCGCCGGCAACCTGCTGGTCGGGTCCGGCGTCGCCTGGCTGCTGGGCCCGCAGACGCTGTTCGTGCGCATCGCCCCCCCGGAGCGGATGGCGCAGGTCACGGGCACCATGATCGCCGGGATCATCACCGCGGAGGGGATCGGAACGCTGCTGTTCGGGGCCGTCGCCGACGCGACCTCGGTCGCCACGGCGTACCGGGTCGCGGGGACGCTCGTCCTCGCCGCCGCGCTGGCCGGGTGGGTGGTGAAGGAACGCACCCCGGAGATGCTCGAACTGGACGGCCGACCCGACCACCCGGAGCACTGACGGTCGCCACCGCGGCGCCGACCGGGCGACGAGGACGCACCCGCCGCGTTCCTGCCGATCGGCAGCGGGCCGGGTGGTGTCCGCCGACGCTCGTCGCCGGTTCGACCCGGCCCCTCGCCGGTCAGGTGAGGGGGAACGGCGGCTGCAGCCACCACGGCCGCCGGCTGAGCTCCACCGCCGTCACCCACTTGACCCACCAGAACCCGCGCCGCCCCGGTGCCACGATCCGTGCGGGGAAGCCGTGGCCGGCGCTGAGAGCCGCGCCCCCGACCCTGGTCGCCAGCCACAGCCGGTCGAGGTCCGCGACCGGGAACCGGCGCGCGTAGCCGGTCGCGGACCGCACCACCACGCTGCGGGCAGCACCCGTGCGGCCGACCACGTCGCGCAGTGGGACACCCTCCCAGGTCTGCTGCGCGTACCACCCGCCGGTGCAGTCGATGGTGGCCACGGTGGCGCTCCTGCGATCGTCGAGCTCCCTCAACGTCCACACCCGCGTCCGGCTCCCACCCGCGACGTGCAGGCGCCAGCGGTCGCCGTCGAGCCGTGGCACGTCATCGTCGAGCCACTGTGTGACCGGCATCGACGCGGGATCGCCGGACCCGACCTCGTGGGATCCGGTCGCGCGCCGCCGGGCCCCACGCAAGCCCGTCACGGCGAGGAACGCCTCGATCC
>DASZZX010000077.1:0-2093 GCA_036260415.1 Nitriliruptorales bacterium
AGAAGGCGCGCGTGGCCGCCGCCCGCTCGGTGTTGCCGGCGACCAGGTCGCGGTACATCTGCCCGTGGGCCGACAGGTGCCGCTTCGGGTTCATCGACATGAAGGCGGTCAGCTGGACGATGCCCGGGTAGACCCGCCGTCCGGCGCCCGGGTACCGGCTGGGCACGGTGTCGACGACCCGGCGCTCGAACCAGGACAGCGGCTTGTCGGTAGCGGACTTGTTCACCCGGTTGGGGTTGATCCGGGTGTCGATCGGGCCGGCCATGAGGGTGACGCTGGCCGGCTGGGCCGGGTCGTCCTGGGCCGCGAGCAGCGCGACGGCGACCAGCACGGGGACGGCGGGCTGGCACACGGCCACGACGTGGGTGTCGGGGCCGAGGTGGCGCAGCGCCTGCATGACGTGCTCGATGTACTCGTCCAGGCCGAAGGGCCCGTGCTCCGCGGGGATGTCGCGGGCGTTGTGCCAGTCGATGACGTAGACGTCGTGGTCGGCCAGCAGGGTCTTGATCGTCGGCCGGATGAGCGTGGTGAAGTGGCCGGACATCGGGCCGACGACGAGCACGCGGGGCTGTCCGGTCACCGAGGGCTTGGCGAAGTGCAGCAGGGTGCCGAAGGGCGTGGTCAGCGCGGGGCGCTCGAAGACGTCGGCGTCGCGGCCGTCGACCTGGACGGTCGGGATGCCGAACGCCGGGCGGTCGTGCGTGGGGCGCGCCTTGGCGACGATGTCGCAGAGGGCTCGCACGTGGCGAACGGCGGGCGTGCGGGCCCAGGGGGCGGGTAGGGCCTGCAGTGCCCGAGCGGTCAGCTCGGACGCCGTGAGGACGGGCGCCGTGGCTCGACGGTTGATCTCGTAAGCGGTGTAGAGCATCGGCCTGCCTGTCGCGGAGTCGGAGCGTTACCCGTGAGTTAGGTCACTGGCGAGTAACTTAAACGCGACGGCGGGATGACGGCGCAGCGACCCCCGTGTCGGTGACGTTGCGGGCGGTGTCGGCGGCACCGGCGTCCCGTGGGTAACAGCGGTCACTCCGGTCGCAGCGTGCCGTCGACGGAGTCGGCGCTCGGCGCCGCTGGGTCGGCTGGGTGTGACCTCAGCTCGCGGATGCGCCCCGGCGACCACGGAGCGCTCTGTGTCTCACGGGCTGGTCAGACGGCCTCGGGGACGTGCAGGTGGGCGAGGACGAGGTCCATCTCGGCGACGTCCACGATCTTGGCGCCCATGGCCTGGGCGAACTGCTGGCGCAGGACCCGGGCGTGCTTGCGCACCAGCCCCGCGGCGTCGCGGTTCTCGAAGCTGGTGACGCTGACGGTCCGGCCGAGGCGCCGGTCGACCAGCATGCTGACGCTGCAGAAGCCGGGCAGCTCCTGCAGCTTGGGCAGCAGGTTGTGCCGGTAGGCGTCGAGCAGGTCGTCGAGGTGGTTCGGGGCGATGCGGGCCCAGGTGACCTGCGCGCCGGCGCCGTCCCCGGCCGGACGCTCGCGGTGCAGGACGGCGATCTCCCACTCCTGGACGTCGGCGTGCTCGCCGCCGAGGGTGTGCAGAAGGCGGTGCTGGACGGTGCGGTCCTCGTGGGCGGTGGCGCGCATGGCCTGCTCGTCGACCCAGGAGGTCGCGACGATGCAGCGGCCGCTCTCGCGGTCGGTGAGCATCGACAGGCCGACGCAGCCGTCGGTCTGCTTGATCGACGGCATCACCTCGTCGCGCACGTAGGCAATGCCGGCGTCGAGGTTGCTGAGGTTGCCGCGGATGCTGGTGGATCGGGCGTACATGCCACCTCCGTTCGGGCGGCGCCCCGGCGGCATCGCCTCGCGGTCAGCTTCTCGGTCACCGATGCGCGAGGCAATGGCCTCGGTGAGGTGCTCGAGCGGGGGACGGTGGATCGCAGGACCACGGGCACCCGCATCCCGTCCCTCCATCCGCTGGGCTTTGCCCCGGTAGGAGGCGCGACGGACGGCGACAGATGCGCCACACACTGCCTCACTGGACGAGTCGTCAGCGAGGCCGACCGGCGTCCTTGTCCAAGCGGGCGGAGCGGCCGGCCTGGAACTCGTATTTACCCCTCGAGGCGCGGACCTGGCCGGGCTGATGAACGGGT
>DASZZX010000078.1:0-5044 GCA_036260415.1 Nitriliruptorales bacterium
CGCCGAGTCGGGGCT
Organism: Nitriliruptorales bacterium; assembly: GCA_036260415.1. Classification (GTDB taxonomy): domain Bacteria; phylum Actinomycetota; class Nitriliruptoria; order Nitriliruptorales; family JAHWKO01; genus DASZZX01. Next base: position 16 of record DASZZX010000078.1, read on the forward strand.
GTTCGTGGGGTTGGCGGACGTGGCGCTCCTCGGCCACGACGACGGGCACGTCGACCGCCTCGAGCGGGAACGCACCGGATCCGAGCGTATGACGCTCTCCGAGGACGCCTAACGTGCGCTGAGCGCACGCTTTACGGGCGGAGGGGGGCGTCCCGCACCGGGATGGCGGTCTGCAGGCCACCGGCGATCACCCCGACGATGCGCTCCAGGTCGTCCACCGACGCGAACTCGACCGTGAGGCGCCCTCGCCGCGCCCCCACCGTCACCTTCACCCGTGCCATGAGCGCATCCGACAACCGCTCCTCGAGGCCGACCAGACCTGGGGAGGTCAGCCGCCCCCGGTCCCTCGGCGGCGGACCCTTGGGGGCGCTGCCACCGTCGAGCCTCTGCACTCGGGCCGCCTCCTCAGCGTCGCGGACCGACAGTCCTTCCGCGACGATCCGCTCGGCGAGCCGCTCCTGCTGCTCACGACGTTCGAGCGCCAGGATGGCCTTCGCATGCCCGGCGGTGAGCAGCCCAGCCGCCACACGCCGCTGGACCGACGCGGGCAGGGTCAGCAGCCTCAGGGCGTTGCTGATGGCGGGACGGCTCTTGCCGAGCCGCGCCGCCAGTTCCTCCTGAGTGGCCTGGAGGTCCTCCAGCAGCTGCTGGAAGGCGGCTGCCTCTTCGAGCGGGTTCAGCTGGACGCGGTGCACGTTCTCGATCACCGCCTCCTTGAGGAGGTCGGTGTCGGACGTGGCGCGCACCAGTGCGGGGATGCGCGTCATCCCGGCGAGCTTGGCGGCTCGCAGGCGGCGCTCACCGGCGATCAGCTCGAACCGTCCGGTCGCTGTCTCGCGGACGACCACCGGCTGCAGGAGCCCGACCTCGCGGATCGACGCCGCGAGTTCCGCCAGGTCCGCCTCGTCGAACCCGCCGCGCGGTTGGCGCGGGTTCGGTGAGACGGCGCTGATCGGCAGCTCCCGGTAGCGGTTGCCGGTCCCTTCAGCGGTCGGGATGAGCGCGGACAGCCCGCGCCCGAGCCCGCGCCGGTCACGCAGGTCGGGACGTCCACCGCTGCGCGCGTCGAGAGGGTTCGTGTCGCTGGTGCTCACGAGCGCTCCTCGCTGGAGCTGGACGCGCCGATCAGCCGGTCGATCGGCGACAGGATGCGGACGGGCAACTGGAGGCGCTCGGCCAGCTCGTCGGCGAGACGTCGGTACGCGCGCGCCCCGCGGCTCTCGGGGTCGAAGACCGTGATGGGCTGGCCGAACCCCGGCGCCTCCGACAGTCGCACGCTCCGCGGGATGACGGTACGGAACACCTGGTCGCCGAAGTGGGCACGTACCTCGTCGACGACCTGCTGGGAGAGGCGGGTGCGGGCGTCGTACATGGTGAGCACGACCCCTCCGAGCGCCAGCCCAGGGTTCAGGTCACGCTGGACCATGTCCACGGACCGGGTCAGCTGCCCGACGCCCTCCAAGGCGTAGTACTCGCACTGGATCGGCAGCAGCACGAGGTCGGCGGCCACCAGCGCGTTGACCGTCAGCAACCCCAGGCTCGGCGGGCAATCGACGATGATCAGGTCGTAGAGGTCGAGCAGCGGTTGCAGCGACCGCTTGAGCTTCAGCTCGCGCGAGAACGCAGGGACGAGCTCGATCTCGGCGCCGGCGAGGTCGAGGCTGGACGGCAGGCAGTGCAGGCCCCGGACCGTGGTCGGTTCGGTCGCGTCCTCGGCTGCCGTGCCATCGACCAGGACGTGGTAGGTGGAGGGCTGACCCTCGCGGGCGCGCAGGCCCAGCCCAGTGGTCGCGTTGCCCTGAGGGTCGAGGTCCGCCAGCAGCACCTGTGCCCCAGCTTCGGCCAGGGCTGCCGCGACGGAGACGGCCGTGGTGGTCTTGCCGACCCCGCCCTTCTGGTTGGCGACGCACACGACCTGCGCCGCTCGTGTGGCGGCGGGCGTCGCGGGGCGCTCGGCAGAGGCGTCCGGACGGCGGAACCAGTTCAGCACGCGTGTTCCGTCACGGGTGAGGCGGGGGGTCCGGCCTCGGCGGCACCGGCCCCGGAGGCCGACCGGCGCGCGATGATAACAACGCTCGCATCGACCACGTCGTGTCCGTCGTCGAGCGGTGTCGCCACGACCTGTGCGCCGGACCGGGCGATCGCACGCCGGGCCTGGGCCAGCTCCTCGGCCCACCGGTTTCCCTTCACGGCGTACAACAGGCCACCGGGGCGCAGAACCGGCATCACCCAGGGCACCAGCTGGTGCAGCGGCGCGACCGCGCGCGCCGTCGCGAGGTCGAAGCGACCCTGTAACCCGTGCGACGAGTCCTCGACGCGACCAGCCACGACGTCGACCGTCACCCCGAGCGCCCGCGCGCTGTCGCGCAGGAACCTCGCCTTCTTCCCGGTTGCCTCCACCAGGGTGACGGCGAGATCGGGCCGGCTCAGGGCGATCACGAGCCCGGGCAGGCCACCACCCGACCCGATGTCGACCATCGTGGCGGGACCCTCCGGTAGGCGTCGAGCGAGCGCCAGCGACTCCGGAAGGTGGCGCGACTCCAGCTCGCGCAGACCGCGTGGCGAGAGCAGGTTGTGGGGACTCGCCCGGATCAGCCGGGCGAGGGCAGCGAGCGCCGTGTCGAGGTCGGAGGGTGCCGGTGGCATCGCCGGGCAGGCTAGCTGGCTGGATCCGTCCCGCCGATCAAGCCCTGCACGTGCTCGATCCCTGCGACGGACGGCCGTTCCACGTGGAACGCCCGCGACTCAGGCGCTGGGGTCGTCGCGCTCGATCACGACGCGGCGAGTGGGCTCACGGCCACGGCTGCTGCTGCTCACGCCCTCGTGCTGTGCCACGAGCTGGTGCACCGCCTTGCGCTCGTAGACGTCCATCGGTTCGAGGCGCTGCGCTTCACCGGTGTCGAGCACATCGTCGATGGCTTCCTGCGCCTTGTCGAGCAGCTTCTCCAAGCGGCGGGCACGGTAGCCCTCGACGTCGATCATCACGCGTGACCGGCGTTCGAAGCGTCGCTGCAGCGCGCACCGGGCGAGCTCTTGGATGGCGTCCAGCGTCTGCCCCCGACGACCGATCAACCGGCCGCTGCCCACGTTGACGACCTCGATCTCCGCCCGGTCCTCGTGCACGCGGATCTGGATGTCGCCGGGCAGTTCCATCGCGTCCAGGATGCCTTCGACGAAGTCGGCCGCCGCATCCGCCTCCTGGTCGAGATCGTCGAGGGTGACCGCGGGCGATTCGTCGGTCTCGTCCTCCTCGTCCTCGTCGTCCTGCGCCGGCTCGGGGACCACCAGCGTCAGGCGGACGTCGGCGAGCTCCGCGAGGTCGAGCTCGGGGGCCTCCAGCTGGACCTTCACGTCCGCCTGGTCGGCACCCGCGACCTCCGCCAGCAGCCGACGCACGGCCTCCTCGAGCGTCGCCCCCTGCACGTTGAACCGTCTGGTCATGCGCGCTCTCCTGCTTCCCGCTCCACATCACGTCGCACGGCGCCCTCCCGTTCCCCGACGCCGCGGGAGGTGGTCGGGGGCGCTCCGCTGCGTGCTCGCCGGACGGCTGCGGTCACCGGACGGCCGCGGCCGTGCGGTCTTGCCCCCGCGCGGGGCGCGGCGCTCACCGTCGGAGCTGGGCCGGCCCGCCGCCGGCCGCACGTCGTCGCTACCTGGACCGCCGGGATGGTGCTGGACCTCGTACTTGATCACCGCCTGCTGGCCGAGTTGCCACAGGTTGGTGGTCACCCAGTACAGCAGCACACCCAGCGGCAGGCTCTGGGCGATCAACGCCAGGAAGACCGGCATCACGTACATCAGTATTTTCTGCTGCTGCGCCTGCGGACCCTCGACGGTGCTGCGACCGGTCATCTGCCGCTGGGTGATGAACATGGTGAGCGCCATGAGGACGATGAGCAGCCAGCCCCAGACGTCCGCCTTGGCCGCCTCACCGAGCGGTGAGAAGACGTAGAACGGCTGCTGCGCCACGGTGTCGCCGCTGAGAACCAACTCCTGATCGTTGAGCACGCGGAACAGTGCGAAGAAGATCGGGGCCTGCAGGATCAGAGGGAGGCAGCCGGCCGCCGGATTGACGTGGTGCTCCCGGTAGAGGCCCATCACCTCCTCGTTCATCTTCTGCTTGCGTTCCCGGTACTTCTGTGGATCGCGCTTCAGCAGCTCCCGGTCGGCCTTGTAGCGCTCCTGGATCCGCTTGACCCTGGGCTGCAGCGACTGCATCGCGCGCATGCTGCGGGTCTGCTTGATCGCGAGCGGCAGCAGAAGCAGCCGGATCACGACCGTCAGCGCGATGATCGCCCACCCCCACGCGTGGATCCCGACCAGCGGCTCGAACGTGCGGTGCAGCGCGTCCAGGCCGCTCGCGATGCCGTCCAGCAGCAGCTCCCAGGGGTTCACGCGGGCTCCTCGGGGACGGGATCTACGCCACCGGGGTTCCATGGATGGCAGCGGGCGAGACGGCGCATGGCGAGCCAGCCGCCTCGGAGCGCGCCGTGGCGAGCGATGCTCTCAGCCGCGTACGCCGAGCAGGACGGGGCGAACCGGCAGCGTGGGGTGCGCACGGGAGCGGTCCAGCGCCACAGCGCGATCAGCACCAACAGGGACCGGGCGAGCAGCGACGGACCAGGCGCGGTGGAGAGGCTCACGTCGCCTCCTGGGGGTCGAGAGCGCGGAGCTCCACGGCCAGTCGGCACAGCTCCGAGCGGACCGCCGCGAGCTCGCTGTCGGCGCACTCGGCCCGGGCCACCAGCACCACGTCCAGCCCCGGTCGCCACGGCAACCCGCGGGCGGCTTCGCGCAGCAGCCGCTTGGCGCGGTTGCGACGCACCGCCGTGCCCACCCTGCGCGAGGCGACGACCGCGAGCCGGGTCGCGGACCCGTCGGTGGGCGTCAACGCGATGACGCTGCGGCGCCCTGCCTTCTGACGGCCTCGGCGCAGGACCTGCTCGATGGCGCGAGAGCTCCGGAGACGATCCGGCAGGACCGCCGCGACGGTGGTCACCGTGCTCAGGCGCTCAGCTGGCGGCGGCCC
>DASZZX010000079.1:0-2486 GCA_036260415.1 Nitriliruptorales bacterium
ACCTCCAGACCCGCCCGGGGCAGGGACGGCCCCGCTCAGAGGCTCATCCCGGGCCTGCGAGGGATGAGGAGAGCGGGGTCCTTCTTCAGTCACCCTGGTAGCGCTGCTCGCGCCACGGGTCGCCGCGGTCGTGGTAGCCGTTCTGCTCCCAGAAGCCGGGCTGGTCGCGCTGCAGGAGGGTCAGCCGGGTGACCCACTTGGCGCTCTTCCAGAAGTACAGGTGCGGGACCAGCAGCCGCACCGGGCCGCCGTGCTCGATGGGCAGCGGGCCGCCGTCGTACTCCCACACCACCCACGCCTTCCCGCCGGTGACGTCCTCCAGCGGCAGGTTGGTGGTGTAGCCGGTCTTGGACGTCGCGACGACGAAGTGCGCCTCGGGGGTCGGGCGGGCCGCCTCGAGCAGGGTGTCGACGCTGACGCCGGCGAACGAGGTGTCGAACTTCGACCACGTGGTGACGCAGTGGATGTCGCCGCGGTACTCCGAGCGCGGCAGCCGGTGGGCCTCGTCCCAGGTCCACGTCGTGGGGTTCTCCACCCGGCCGTCGACGGTGATGCTCCAGGTCTCGGGCGAGATGCGCGGCGTCGGCTCGGCGGTCAGCACCGGCCAGTCGCGGCCGGCGTCGTACTGCCCGGGCGGCAGGCGCGGGTCGCGCTCCCGGCGCCGTCCGAGGAATCCTCGCGTGGGTCCAGCCATGCCGTGCTCCTCCCCCGCCGGAGGGCCGGCCAACCGCTCCGTGGGTGTGGCCCAGCCCTCGCGGGCGCGAACTGTAACCGTCCGGCACGGTAAGGGCACCCTTACGAGAGCTGAGTCACCTCGCGTTGACGTGGTCGCAATCCTGGCAGAGGCCTACCTTTGCCTTCGTGGTGACGGTGACGCAGCCGGGACAGCGCAGGACTCCCAAGGTGGCCAAGACCAACTCGGTGGCCAAGAAGGCCGTCGTGGCGGTCACCGGCATCATCATGGTCCTGTACCTGATCGCGCACATGATCGGGAACCTCAAGGTCTTCGCCGGCCGCGAGTCCTTCAACGGGTACTCGGAGTGGATCCGCACGATCGGCGAGCCGGCCGTCCCCGCGCAGACGACGCTGACCATCATCCGCATCGTCCTGCTGACCGTGGTCATCGCGCACGCCTGGGCGGTGATCTCGCTGTGGCGACAGGCCAAGCGGGCCCGGCCGCACGGCTACGTCACCAAGAAGGCCGTGGCCCAGAGCTACGCCTCGCGGACCATGCGCTGGGGCGGCGTGATCGTCGGCCTCTTCATCGTCTACCACATCCTCGACCTCACGATGGGCGTGGCCAACCCCGAGGGCCCCGACGGCACCCCCTACGACCGTCTGATCGCCGGCTTCTCCAACCCGCTCATCACCGCGGTCTACGTGCTCGCGCTGGTCCTGCTCGGCATGCACCTGCGGCACGGCATCTGGAGCGCCACGCAGACCCTCGGGCAGAGCAACAAGCGCCGGGAGAAGACGGTCAACCTCTTCGCCCTCGTGTTCTCCGTGGTGCTCATCGGCGGCTTCCTGGTCGTCCCCTTCAGCGTTCTCTTCGGCCTCGTCGGCTAAAGGAGCCCATCGCGATGTCTCTCGATCTCTTCTCCGTCGGCGACCCGATCGCCGACACCAAGGCACCCAGGGACGTGCCGATCGGCGAGCGGTGGAGCACCCGCCGGTTCCGGGCCCGCCTGGTCAACCCGGCCAACCGCCGCAAGCTGACCGTCATCGTCGTCGGCACCGGCCTGGCCGGTGGCTCGGCCGCCGCGACGCTCGGCGAAGCCGGCTACAAGGTCAAGAACTTCTGGTTCCACGACAGCCCGCGCCGGGCGCACAGCGTCGCCGCACAGGGCGGCATCAACGCCGCGAAGAACTACCGCAACGACGGCGACAGCGTGCACCGGCTGTTCTACGACACCGTCAAGGGCGGGGACTTCCGGTCCCGCGAGGACAACGTGCACCGCCTCGCCGAGGTCAGCGTCAGCATCATCGACCAGTGCGTCGCGCAGGGCGTCCCCTTCGCCCGCGAGTACGGCGGCCTGCTCGACAACCGCTCCTTCGGCGGTGCGCAGGTGTCGCGCACCTTCTACGCCCGCGGGCAGACCGGTCAGCAGCTGCTCTACGGCGCCTACCAGGCGCTGGAGCGGCAGATGGCGGCCGGCACCGTCGAGCAGTTCGCCCGGCACGAGATGCTGGACCTGATCATCGTCGACGGCCGGGCCCGGGGCATCGTGGCGCGCAACCTCATCACCGGCGAGATCAGCACCCACTTCGCCGACGCCGTCGTCCTGGCCACCGGCGGGTACAGCAACGTCTTCTACCTGTCCACGAACGCCAAGGGCTCCAACGCCACGGCGATCTGGCGGGCGCACAAGCGGGGCGCGTACTTCGCCAACCCCTGCTACACGCAGATCCACCCGACCTGCATCCCGGTCAAGGGCGACTACCAGTCCAAGCTCACGCTGATGAGCGAGTCGCTGCGCAACGACGGC
>DASZZX010000080.1:0-11228 GCA_036260415.1 Nitriliruptorales bacterium
GTCGATGTCCCACAGCAGCGTGCCGGCCTCGTCCTTGACGTCCACCACGATGGTGTTGAGTTCGGTCGTCTCGACCAGATCGATCAGGTTCGACCAGTTGCCCCCCCAGAACGAGTACACGTGGCTGTACATACCGCGCACGATGTCCGGCATCTCGGGTCGGCCCTTCCCGGTGCCGTTGGCCCCGGACGCTCGCCCGGTGCCGGCACTGTCGGCCGACGGCGACGGCGCGGGCGCGGTCCGACGGGAGGATGAGGAGTCCTTGGCCGCGGCGTCGGCTGTCTCCGGGCCCGGACGCGCACGCGGCTCCGCCTCGACGCTCGCGCAGGCCGTCGAGCCACCCAACAGCAGGGCCGCGGCGATCAGCGCTCCGGGCCCCGGAGCATCGAGGTGGCGGCCTGCCCAGCGTGACGGTCGCCCCATCGGCACTCCCGCCGTCGGTCAGGCGCGGGAGCCTACCGAGTCGGTGCGGAGCGCGCGGAGGGGTCCAGATCGCCGGAGACGACCCAGGCGCTCCATGCAGTCGCCGAACATCGGACGAGGACCTCGAACGGCACCCCGTTGGTGGTATGCGTGCAGTGACTGGCAGTCGGCTCGCGATCGCGAACGGCGCCCGTACGTCACCCCCCTCTGACCCACGGGGGCGTCGTGCACCTCTGCTCCCACGACGCCGATGCCCCGACCGCCCCGCTGGCCGTCCACGCGCGTCCGACCCGAACCGGGCGCCCACACCGGGGCTCCGCTGCTGGCGAGGCCCCGCGTTCGTCGAGGCCCCGTGCGGGTCGCACGGGGTCTGGGTCAGGGCGGGGCGCGGATGATGGTGTGGCGCTCGGGGCGGGTGAAGGTGACGGTGTTGTCCGGGTGCAGGTGAGCGGTCCACTGGCCGGTGTGGATGGTGCGGTGGCAGGGGCGGCACAGCAGGAGCAGGTTGGGTTCGGTGGTGGGCCGCCGTCGGCCCAGTAGCGTCGCAACCGTCGGCACGCCCCGTTCCAGCGCCGGACACGTGCAGGGGGACGCATGTGTTTTGCGCTGCTCCGTTCGACGCGCCTGGCGTAGGGTTCGCCCCGACGCCGGTCCGGGGGTGTGATGGCAGCGTTGCCGAGCGGCACGGTCACGTTCCTGTTCTCGGACATCGAGGGCTCAACGCGGCTGCTGCAGGCGCTCGGTGACCGCTTCGCCGAGGTGCTGCACCAGCACGGTGTCGTCGTTCGCGAGGCGGTGCGCAGGGCCGGCGGCGTGGAGGTCAGCACCGAAGGCGACTCCTTCTTCGTGGTGTTCACCAGCGCCCCTGCCGCGGTGCGCGCCGCCGTGGAGATCCAGCGGGGACTGGCCTCCGAGCCGTGGCCCGAGGCAGGAGCGATCCGAGTCCGGATGGGGCTGCACACCGGCGAGGGCAGGCTCGGTGGTGACGACTACGTCGGGCTGGACGTCCACCGGGCGGCGCGCATCGCCGCTGCCGGGCACGGCGGTCAGGTCCTGCTCTCACAGGTCGTCGCAACGCGGGTGGAAGGTGAGCTGCCCGATGGTTGCGGGCTCCGCGATCTGGGTCAGCACCGGCTGAAGGACCTCCCCCGTCCGGGACACCTCTACCAACTCGCGATCGGCGGGCTGCCCCACGACTTTCCGCCGCTGCGCTCCCTCGACGTCGCCCGACACAACCTCCCCTCACAGCTGACGAGCTTCGTGGGGCGTGAGGACGAACTGGCCGAGGCGCTGCGACTCCTGCGCGGCACGCGCCTGCTGTCCCTGACCGGCCCGGCGGCACGGGCAAGACGCGCTTGGGTCTGCAGGTGGCGGCGGAGGCCGTCGAGGAGTTCCGCGACGGCGTGTTCTTCGTCCCACTGGCCTCCGTCACCGACCCCCAGCTGGTCCCCTCGGCGATCGTCACGGCGCTCGGGCTCACGCAGGTCGCCGGCTCACCGCTCGACCACCTCCGCCAGTACCTGGCGGACAAGGAGACTCTGCTCGTCCTCGACAACTTCGAGCAGGTCATCGACGCCGCACCACATCTGGCCGAGGTGCTACGGGGCGCTCCGCGCATGAAGCTGCTGGTCACCACGCGCGCAGCCCTGCACATCTCGGGAGAGCAGGAGTTCGCCGTCCCTCCCCTCGAGCTGCCCGATGCATCTTCGCAAGTCCCACACGAGGAACTCGCCACCAACGAGGCCGTGGTGCTGTTCGTGGAGCGCGCGTCGGCGGTGCGTCCGGGCTTCCGCGTGACCCCGGAGAACGCGCGGTCGCTGGTCGAGATCACCTCGCGTCTGGACGGCTTGCCGCTCGCGATCGAGCTGGCCGCGGCGCGCATCAAGCTGCTGTCACCACAGGACATCTCGCAGCGACTGAACGACCGTCTGGGGCTGCTGGCCGGCGGCGCCCGTGACCTGCCCCGCCGGCAGCAGACCCTGCGGGACGCCATCGCGTGGTCGTACGACCTGCTGGACGGGCCTCCGCGACGGCTCCTCGCACGTCTGGCGGCGTTCCGGGGCGGAGCGGCGCTGGAGCAGGTGGAGGCCGTGTGCGGTCCGTCGCAGGAGCTCGGGATGGACGTGCTGGAGGCCCTCGGCGTCCTGGTCGACCAGAGCCTGCTCATGCAGAGGGAGGCCGGTGGCACGTCGCGTCTTCTGATGCTGGAGACCATCCGCGAGTTCGCGTGGGAGCAGCTGGCGACCAGCGGCGGAGCCGCGGAGATCGCCGAGCGGCACGCGCGTGCGTACCTCGCACTGGCGGACGAAGCCGCCGGGCACCTCCTCTCGTGGCAGCAGGTCGTCTGGTTGGACCGGTTGGAGGAGGAGCACGACAACCTGCGGGCGGCCCTCACGTGGGCGGTCGAGGAGCGACAGACCGACGTGGCGCTGCGGCTGCGCACCCTGCTGTGGAGGTTCTGGCAGATCCGAGGTCACCTGGAGGAGGCGAGCCAAAGGCTGGCGGAGGTCCTGGCCCTCCCCGGAGGTGGCGCCCGTGAGCGCGCCCAGGCGCTGGAGGCGGCTGGCAGCGTCGCCTACTGGCAGGGGGCCATGGAGCGTGCCGGCGACCTGTACCGCGCGCACCTACGGGCGATGGAGGAACTGGACGACCGCGCGGGCGTGGCCAACGCCTTGTACAACCTGAGCTCCGTCTTCACCGGAGGCGATCCGGAGCAGGCGGCGCGCTCCGCGCAGGAGAGCCTCAGCATCGCTCGTGAGCTCGGTGACGAAGACGGCATCGTCAAGGGGCTGTTCGGCGCGGGCAGCGTTGCCTGGATGGCCGAGGACTGGGACGGCGCCCGCAGCAACTTCCAGGAGGCTCTGGAGTTCCTGCGTCGTCTGGACGATCCGTTCCACCTGGGTTGGACGCTCTTCATGCTCGGTACTGCAGAGATACGGGCGGGCCGTTCGGACCGCAGCCGCCCACTGCTCGAAGAGGGTCTGCGCATCTTCCATAGGCTGGGGGACATCACCGGGGTCCTCTTCCACCTGCACGGCTTCACCGCCCTGGCCCTCGAGGATGGCCAGCCGGAGCGAGCGGTCCGGCTGCTCGGCGCGACCGCACGGTTGCGCGAGACGAGCGGGGCGGCGCTGGTCGACAAGGTCAGCCACGAGATCCCCGGGCTGCAGGGGGCCCTCGTCTCCCTCGGCGACGAGCGCGTCCGCGCGCTCATGGCGGAGGGAGCCGCCATGCACCCGGAGCAGCTGGTGTCGTACACGCTGGCGGACTCCCGACCCGGCGACCCCGTCGAGGTCCCACCCGATGGGGTGCACTTCTCCATCAGGTAGACCGACCGGCGGCGTCGCGGGGCGTCGTGGGACCTGGTGCGCCGCGCCCCGAGGGTGGCTCCTATCCGGCTCGCGTTGGACCCACTTGGCCCTCGTCGAGCGCGTCGAGCCAGTCGCCCCAGAAGGCCTTCCAGTGCGCGACCTCCTCGGACGAGGACAGCTTCGCGTGCTGGACGGCGATGGTGGCGCGCCCATCGTGCTTGGGCGTGATCGCGATCTCAGCTACCCCGTCGCTCAGGCCGAGACGGATGCTCTTCGACGTCGGGCGCGACCGCAGCTCGGGATCCTGCCCGGGGAACAGTACGGTGCGTCCCCCCTCGTCGAGCAGCAGGCCACGAAGCAGGGCGGAGTCGGTGGTGATGGTCGCGGAGCGGTTGGCGGTGAACGTCCCGTCGCTCGTCTGGTGCGGTCGCCGCCCGCCCGTGATGCGCTCCCAGCCGACCGTGACGGCCTGAGCCCACATCCGTCGACGCCGTGTTCCTGCTGCAGCCAGGCCGCGACGGCGGTGTGATCCTGTTCGTGGCCTGGCCAGGCGTCGATCAGCTCGCGCCACTCGTCCCACGTGCGTCCGCTGTTGTCGCGGGTGACCTCGTCGGTGTGTCCCCGATCGGACGCCCAGGCACGTGCCCGGCGGGCGGCGGCCTGTTCGATCAGGACGCGACGGGCGGCGCCGTGCTTCTCGCCGGTCTTCGCCATGCGCTCACGGATGCGGCGCTTGAAGGATTCGTTGCGGTCATGTCAGCTGCCTTCGTGTCTGACGCGCCCACGACGGCCACCCGCGCTCGCCGCCGTGCGCGCGGGACGCGCAGCGACCGACCCGTGCCGAGCACTCGAGCATCAACCAGGACGGCGGCCATGGCAAGGCCGTGGTCAGCTGGTGATCTGGTTCGCACTCAGCGCCTGTGCATGGAGCAGGCGTGGAGGCCCGGTCGTCCCGGTCCCCAGCGACGTGCACGAGGATCTTCCCGGACGACTGCTGGCAAGCCATCCCGGATCGGGAGGACACTCTGGACCGTCGGGTCGAGATCGCGCTCGGCCGGTGGACAACGAGCAGGGAGCCGACGGAGGATGCTCCGAGCCGTCGGGTGCACGCGTGGCTGACTTCAAGGACGAGATCTCCGTCGAGCTCGCGCGGCGACTCTCACGGGAGCTGTCGAGGGCGTGGCCGGCTTTCCCGCAACGTCGCTTCACCCAGGGGCTGGGCGAAGCGCTGGAACCGCTGGCGCTGCTGGCCCGCGTCGAGCTTCTTACGGACCGTCTCGTCGAGACGCTGCCCGACGACTTCGTCTCCGCGGCGGGCGTCCTCCGGCGGGCGCTGGAGTCGCCGGAGTTCACGGGCTGGATGGCGCTGCCCTGCGGCTACTTCGTCGCACGCGCCGGCATCGACCACCCGCAGGTCGCGCTGCCGCTGCTCGCCGGGCTCACCCCACGCTGGTCCAGCGAGGGGCCCATCCGGGCCTTCCTCCAGCGGCATCCCGACGAGACGTACGATCACCTCCGCCGGTGGGTGCGCGACCCCGACGAGCACGTCCGACGGCTCGTCTCCGAGGGGACGCGCCCGCGTCTCCCGTGGGCGCCCCGTCTCCGTGGGCTCGTCGCCGACCCCACCCCGAACATCGAGCTGCTCGACCGGCTCGTCGACGATCCCTCCGCCTACGTCCGGCGCTCCGTCGCCAACCACCTCAACGACATCTCCAAGGACCACCCCGATGTCGCCGTCGACCTCGCGCGGCGGTGGCTCACACGCGGCGACGCCGTCGCGTGGACCGTCCGGCACGGACTCCGCACGCTCGTCAAGCGTGGCGACCCGGATGCGCTCGCGCTCCTCGGCGTGGCCCCGGACGCCGACATCCGCCTCACGTCGCTCACCCTCGACAGAGACACCGTGGCCATCGGTGATGCCGTCACGTTCACACTCACCCTCGAGTTGCGGGGAACCGGGGAGGCGGAGGCGGTCATCGACTACCGCGTCCACTACGTCGGGGCGAAGGGTCGGCGCGGCCCGAAGGTCTTCAAGCTGACACGCCGACGGCTCGTGCCGGGGCAGCCCACCACACTGACCCGCCGACACCGCTTCGAGCACGTCTCGATCCGCCGCATCCATCCCGGCGTCCACACCATCGACGTGCAGGTCAACGGCCGTGTCCTGGGCTCCATCGACCTCAGCGTCGTCGAGCACGCCGAGTCCGGACGGTCGCCGTGACCGTCACCCACCGGGCCGGGTTCCGATTCGGCTCTGGCAAGAGGTCCCACGGTGACACGGCGCGGTTAGCCTCTAAATAGAAGATGATTTGACTTTAGATTGCCTTACCTCTAAAGTTAACACATCTTCAACTTACATCGGCAGGTGCGACCCGTGACATCCCTCAGCCAGTCGCGATCCGACCCCCGCATCGACGTGACCCACCTCGCTCGTCGGGGGAACCCCGTTCGGCGAGCTGATCCCCCGATGATCGACCCCCTCCCCACCGTGGGCGGTCGACAGCCCCTGGCCGGTCGCGCCGGAACGGCCGAGCCGCGGGCGCCCGCGCGATCCCACCCGGCGCGACGTGCTCCCCGGCACGTTGTTCGGCGCGTTGCCGGAGCACGCCGTGATGCCGCCGTCGCGGTGTCCAGGAAGGATGGCTACGCCTCCCTGGGGGACTACGCCGCGATCGGTGACGGACGCACCGTCGCGCTGGTCGCGCGGGACGGGACGATCGACTGGCTGCCGCTACCGGACCTCGACTCCCCGGCCGTGTTCGCCGGCTGTCTCGACGTGGAGCAGGGCGGCCGCTGGGAGCTCCGACCCGACGTGCCCTTCACCGTGCAACGGCGCTATCTCCCCGACACGAACGTGCTCGAGACGACGTTCTGGGCGAGCACCGGCATCGTCCGTGTCACCGACGCGGTGACGCTCACCGATGGCCCGCTCGCCCCGCAGCGTGAGGTGGCGCGCAGGATCGAGGGTTTGGCCGGTCGGGTCCCGCTGCGGTGGCACGTCGAGCCGCGCTTCCGGTTCGGCGCCGCCCGAGGACGCGTCGAGCGCCGTCGTGGCATCCCCGTCGTGACGTCCGGAGGTGACGCCCTCGCCGTCATGTCGTTCGGCGCTGGCCAGGCGACCTGCCGTGACGGCGTCGTCAGCGGGCGCACCGAGGTCGCCACGGGACAGCGCGGGCTCCTCGTGCTCGCCGCCGCCCATGCCGAGCCGTTGGTCCTACCCACCCGCGACCAGGTCGAAGGGCGCATCGAGCGGACGTGCACCGCCTGGCGACGCTGGGCGGACGGTCGCCGCTACGAGGGGCCGTGGCGCGACTCCGTCAGCCGCAGCGTCCTGGCCCTGCGGTTGCTGGTGCACGCTCCCTCCGGCGCGGTTGCCGCCGCCGCCACGACGTCCTTGCCGGAGGAGATCGGCGGCATGCGCAACTGGGACTACCGCTTCTCCTGGGTCCGGGATGCGGCCTTCACCCTGGAAGCGTTCCTACGGCTCGGCTTCGACTCCGAGGCGACCGCGTACCTGTGGTGGCTGATGCACGCCTCGCAGCTGACGCACCCCAACCTGCAGGTCCTGTACCGGCTCGACGGTGGTGCCCACGCTCAGGAGCGCACGCTGCCGCTGGCCGGCTACCGGGGCTCGAGCCCGGTCCGCGTCGGCAACGGCGCTGCTGGACAGCTGCAGCTCGACAGCTACGGCGCCCTGCTGCAGGCGGTGTGGCAGTACACGCAGGCCGGCGGGCGGCTCGACCGGGACATCGCGCGGCGCGTGGCAAGGCTCGCGGATCACGTCAGCGAGGTCTGGAGCAGGCCCGACGCCGGGATCTGGGAGGTGCGCAGCGACCCTCTTCACTTCACCCAATCGAAGATGATGTGCTGGGTCGCGCTGGATCGAGCTGCCCGCCTCGCCTCCGGCGGGCTGATCCCCCAGGGCCACGCGGCGCGCTGGCGGCGGGAGGCCGACCACATCCGCGGTTTCGTCGCGGAGCACTGCTTCTCCCCGCGACGGGGCTGCTACGTGCGTTCCGCTGGCAGCGACGAGGCCGACGCCAGCCTCCTCCTCGGGGTCCTGTACGGCTACGACGATCCCATGGACCCGCGTCTCCGAGCCACCGTCGACGCGGTCGAGCGTGAGCTCGCGGACGGACCGTTCGTGCACCGCTACCGCGGCGTGGACGGGGTCGCTGGAGGCGAGGGGGCGTTCGTCGCCTGCTCGTTCTGGCTGGTCGAGGCACTCGCGCGCACCGGCCGCCTCGTACGGGCCGCCGAGCTGATGGACGAACTGGTGGCCGTGGGCAACGACGTCGGTCTGTACAGCGAGGAGATCGACCCCGCCACCGGCGAGTTCCTCGGCAACCTCCCACAGGCCCTCAGCCACCTCGCGCTCATCAGCGCCGCGGGGGCGCTGTCGAGGGGCGCGGAGAGGTGAGCATCGGAGCCGCCGTCGCCGGCGGGTTCGCAGGCACGCTGGTCCTCACGACCGTGCTGCGCGCGGCCAGCGAGCTGCACCTGACCCGCATGGACCTGCCGTTCCTCCTCGGCACGGCCTTCACCGACGACCGCGTCCGGGCGAAGGCGCTCGGGTACGTGCTGCACTTCGCCGCCGGGCAGTTCTTCGCCCTGATCTACGCCGCACTGTTCGTCGCACTGGGGCGGAGCGGCTGGTGGCTGGGGGCGCTGTTCGGCTTCGCCCACGCGTCGTTTGCCGGTACGGCACTGGTCAACGTGCTGCTGCCTCTGGTCCATCCGCGCATGGGTACGCCGATGACCGACGCGAGGTCGGTCGCACTGCTCGAGCCTCCTGGCTTCTTCATGCGCAACTACGGGCTCCGCACGCCGCTGGTCGGTGTGGTCGCCCACCTCGCGTACGGGGGGATCGTCGGCCGCTTCGTCTCGCTCGCCGGGTGACGACCGTCGCGCCAGGCTCGGCACGAGCGCTCGTCGGAGCGGCAGGTGGTCATCCACTGCCCACGGCGCGGTCGGCGTTGGCGCGGATCGCCTCGCGCACCCATCCGGTGAGCCCCTCGGCCAGCCCCTCGTAGGTCGCCGTGAACCGCGGATCGGCCACGTACATCTCACCGAGTCCCACGTGCATCTCGTGCGAGCACTCGTAGAACCGCGCGCTGATCTGTCGCCGGTGGGCCTCGACCGCATCCATCGCGGCATCGCTGTCGGGCGCCGCGCCTAACCGGTAGGCGTCGAGGATCCGCGCCATGATGGCGGCGGACTCCGCCTTGACGTCCTCCCAGTCCTGCACGGTGTAGCGGGCCGTCCGGTCGCGACTCTCCGCCCAGGCGTCGGTGTCGCCCCACCGCTGCTCCGCTTCCTCCCGGAACTCCCGCTGGTCGTCGCCGAACACCGCGAACATCGCCTCGTCCGACATGGTGCGTCCTCTCTCGTGGGTCTGCAGTGCAGCGTCGACGGCGGCGATCATGCGCTCGAGCCGGTGGGCCTGCGCCTCCAGGAGCTTCCGCTGCTCGCGGAGCGCCTGACCCCGATCGAAGTCCGCGTCGGCCATGACGGCTCGGATGTCGTCGAGCGGGAAACCGAGCTCCCGGTAGAACAGCACGGTCTGGAGCCGCTGCAGATCCGACCCGTCGTACAGCCGGTAACCCGCCTCGGTCCGCCCGCTCGGGCGCACCAGTCCGATCTCGTCGTAGTGGTGGAGCGTCCGGACCGTGACGTTGGCGAGCTTCGCCACCTCGCCGATGGTGCGCATGGCCGCCCACCTCCGTCCCGGCTGGCTGCTCTCGCTGTCCTCCAGCGACCTCCCTGAGGATGGGCCCTGACGCGACGTCAGGGTCAAGGCTCGCACGACCAGCCGCCGATCCGCGCGGACGCGCTCGGGTCCTCCAGAAGGATACGGACGCGCCGCCAGAGGTCCATGGTGGGCCTCAGGTCCGGGCCGCGCCGGCGTCCCCGACGGCGTCCCCCAACGATCACCTTTTGCGCTAGCGCCAGAGGCTCACGATCACGGTGATAGTGAGGAGTTTCACCAGCCAGTCGCCGCCGTGGATCGCGGCCAGCCCTGGCTGGACCTTCTCGTGGAGGACGGAGCCGGTCAGCGGGATCATCGGGAACCCGACCCACAGGGACAGTGCGAGCAGCACCGCGCCGGTCCCAGTCTTGATGCCGACCGCGGCAGCGAGGCCGGCGACGACGACAGCCACGACCAGGCTGCGGACGAGCTCGACCGGCATGAGCCAGGACGGCGGTCGTGGGGACTCGGCGGCTGCGCTGCCCCATCGCTCGAGCTGGGTGCCGAACGCGACGTAGTAGGTGAAGGAGGCGACGAGCGCCGCGACCGCGGCCACCGCGACCGCCAGGTCGTTCACGTCCCGCATGGGTGTTCTCCTCGCTCTGCCGTTGCCGCTAGGTCTCCAGGACGGTCTTGAGTGCGGCCAGGCGGCTGTGCCACCAGGCCTTGGTCCGTGCTGCGGTCTCCGCGTCGGGCAGCCGTTGGTGCTCGATCGACACCTGGCTCCTGTCCTGTCCCGTCTGCACGAAGGTCGCGGCGACGCATGTCCCGTCGGTGCCCCAGTCGAAGCGCGCGGACCGTCCGGGACGCGAGTTGCGTACGCGCATCACAGCGTCGGGCAGCCAGCTCTGCCGTGCGGCTGGTTCGATGAACGCCTCGTAGAGGCGATCGACCGGGACGGCGATCGTCTTGCTCGCGGTCACCGTGAACGTGCCGTCCCGTCGGACGCCGGGTGCCCGCAGGCCACGGTCCTGCTCGTACTCCACGGTCAGCTTCTGCGCCCATCAGGCGCTGAGACCGTGTTCACCGGTCAGCCAGTCGCTGATCTCCCGGTACGCGCGCCTGGGAGCGCCCCACGCGTCCAGCAGCGCGAACCACTGCTCACGGTCGCGGCCGGTGCCGGCCCGGACGCCAGAACCCACATCGTCATCGTGCATGGAGCCCCCTGGTCTCGGGTCCCTACGAGGTGGACCGTTGCCGCTCCCGGAACTCATCGGCGTTCACGAGCCAACGGCCTGCCGGCCGCCGCCGTCGGTTCAGCGGGCCACCTGGCGTAGCGCTCATGGCCTCGATGACCTACTGCCCCTCGTCCCGATGGGCGGCGACAGCAGTGGTTGTCACGGCGCGAGCCCGTTCGGTCATTGCGGCCTCTCCGATCAAGCGAGACGTTGTGAGTCTCGTCGTGAGGCGACGGTGGCGGGGCGCTCCTCCGAGGTCAGACGCGCCGTGGCCGCTGCGGACATGGGGGACTCACATGCCGACCGCACGTCAACGGGCGACGCACCGACTCGTCCAGACCATCCGCCAGCACCGTCACCCGAGTCACCAGCTCCTGGACCGGCTCGAGGGGAGCCTTCGCACTCGCGAGGATCTCGACGCGTACTCGCTGATCCTCTTCGAGCTCACAGGGGGCCAGCGTTACCCGAGCCTGCGGGTGCTGGACCGCCTCGACCGGTGCGCGCTGGCCCACGAGCTGTCCGCACCACGTGAGGACGACGACAAGGATGACGCATGAGCACGACCGC
>DASZZX010000081.1:0-1680 GCA_036260415.1 Nitriliruptorales bacterium
ACAAAGGGTCGCGCTACGCGATGGTCAGCTCGATGAGTGCTTCCATGTCGAGAAGCTCTGACCGGCTCCGCTCACCAGGTGAAGGGCCGGACAGGCGCGGCCCACGACACCAGGAGACCACGATATGACGCTTCAGCGGATGGACAACGTGCTCATCGTTGTCGACGACCTCGAGGCTGCCAAGGCGTTCTTCGCCGAACTCGGTATGGAGCTGGAAGGCGAGACGCAGGTCGAGGGGCCTTCGGTGGACAGCACCGTCGGGCTCAACGACGTCCGTGCCGACATCACCATGATGCGGACCCCGGACGGCCACGGCCGGGTTGAGCTGACGAAGTTCCACACGCCGCCGGCGGTCAGAGCCCAGCCGGAAAGCGCGCCGGCGAACACGCTGGGCATACGCCGCATCATGTTCGCTGTCGACGACATCGACGACGTCGTTGCCCGCCTGCGCAGCCACGGTGCCGAACTCGTCGGCGAGATCGCGCAATACGAGGACAGCTACCGGCTCTGCTTCCTGCGTGGCCCCGAGGGCATCATCATCGGACTGGCCGAGCAGCTCAGCTGAAGCCTCCATGGGTGCGGGCGGGGGGCGGCCCCGGACGGTACTGGCCATCGCCCGCTCGGTGGCTGTGAGGCGATCCGCCCGCACCAACGCCATCTCCACGCACGTCAGGGCCAGTGTCCGGATCGCCGCACCAGATCTCCTGGCGGGCCATATATCGCACAGCAGCATCGCCCGTGGATGCCGGTCGTACGCGCCCAAGCAGCCGACCGCAACCCGGAACAGCCGCCGTGAATCGTTGTGGGCGAGCACTCGGACCGCGTCGGACGCGCAATGTCCCCGCTGGACTGCCGCCCGCGCGCAGACTAGGTTGGCCGGTAACGCTCGCGAGGAGGATCACCATGGCAGAAGCTGGTCTGTTCATCGGCTGGGGCGCGCCGGTCCGAGGCCGCGAATCCAAGGGGCTGGACGTGTTCGGAGAGAGCATCCAGTACTGGGGTCGCCTCCAGCAGGACGGCCGGATCGAGAGCTTTGAGCTCGCCCTGCTGTACCCGCACGGCGGCGACCTCGGCGGCTTTGCCCTACTTCGCGGTAGCCACGCCCAGCTGAACGACGTCGGCGGCGACGAGGAGTTCCTCCGCCTGACGGCTAGGGCGGGACTCGTGGTGGAATCGCTTGGGATCGTCCGTGCCACACTCGCCGACGGCCTCGAGCAGCAGATCGCGATCTACCGGGACGCGGTCGGGGAGCTCGCGTAGTCCTGCCTGCAGCCGCCACGCACCGTGGTTCGCACTAGGCGAGGGAGATCTGCCCGGTCACGACCACATCGCGCCACAGACCAGCGACCGTGACCGTGGCGGTGGCGTCGAGCGTCTCGTTGCCCTGCAGGTCCCCGCCCTCCAGCTGCTCGCGGACCGCAAGCTCGATCTCCCGCTGAGCGGTCACGCCCAGCTTCTTGAGGAACTTCCGCACCGACATGTTGAAGACCTCTTCGTCCACCACTCCTCCTTCGGGTGCGATCACCGCTTCACGCGCGGACTCGGCCGCGACGCTCATGGGCCTGTGAGCGTACCGGGCTGGTCACCGCCGCCCACGGACCTCGGAGGCGCGCGTCGCTATGCGCGATACGCGACAGGATGACATTTCGTGGCGTGGGTGACTGCAGGCAGGATTACGCG
>DASZZX010000082.1:0-1575 GCA_036260415.1 Nitriliruptorales bacterium
GGCCCGCTACGAGGTGGGTTTCCACGAGGAGCTGCGACCGTCGCAGGTGGTGCGCGCGGTCGCATTCGAAGGCGGCCGGGGCCGCGAAGTCGAGTTCGGGGGCGAGCGCGACGACGACCGCGCACTGCACGCTGTGTCCGCGCTGATCGACGAGAGGGGTCGCGTCTACGCGACCGCCTCGGCGACGTGGATCGCGGTCGACGAGGTGCCGGCCCGTGCGTCCGGCGGCCCCACGCCGCTGTGGCGAGAGATGCCGCTCAAGGGAGGACGCCCCGAGGACCGCAGCCAGAACGAGTGGGGCCAGCCGCTGCCGGGACGCCGCGAGGAGGCGGGGCCTCGCTCGGAGCGGCCTGCATGAGACCCTGCGGCCGTGTGAACCACCGGACCGTGTGAACCACTGCGACCGGCCGGGACAGCCCCGTCCTCGGCACCCGGTGCGTGAGCGGCAGTACCCTGGCAGTACCCTGCTGGTATGCGGTTCTGGAAGGCACACGGTGCCGGCAACGATTTCGTCCTCCTGGTGGACCCGGATCAGCGCCTCGACCTCACACCCGCCCTGGTGCGCGCACTCTGCGACCGCCGTCACGGTGTGGGGGCGGACGGCGTGCTGCGCCTGATCGCCGGTGCCGAGGGGACCGACGTGTTCATGGACCATCGCAACGCGGACGGTTCCGCTGCGGCGACGTGCGGCAACGGCGTGCGTGTCGTCGCCAAGCACGTTGTCGACCACGCAGAGGTGATCCCGACGGACGGGCGTGTGCGGGTCGGCACGCGGGCTGGGACCAGGACTGTCACCGTGCATCGCGGGCCCGAGGGTCGCGTCGTCGCCGCGAGCGTGGACATGGGCGCCCCGGCTCTGCGCCCGCGTGCCGTCCCCTTCCACGCGGACGGTCCGCAGGCGATCGACGAGCCGGTCGACGTGGACGGCCGCGTGGTACGGGTCAGCGCCGTGTCGATGGGCAACCCCCACGCGGTCGTGCTGGTCGACGACGTGGCCTCGGCTCCGGTGAGCGGCCTCGGAGCGGCGCTCGAGGTCCACGAGCGTTTCCCGGAACGCACCAACGTCGAGTTCGTGCAGCCGCTCGGTGACGGCCGTGTTCGGGTGCGGGTGTGGGAGCGTGGAGTGGGGGAGACCGCCGCGTGCGGCAGCGGGGCCTGCGCGGTGGCGGTCGCACTGCACGCGCGGGGCCGCGCCGGCGACGAGCTGATCCAGCTGTGGCCGGGCGGCGAGCTCACCACCCGTTACGCACCCACCGAGCACCCGTCCGTCGTCCTGACCGGCCCCGCGGTGGAGGTGGCGCAGGGCATCCTCGACCCGCTCTGGCTGCAGCGGGTCGCTGCATGAGTCCCGCAGGGGCGAGGGTGCAGCCATGAGCGCGACACGACGCGACGGCGACGGACGGGCCGACGCGACGCTCCGCCGCGCGGACCTGCGACGCCGCCAGCGCGACGTCGTCGAGGAGGGCCGCCCGCAGGAGGGTGTGGAGGTCTTCCGCCCGGTCGAGCGTGCGGTGCTGGTCGGCGTGCAGCTCCCGGACCGCAGCGACGCGCGGCTGAACGCCGGTCTCGACGAGC
>DASZZX010000083.1:0-1745 GCA_036260415.1 Nitriliruptorales bacterium
GCCGCAAGCACCCGTCCGGCCGATCACGGGCCACGACCCAACCTTGTTCGCCTCGGTATTGGAAGGCCGCCGACGTGCCGAGGGGGCGCACCCGGAAGGCCCGGAGCGCGACGCGTAACAACCAGGAACACCAACGGGGGATCTCGCAATATGGCAGATATGACCTTGCTCCTCACCCGCCTGATCGAAGCAGTTCCGGGAGCCCGCAGCGCGGTGTTGTTGTCGGTCGACGGATTGCCCAAGTACTGGGCTGGGTTGGACGACCAGCAGAAGGACACCCTCGCGGCCCTTGCCAGCAGTATGTGCTCGCTCGCGCAGCAAGTGGGCGCCCGCTTCGGCGATGCCGGCAGCGCGGGTTTCCGCCAGGTGGTCACGGAGTTGGGTGACATCATGCTGTTCGTCGCGGCCGCGGCCGCCGGCAGTGCGCTCGCCGTACTGGCCGGCCGTGACGTCGACCCGCGGATCATGGGCTACGAGATCGAGCGGTTGGTCAGGCAGGTTCCCGCCCACCTTTCCACCCCCAGCAGGCTCCCCAATGCGAGCGCGGGCAGCGAACTGCGGTGATCATGGTCGGTCACGGCGACGAGTCCCGCCATCCCGGGGATGAACGCTTCGAGCTGTGGGTTCGTCCCTACACGGCGACGGGCGGCCGCACCCAGCCGAGCATGGCACTCGACCTCATGTCCTTGGTCAGGGCAACCGGCCACGGCGTTGTCTCCGAAGAGCGTTTGGGCATCGAGCATGCCGAAGCGCTGCGCCTGTGCCACGTGCCCGCGTCGGTCGCGGAGATTGCTGCGCAGCTTCGACAACCGGTGATTGCCACCAAAGTGCTGCTGTCAGATCTCATCGAGTCCGGCGCAGCGATCAGCCACGCCCCCACGCCGCCTGACGAGTTCGCGAACAGCCCGGAAGTACTGGAGGAATTGATTGCTGGCCTCAAACGCCTATAACCAGCAGTTTCCCCTCCAGCTCAAGGTCCTCATCGCGGGCGGCTTCGGTGTGGGCAAGACGACGTTCGTCGGCGCGGTGAGCGAGATCGAGCCACTGACCACGGAAGAGGTCATCACAACCGCAAGCGTTGCCGTCGACAGCCTGGCGGGTATCGAGGACAAGACGACCACCACGGTCGCGATGGACTTCGGCCGTATCACGTTCCCGATCAGAAATCCGGCGCTGCACGCCACGTCCATGGTGCTCTACCTGTTCGGCACGCCCGGTCAGAACCGCTTCTGGTTCATGTGGGAGGAGCTGTCACGAGGAGCGATCGGAGCGGTGGTGCTGGCCGACACCCGGCGTCTGCAGGACTGCTTCGCCGCGGTCGAGTTCTTCGAGCATCGTGACATCAAGTTCCTCGTGGCGATCAACGAGTTCGACGGCGATCAGTACCGGTACGAGGACAACGAGGTGCGAGCCGCGCTGGCGCTCAAGGCCCACGTACCGCTCGTTCGCTGCGACGCGCGCAATACCCGCTCGACCAGCAACGTGCTGGTCACACTCCTGGAGAACGTCCTGCACACGTCCCGAGAACATCTGAATCCGGGCCACTCAACCACTACCTGGAGCGCGTGATGGTGACTGATCTTCCCACCGACCGCAACCTGATGACCGCACCATATGACCCTGAGATCGAGCGGCGGACCGAACGGCTACAGGCACTGGGGCTCATTACCCCTGATCCGGACTTCGACGCGGTCGCTGCCCGGGTCGCCGAGATGGCCGGCGCGGCGTACTCGATGGTCAATTTC
>DASZZX010000084.1:0-2292 GCA_036260415.1 Nitriliruptorales bacterium
CAGTCCCGGTCACCGCTGCTCAGTGCGTCAGCTGCCACTTGAGCACGGCCGTGGCAGCGGCGACGACCGCCAGGACGAAGCCCGCCAGGAACACCCGGGTCGAACTGCGCTCCCCGGACACCCACGCCACCACCGAGCCCAGCAGGGCCAACCGGACGTCGACCAGCACGAGCGCCAGCACGAGCACCACGTCGGCGTCCAGGAGGTCCATCCACGCCAGCAGCAGCACCGCCATGGGGGCACCGGCGGCCGTCACGATGGGCAGCGCAGCCCGGATCTCATGCCGGAGGGCAGTCCTGTCCAGCGATCGGCCCTCCCGGACCCGCAGTCCGACCGCCTCCCCCACCGTGTGCGCGACGAACGTCGAGATCCCGACCCCGAACAGGTAGAGCACGCCCTTGGGTCCCCGCAGCCCGTCCGGGTCCAGTGCGATCAACGCTGCCATCACCAGGACGTTGCCGTACACGTAGGCGGACACGCGGCTCGCGACGTCCTCGCGGGGCAGGTCGTCCGGTCCACCTGCCCGGCCGGCGCGCCGCGGCAACCTGAGTCTGCTCACCTGGCCGGCCCGGTGACCGATCGGCGACCCCACACGTCAGACCCTCCTCCTGGCCGCGGCAGCCACTCCCCGACCCCCGCCAGGATCGCTGCTCGTGGCTCCACGTGCACGCCCGTCCACGGACGCCCGGTCGGTACCGGTCGCTCACCCGGTTCCCGTGTCCGGTCGAGGTCCACGTCGTGTCCGGTGGGTCGTGCGGCCAGTCGACCTGCCCGCCGGTCTGTTGTGGAGGGGTGCGCCATCACATAGGCTTCGTTCGCTCAGCGAAATTCTGTGCGGCGTACGAGCTTGGCGCCCAGGTTGTTGCCGAGTCCCCGAGCCCCTGGGAGGGATGTCACCGATGGAGATGACGGATCCGGGAGAGGTCGGCTTCGACCCGCAGCGGCTGCAGCGGCTCGTCGAGTCGATCCAGCACGACGTCGACACCGGCTTCTACGACGGTGCCCAGATCACAGTCGGCCGAGCGGGTCACCTGGTGGTGGACGAGGCGATCGGCTTCGCCGACCGGTCGCAGGAGCGGGCGCTGCGGACCGACGACGTGCTGGTCCCCTTCTCGATCAGCAAGCAGCTCGTGGTCGCGACCGTGCTGAGCTTCGTCGAGCGGGGACTGCTCTCGCTCACCCAGCCGGTCGCGGAGGTCCTGCCCGACTTCGGAGCCCGGGGCAAGGGCTCCGTCACGCTGTTCCACCTGCTCACCCACACCGGTGGCGTGCTCGCCGACGTCCCCATGCTCCCGGTCGAAGACCTGATCTCGCTCGAGCGCTTCACCGCCTACGTGTGCGCCTCCGCACCCGAGACCCCGCCCGGGCAGCGCGTCCTCTACTCGAAGCTCGGCGCCCACGCGGTAATGGCGTCCATGCTGGTGGCGGTCGATCCCGGCAAGCGCTCCTTCGACGCCATCGTCGCGGACGAGGTCCTCCGGCCGCTCGGCATGGACAGCACGACCCTCGGGCCGCCACCGGGCGATCGTTACCTGGCGCCCGTGGTGGCCCGCTACCGGCGTCCCGCGGGCATGTTCACCATCGAGGGCATCGAGGGCTCGGGCCACCTCATCACGGCGCCCGGCTCCCAGATGCCCGGTGCGGGCTACACCACGACGGCCGAGGACTTCTACAAGTTCGCCGATCTCCTGCGCGGCGGAGGGGTCCGGAACGGCTACCGGCTGCTCTCCCCCGCCATGATCGAGCTCGCCGCCCGCAACCACACCGGCGAGATGCCCAACTCCCTGCTGGACTACGCGCTCCAGATGCGCAACTGGCTGCCGTGGCCGGCATACCACGGGCTGGGGTTCTTCGTCCGCGGTGACGCTCTCACGCCCGGTCCGCTGCCCAACCTGGGCAGCAAGGGCACCTTCGGCGGCTGGGGCGCCGGCACGTCCTGCTTCTGGGTGGACCCGGCGCGGGACGTCTGCTTCACGCTCATCACCGTCGGCTCCCTGGAGGACACCGACCACCTACCCCGGACCCAGCGCCTCGGCGACATCGTCCTCGCGGCCCTCACCGACTGACCGGTCCTGATCCGAGCAGGAGGAGAAGAGATGAGACTCGAGGACAAGGTCGCCGTGGTGACCGGAGGTGGATCCGGTATCGGGCTGGCCTCGGTACGCCGGTTCGTCGCCGAGGGCGCACGCGTCGTGGCCGTCGACCGCGACGGCGATCGTCTGAAGGACTCCCTCGACGGTGTGGACGGCGCCATCGCGTTGGCAGGCGACGTGACCCGGAGCGCGGACCTCG
>DASZZX010000085.1:0-1836 GCA_036260415.1 Nitriliruptorales bacterium
ATCTCTGGGATGCAGCCGTCGAGGAAGAGGCGATGCCAGACGCAGTCCGACTCCTTGCCGTCGAAGTGGGGCACCTCGACCGCGGCGGTGTCGGGGGGCGCGCCGACGGGACCCTCGCCCAGCCGCCGTTCGAGGTCGTTCACGTTCGCTCCTCCCACCAGCGTCGCAGCTTGCGCAGGCCCTCGTGCACGTTGCGCCGAGCAGCGTCCGGCGAGCAGTCCAGCAGCCGCGCCACGTCGGCGTAGGAGAGGTCGTTGACGTAGCGGTGCACGACGGCGGCGCGTTGCTTGCCCGGCAGCGCGCGCACCGCCGCCCAGAGCGCGTCGTCGCCGTCCAGCGACGGCGCGGCCGCGACCACCCGCCCGCCATCCACCTCCGCCACGGGGACCGCCCTCCGTCCCCTCGCGCGGTGGCTGTCCACCGCCTTGCGGTGAGCGATCGTGACCAGCCAGCCGCGTAGGTTGGTGGCGTACCGCAGACTCGGGTAGGCACGCAGCGCCGCGAGCACCGTCTCCTGGTAGCAGTCATCGGCCTCGTCGGGCCCGACCATCGCGAGCAGGAACCGGTGCACGTCCCGACCGTGCGTGTCGAGCAGCGCCTGGAACGGTGGCAGCGTCACCCCCCAACAACGCCCCGGCCACGGCGCGTGTGAGGCGGCCGGCTCACCACTGGCACCGCCGCGACGCCAGCCGCGACTGCAGGCCGCCCCGGGGTGCAACGCCGACGGTGCGCGGGGCGATCACCTCAGGGGCGACGCCGACGCTGCGCGGGGCGGTCACCGCAGGTGCGCCGCCAGCGCCCGACGCAGCGCCCAGCACAGCGCCGCCGGATCGGCTGCGGTCCGCAGGCAGCTGTCGGCCACCAGCCGGCGCGCGCCCCGATCGAGTACCGCCGCGGCGCTGGTCAGGTCGGGACCGGCGTCGGCGAACCAGGGGTGGTGGGGGTGCCCCGCCGCGTGTGGCGCCAACTCGCGGGTCACGGCCACGTAGTCCACGTCCTCGTCCGCGGCCCGGTCGTACTCGCCCCTCGTGTGCGCGGTCCGTCCGACCAGCAGGTCAGGCCCGACGGTCCGGCGGGCGTGATCGGGGTGCACATCGGTCCGGCTGACGTGCACCCCGTCCGCGCCCACCTGTAGGGCCAGCCCTGGCAGCGCGTCCACCACGAACAGCGCGCCACTGCGGTCGCACACCCGCCGCAGGGCGTCCGCGGCGGTCCGCAGCGCGTCCTCGCTGGCGGTCTCGTCGTGCAGGCGGACGACGTCGACGCTGGCACCGCAGATCGCGGTGGCGAACCGCTCGAGCTCCCCGACCGGCCGTGACGCGTCGACCACCGCTTGCAGGCGGGCGTCGACCAGTCGCGCCTGGCGGCGCTCCCCCGCTGGCGAGAGGCTCGGGAACGAGGTCACCGGGGCCGCTCCGGCCGGCGGCGCGGCGGTAGCAGCCCGACGTCGCCGGCCGCCAGCCGTTCGCCGCGCCCACCTGCTCGCAGCATGCCCCGGACCGCCGACCAGGCCACGATTGCGACCGCGCTGGCGACCGCGCCGGCGAGCCCGACCCCCAGCCACAGCGACCATCGGGTGGCCGTCAGCCCGCCGCTGAGCGCGGCGGTCACGCCGGCTCCGAGGGCGCCGAACGCGACCCACCCGGCCACGAGCAGGCCGACCCGTCGCCCGACCCGGCGCCACGCCACCAAGTGCCCGTCGCCCGGCACCTCAAAGACCCGGGTCACCGAAGTCGAAGCGGAGGTTGCGCAGCGTGCGGGTGATCTCGGCCCCGACCGCGTCGGCGTCCACCCGCAGGCGCACGTCGTGTCGTGGGTACAGCTCCTGGAACGTCG